>NZ_CP158687.1:2297248-2625427 GCF_040580765.1 Lentibacter algarum | reverse complement strand
AAGCGCGAAGACGGTGGTTATGTTAGCCCTGTTGAATGTGTCGGTGACTTTGCGACCTTTATCAGCCGCATTCGCCAAGACAGCACGATTGATAACGGTCTGAACCTTTGGTGTGTGTCAGACAATCTGCGCAAGGGTGCGGCTCTGAACGCTGTTCAGATTGCCGAGCTGTTGGGTCGTGAGGTTCTCAAAAAGGGCTAAAAGCGCTTTGAGACGAGATTTGGGAGGGCTGGCTGAGAGGCTGGCCCTTTTCGTTTTGGGGTATGTCTTCCGGCGCTTTTTGGCTGCTCGCTGGGGCGCTCCTCCAGACTCCCTTGGATATGTTTGGAAAGAAAAAGACGTTCCGGTCGGCGGAGGCTTGCTTAGAAAGCTGTCTGCTTGGAGGTGATGGAAGGGCTGGGCTTGCGCCTCTGGCTGTGTTCGCGTCTTGTGGGGCGGTATTTAGGAGGTTCTCATGCGCGTTACGGCTCTTGTTTTGTCGCTTTTTCCTTCGGTTGTTATGGCCGATATCATCCCGCTCACGAGCGATGTGTCTGAAGTTACGCTTTATCCGCAGGGGGCCACCATTGTGCGACGGGTTCCTTATGTGATGCCTGCAGGGGGGCATGAGCTTATCTTGACAGATTTGCCGCGCTCGACCGATCTGTCGCGTGTGCGTGTCGAAATGACTGGCGCGCGGATGGGCGCAATCACGGGGCGCAGTGATTATGTGCTGCCGCGAGATGCCTCTGTGAGCGAAGAAATCGAGGCGGCGAAGGCCGATGTGGAGCGGCTTGCAGCGCTACTGCGCAAGGGCGAGGCTGATGTCTTGATGATCCGGCTGGAGAGCGAGGCCGCCGATGCACGGGTGTCTTTTCTGCGTGGGCTCGGCGAGGGCGAAAAGACCGCTGGCATGGATGCAGGCGCGCTGCGCGACTTGGCTGTGATGATCGGTGAGGAGACTTTGGCGGCGCGGCAGGCGAGCTTTGATGCGAAGTTTCGCGCCGATGAAGCAGAGCGATCCTTGAGGGAGGCGCGTGAGGCTCTGGCGACGGCAGAGCAGGTGCTGGCAGCGCTGCAGACCGAAGACGAGGGGAGTGTGCAGCTCAGCATTGCGGCCAGTTCCGAGAGTGCGGCGGAAGGTGTGATCACTGTGTCTTATATGCATTATGATGCGGGTTGGATGCCAACCTATGACATGCGGTTGGACAAGCAAGAGGGGCGGCTGTCGATTGAGCGGGGAGCGATGATCCGTCAAGGCACAGGGGAAGACTGGGCTGGTGTGAGTCTGACGCTTTCGACTGTGCGGCCGAGCGAACAGATCGAGCCGAACGAGGTTTTTGGCTGGCAGCGCGGGGTTATGGACCCGCCTATGGCAATGCCGCGCCAGAGCAAGCAGATAGAACTGAGCAGTCTTTCGCGCGAGGGTGCGCTTGCGGAAGCGCCGATGGTTGTGGCCGATGCGGCGGTGGCTGCGCCAAGCTATGACGGGCTGGCTGTGACTTATGACTACCCCGAGCCAGTGAGTGTAGCCAATCGGGCTGACAGTTTGCGTATTACGCTTGGCACTGTGGAGACTGACGCGGAGGTGCTGGCTTTTGCAGCGCCGCTCTATGACGCCACGGGCTTTATGATGGCGGGTATCACCAATGACACGGGCGAGCTTATTTTACCAACGCCGTATATGAACCTCTATCTTGACGGGCGCTTTATGGGCCAGAGCAGTTTGAATGAGGTTATCCCTGCCGGGGCGGAGGCGGATATTCCCTTTGGAGCGATTGACGGCTTGCGCTTGATGCGGAGTGTGACGCGCAACGAGGGGGATCGCGGGATGATCAGCCGCTCAACTGAGTTGAGCGAGGAGGTTGTCATTGAAGTGGAAAACCTGACGGGGCAGGACTGGCCTGTGAAGCTGTTTGACCGTGTGCCATACTCAGAGCAGGAGGAGCTTGCGATTGACTGGCAGGCCAGCCCGCGCCCGAGCGAGCAGAATTATGACAACAGGCAGGGTGTGCTGGCGTGGGCGTTTGAACTGGGCGCGGGCAGCAAACAATCTGTGACGCTAAAGTATCAGCTTGAGTGGCCAGAAGGGAAAGTTTTGCAGTAGGGCGGTCGAATTTGGCTGAGCCAAATCCGACCGATGCCGGGAGATCCCTCGCCCCTAGAAGCGCTCGGCGCGCAAGACTTCGCAATCAGTGATATTGACGACGCCGATGTGCTTTTCCACGACTTTGAAGGCAGCGGTGAGCAAGGCGTCGAGACGCTCTTCACGCACGATGCAGATGAATTGCACCATGCCTTCGGCGCGGCCGACTTGGCCTGTCCGATCCCAGAGGCCCGAGCGGCCTGAACCGCCATACACGGGGAGGATTGTGAAGCCGTGGACATCGGCTTTGACAAGCGCGTCCGACAGGCGCGACTGCATGATTTTTTCAATGGTGATTTCGACGCGTTTGGCTTTGTGGGTTTGCATGGATCAGGCTCCGAAGACAAAGCTGGCGACCGCGAGATAGAGCGGGATGCCGAGCACGAGGTTGAATGGGAAGGTGACGCCGAGAGAGAGCGTGAGGTAGATCGACGGGTTTGCTTCTGGCAGGGCCACGCGCATCGCGGCGGGCACGGCGATGTAGCTTGCCGAGGCCGAGAGGGTCATGAGCAGCACTGTTCCGCCAAGCGAGAGGCCAAGCATCAGCGCTGCAATTAGGCCAAGGGCTGCGCCGATGGGAGGCATGATGACGCCGAAGGCGATACTGCCCCAGCCGAGAAGCTTGCCGCCTTTGGCAAGGCCGCGGCCCGCGACGAGGCCCATATCAAGCAGGAAGAGGCAGAGCACGCCTTTGAAGGGCGAGACAACGAAGCTTGAGATTTCGTCCAAGCCTTCCTGACCTGTGATCATGCCGATGAAGAATGCGCCAACCAAGAGCACGATGGAGCCGTTGAGCATGATTTCGCGCCAAAGGCTTGCGTCCATGCGGCCACTTTCGCCGCGCGAGATGAGCCAGAGGGCGGAGAGAATAGCGGGGGCCTCCATCGCGGCGGCGACGGCGACCATATAGCCTTCGGAGGCGATCCCGCTGCTTTCGAGCACCGAGGTGGCTGCGACGAATGTCACGATTGAGATCGAGCCATAGTGGCCGGCCACGGCTGCGGCATTGAGCCTGTCGAGCCCTGAGAGTGCGCGCAGGAGCGCGAAAGCAAGGAGTGGCAGGAGCGCTGAGAGAATGACGCCTGCGACGAGACTGAGGCCGAGGGTCATATCGACGCCGTGGGCTGCGACGCTGACACCGCCTTTAAAGCCGATGGCGAAGAGAAGGTAAATCGAGAGCGCCTTGGCGGCGGCCTCAGGGACCGAGAGATCAGACTTTGCGAGCGAGGCGGCGACGCCAAGGACAAAGCACAGAACAATGGGCGACAGCAGATTGTTGGCTGCCAAGCTTAGGATTTCGGCCATGGTGTCCCTCGTTTTTCACAAATTTTTACCTAGATAAGCGAAAAAACGGCTCAGGGAAGAGTTTTCTTGAGTTTTTTTGTCAGGTGACTGCTTGAGGCTCTGATTTTGAAATCAGATTTTGCAGAATTTGCCTTCCTTGAACAGAAACTCTTCAATCGAGCCTTCGCCGATATTGTGCCAGAGGCCGTGAATTGAAATCTTACCGCTTTCAACGTCGTCGGCGACGAATGGGAAGGTCTTGAGATTTTGCAGAGAGACGAGCACCGCTTCTTTTTCGAGGGCAATGGCCTGGTCTTGTTCGGGAAGATCCTTGATGCGCTCGTAGCCCGGGCGCAGGATATCCATCCAGCGGCCAACGAAGCTCTCTTTTTGATCAAGCTCGGGTGCACGGCCTGCGCACATATCAAGGCAGCCTGCGACGCCACCGCAGTTTGAGTGACCCATAATGATGATATGAGCGACTTTGAGCACGGTTACGGCGTATTCGATCGCGGCGGAGGTGCCGTGCTGGGCGCCATCGGGCTTATAGGGTGGCACGAGATTTGCAATGTTACGGTGCAAGAAGAATTCACCCTGCTCCGCGCCAAAGATCGAGGTTGCGTGCACACGGCTGTCGCAACATGTGATCAACATGGCGCGCGGGTGCTGGCCGTCATCGGCGAGGCGGCGATACCAGCTTTCATTCTCTGTATAGGTGGTGGCTTTCCAGCCTTGGAAACGCTGAACGAGATACTGGGGCAGTGGTTTTGTTGTGTGCATGATCGTCTTGTCCGTTGCGTTTGGGCTGTCTTGGAGTCCTGAATAGTCTGCATTGTCAAAGAATTCGAGAGAAAAGGCGCTTGGCGATAAACCAATTGCGAGGGATTGCCTGTCATATTGACGCTTGCCGTGGGGCAAGAACCAAAGGGTGAGACAATGAAACAGGTAACGATGCTTGCGATGAGCGAGCCTGCTCAGCTTGATGCGGAGAAGCTAGAGCAGCTCTATGAGGAACTTGGTGATTCTGCGGCTGAAGATGTGGTCTGTCGCGCGATGGAAGAGCTGGCTGTGAAGCTCGCGCAGACAGACAGGCTCTATCGGAGTGGGCAGATTGCCGAGATGCGTAAGACTGTGCGCTCTATGGGCGCGATTGCTGGGCAGATCGGAATGGGCACGCTGGCCCGCGTTGCGGGGGATGTTTTGGCTTGTGTTGATGCCAATGATGGCACGGCGCTGGCGGCTGTGCTGCAACGGCTGATGCGAATGGGAGAGAGCTCACTCACCCAAATCTGGCAGCTACAGGATCTTTCGATCTGAGACGTAAGAATGTGGTTCCCTCTTCTTTGTGAGTTGCTCTAGGCTGGCGTCAGAAACCAGCCAAAGGATACTCACCCGTGGATTTGAAATTTGCCCCTGCCGATGCCGACGCGATTCCGCTTTATTTGTTGGAGGTCGAGGCATTTGACGGCTGGCTCGCGCGCCAGAGTGCGCCGGCCAAAGCTTGGGTGATGCAGTCAGGCTTTGCTGCTACACTTGGCGAGGCGCTAACCGTCCCAGCCACGGACGGAAGTATGCTCTGCGCGATCGCGGGTTACGGGACAGCCGCGGCCCGCAAGCGGGCGCGCTTTGGTTTGGCGGGAGCTGCGGCCAAGCTGCCTCGGGGGACATATAAGTTGGTGAGCGATCTTGCAGGCGCGCAGCTTGAAACAGAGGCGCTTGGTTGGCTTTTGGGGCAATATATTTTTGACCGATATGCTGAGGCGAAAGCCCCTGCAGCGCAGCTTGTGGCGCCTGAGGGTGTAGACGCCGCGCGCATCGAGGCGATTGCCAAGGGCGAAGCGCTGACCCGCGATTTGATCAATACACCAGCCAATGACATGGGGCCTGTTGCGCTTGAAGCGGCGGCGAGTGCTTTGGCGCAAGCGCATGGGGCGCAGTTTCACGTCATCCGCGGCGAAGCATTGCTCGACGAAAACTTTCCATTGATTCATACGGTGGGCCGCGCGAGCGACCAAGCGCCACGGCTGATTGATATGCGTTGGGGAGAGATAGGCCCAAAGCTGACGCTTGTGGGCAAGGGGGTATGCTTTGATACTGGCGGGCTGAATCTCAAGCCTGGGGCCTCCATGGCCTTGATGAAAAAGGACATGGGCGGCGCGGCCACTGTCATGGGGCTGGCTGAGATGATTATGGCGCTGGGGCTGAAGGTTCAGTTGCGGGTGTTGATCCCTGCGGTGGAAAACGCTGTCAGCAGCAATGCTTTTCGACCTGGTGACATTCTGACGAGCCGTCAGGGGCTGACCGTTGAGATCAACAACACGGATGCCGAAGGGCGTCTTGTGCTGGCGGATGCGCTTAGCTTCGGTGCAGAGGATACGCCTGATTTGATGATCTCTATGGCGACGTTGACAGGCGCGGCACGAGTGGCTGTCGGGCCTGATCTGGCGCCGTATTTTTCGGATGATGCTGGATTTGTAAACGCTTTGGAGGCGGGGGCCATTCATGCACAAGACCCTGTTTGGCAGCTACCGTTCTGGGAGCCTTATGAGGCGATGATTGAACCCGGGATTGCGGATCTGGACAATGCGCCAAGCGGTGGGTTTGCGGGCTGTATTACGGCGGCGCTCTTTTTGCGGCGCTTTGCGGGAGAGACAAACTATGCGCATTTTGATGTGTATGGCTGGAACCCTGCAGCCAAGCCAGCACGGCCCAAGGGGGGCGTGGGCATGGCGGCGCGCGCGTTGCTTGAGGCGCTGCCTGTGATGCTGAAGCTATGAGCGACCGCCGCACCACGCCAAACAACGGTCGCGTCGCTGCTGCGCACTTGCAGGGGCAAGTCGAGGCGGAGAAGTTTGTAGAAGGGCAGCGCAAGCAAGTGATGTTGCCTGTGGTGGATCTGTTGCGTGCGCCAGATGGCAAGCGGGACCGTCAGCTTCTGGCAGGGCAGGCTGTGACTGTCTTGGAGGAGCTTGATGGCTGGGCTTATGTCGTGAGCGCGCTTGATGGCTATGTCGGATATGTGCGTGAAGCGAGCCTTGGCGCTGTGCGTGACGCGACACATGTGGTGAGCGCGCGGGCGACGCATATTTATACGCAAGCCGATATGAAGAGTGCGGATCGCGCCAGCTTGAGCATGGGCAGCCGTCTGCGTGTTTTGCGCGAGCAGGAAAGTTTTGCGAAGGTGCCTGAAGGGTTTGTGCCGCTGGTGCACTTGAGCGGCATGGAGCCAGAGAACGACCCTGTGACTGTGGCGGAGCGGTTGCTCGGGACGCCTTACCTCTGGGGTGGGAACTCGGCCTTCGGGATAGATTGTTCGGGTCTGGTGCAGGCGGGGTGCTCTGCCTGCGGGATTGCTTGTGGCGGGGACAGCGACATGCAGGAGGCCGCGCTTGGGGAGACGCTTGCCGAGGATGCGCCGCTTCGGCGGGGAGATTTGCTGTTTTGGAAAGGACATGTCGCTTGGGTTGTGGACAGCGAGACGCTTTTGCACGCGAATGCGTATCATATGGCCGTGGCTTACGAGCCGATCTTGGCCGCAATCGAGCGGATAGAAGAACAGGGCGACGGTGCAGTGACCGCGCGCAAGAGACTTAAGGAGCGAACATGAGCGATCATTTTTTTCAGCCGGTGTCGGGGATGGACCTGCCACGCTTTGCGGGCATTCCGACATTTATGCGGCTGCCGCATCTGCCGCGCGGTGACGCGCGCTGGGCGGATGTTGATGTGGGCATCATCGGGGTGCCTTGGGACAGCGGAACAACGAACCGCCCCGGCCCGCGCCACGGGCCGCGCCAGTTGCGCGATGCTTCGACAATGATCCGTGCGGAGCATGGCGTGAGCGGAGTGCGCCCGTTTGAGGCGATGAACTGTGCCGATCTTGGTGATGTCGGGCCAAACCCTGCGGATATTCAGGACTCGATGCAGCGGATCACCGCGTTTTATAAGGATGTGATTGCGGCTGGTATCTTGCCGTTGACCGCGGGCGGAGATCATCTTTCATCCTTGCCGATCTTGCGGGCGGTGGCGGAAAAAGCGCCTGTTGGGATGATCCATTTTGACAGCCACACGGATCTGTTTCACTCTTATTTTGATGGGACGATGTATACCCATGGTACGCCATTTCGGCGGGCCTGTGAGGAGGGGTTGCTTGACCCCAAGCGCGTGATCCAGATTGGGATACGTGGGACGCAATATGACTCTGAGGACCGTGATTTTGCCAAGGCCGAGGGCATTCGGATTGTCCCGATCGAGGAGTTTCATGCGCGTGGGCCTGAGGACGTTATGGCCGAGGCGCGCGAGATTGCGGGAACGGGTGCGACCTATTTGAGCTATGATATCGACTTTGTTGACCCGACCTTTGCGCCTGGAACAGGCACGCCCGAAGTGGGCGGCCCGAACTCCTATCAAGCGCTACAGGTGGTGCGTGGTCTGAGCGGCGTGAACATTGTCGGGGCGGATCTTGTTGAAGTTTCGCCGCCGTTTGATGCAAGCGGTGGTACGGCGTTTCTTGGTGTGTCGATTATGTTTGAAATGCTTTGTCAGATCGCGGCGGGCCGTGGCTGAGGGGTCGAATTTTCGCTTTGCGAAAATCCGACTGAGGCGAGAGGGCTCTGCCCCCTCGCACTCTTTGGGTATATTTCTGGAAAGAGGAAGGCTGATCAGCGCGAGAGGCAGCTTTCGAACCCAGAAGTGAGGTGCTCCATCAACGCGCTGTAATGGTCCGCGCCAAGGGGCAGAGCGGCGCCAAGGCCGTCGATGGTGACGGCAGGGATATTCAATGTTTCGGTCACCAATGTGACACTTGCTTTCGGGGTGCTGGGTTCAATCACAAAGCAACCAAGATCTGGCGCTTGTGTGAGCAGCGCACGCAAATGGGCTGGACCTGCATCCTGATCATCGGCGTCTGAGACAGCGGCGTGAGACGTGAGGCCAAAGCGGGCCTGAAAATACTGATAGGCGTCATGGGCTGTGAGGAATTCACCACCTGAAAGAGGTGCAAGGCGGGCCTCGGTCTTGGCGACTTGCTGCTTGAGCGCGTCGACGGCTGTTGCTGCATTGGCGCGGTAGGTTTCTGCATTAGCTGGATCGAGTTTTGCGAGCTCTTCTGCAAGGATCGGCAGCCAAGCCATGGCGTTGTCGGGGCTGAGCCAGACGTGGGCGTCTTTTCGGACTTTGTCTGTTTCCATTTCTGCGTGATCATCGCCGTGATTTTCATGATCTGCGTGGTCATCGTGATCTGCATGTTCTGTGTGATCGTCATGATCATGATCGTGGCTGTCTTTGGTTTCTGTGTGCTCTTCTTCGCTATGGTCGTGATCGTGGTCGTGATCATGTGCGCCGCGTTTGTCGAGGAGCAGTGTGCCTTGGGTTTCCATCAACGCGATGCTGGCTGCATCGGGGGCCATTTCTGCCTTGGCGTTGCCGAGCCATGGCGACATGAGGGGGCCGACCCAGACCAGAAGATCAGCATTTTGCAGCCGAGCCGCCTCGGAGGGGCGCAGGGCGTGATTATGGGGGGATGTTCCTGCCGGTGTGAGGAGTTCAGGTGTGCCGAGATCGCCCATGACTTGGGCGGTGAGGCTATGCAAAGGTGGAATGTCAGCGACAACGCGCAAGGCATCTGCGGTGAGGGGCGTTGCGAAAAGGGCGGTTGTGGTGATCAGATATTTTAGCATAGGGACTCCAAAACTTGAGTAGACGTTAGTGGCGATATGTTATAACATAACAGTATGAGTCAAGATATGAATTCCAAAAAAGCGCCGAGCGCCCCTCTGACGGGCTTTGGCACGCATGATCATACCCGTTGTAAAGCGGCCTCGATGACGGCGGCAGAGGCTCTTTGTGCTGCGCGCAAGCTGCAACTGACGCCTGTGCGCAAGCGGGTCTTGGAGATCTTGCTTGAGGCGCATGAGGCGATGGGCGCTTATGATGTTCTTGCGAGGCTGGCGGCAGAAGGGCTTGGCTCAAAGCCGCCTGTTGCTTACCGGGCGCTTGGCTTTTGGGTTGAGCAAGGGCTTGTGCACCGTATTGAAAAGCTCAACGCCTATGTGGCTTGTGCCCACCCCGGACGAGCGCATGATGCAGCGTTTATGATCTGCCGTGACTGTGGGCGCGTTGCCGAAACAGAGAGCCAAGGGCCGTTTGGCCAAAGCGCAGGCGAGGCTGGGTTTCAGATTGAGTCTATGGTGATCGAGGCGGAAGGGCTTTGCCCAAAATGTATTCCGGAGGCAGGCGCATGAGCTTGATTGAGGCGCGCGGGCTTACCAAGAGCTTTGGCGGCGATGTTGTTTTGCAAGGCGTAAACATTGCGATTGATCCCAGTGAGATCGTGACCATTGTGGGACCGAACGGCTCGGGCAAATCGACCTTGCTGCGCATGTTGGCTGGGGTTCTGAAGCCTGACGGCGGCGAGATCAGCCATGCGGCGGGCTTGACGATCGGCTATGTGCCGCAAAAACTTGAGCTTGAGGCGAGCCTGCCGATGACGGTGCGCCGCTTTCTCAATGTGCCACGGCGTGTCAGTGAGGCGGCGGCGGAGCGGGCTTTGGAGCGTGTTGGTGTGAAGGCCCTGAAGGGGCGCAGTCTTGAGGGGCTTTCGGGCGGGCAGATGCAACGGGTTTTGCTGGCGCGCGCGCTGATTGTGGAGCCTGATGTTTTGATGCTGGATGAGCCGACGCAGGGGCTGGACCAACCCGGGCAAGCCGAGTTTTACCGTCTGATTGAAGATCTGCGCTCTGAACTTGGTTGTGCTGTGATGATGGTCAGTCATGAGCTGCATGTGGTGATGAGCGCGTCAGACCGTGTGATTTGTCTCAATGGGCATATCTGCTGTGAGGGGACGCCCGAGATTGTGCGCAATGCGCCTGAATACCGCCGCCTCTTTGGCTCGGGCACACAGGGGGCTTTGGCGCTTTACCGTCATGAGCATGATCACGTGCACGACGAAAACTGTGGGCATAACCACGCCCACGACCATGAGGACGCTCACTGATGCTCAATGACTTTCTGGTGCGCGCGGGGCTCGCGGGCCTTGGTGTTTCGTTGGCGGCGGGGGCGCTTGGTCCGTTCGTTGTCTGGCGGCGGATGGCATATTTTGGCGATGCGATGGCGCATGCCGCGATTCTGGGTGTTGCCCTGTCGCTTGGCTTTGCGGTTTCAGTATTTATCGGGGTTTTGTTTGCAGCTCTCTTGGTTGCGGTTTTGTTTGTCACGCTGACGCGGCGGAGCCAGTCGGCGGATTCGTCGCTCGGGGTGATCGCACATTCGGCGCTGGCCTTTGGGCTTGTGGCTGTGGCGATGAGTTCGCAATCGCGGGTGATCAATGTTGAGGCCTATCTTTTTGGCGATGTACTGACAGTCTCGCGTGCCGATCTGGCACTGATTTGGAGTGTGGCTGCTGTTGTCGCGCTGTGGCTTGTCTGGCGCTGGCAGGCGCTTGTGACTTGGGTGCTCTCGCCGGATCTGGCGGAGACGAGCGGCTACAACACAAAGCTTGAGGAGGCGGGACTGATTGCTGCGCTGGCATTGGTTGTGGCTGTCGGGATCAAGGCAGTTGGGGCGCTTTTGATCACAGCGCTTCTGATCATTCCTGCGGCGAGTGCGCGGCCACATGTGCGTACGCCTGAAGGCATGATTGCTCTGTCGCTTGGCTTTGGTGCACTGGCGGCTGTGGCGGGGCTGCGTGGCGCACTTTGGTTTGATACGCCTGCAGGGCCGAGCATTGTCTGTGCCGCGGCGATTGCTTTTGCGGTTTCGATGGTTGTGGCGAAGCTGCGGGGCCACTGATGTATAAGCGATATGCGATTTATGACTGCCCTGAGGGGGCGCTTGGGGCCTTTGGCTCGGCATGGCTAGGGAGTGGTGCTGCGCTGGTGGAACGGCCTGCGCGCTATGGCTTTCATGCGACATTGAAGGCGCCTTTTTCGCTGGCGGAAGGCCAGAGCGAGGGCGGGCTTGCTGGGGCTGTGGAGGCGCTGGCGGCGGGGCTTGCGCCTGTGGAGATCACGCTTGAATTGGCGCGGATCGGTGGGTTTTTGGCGCTCGTGCCGAGGGGAGACAGTGAGGCGTTGAACCGCTTGGCGGGGGCTTGTGTGCTTGAGCTTGAGGCCTTTCGCGCGCCTATGAGTGCAGCGGAATATGAGCGCAAGTTGCGGCCCAATATGAGTGAGCGGAAGTTAGAGAACCTCAAGCGTTGGGGCTATCCGCATGTCTTTGACGACTTCCGCTATCATCTGACCCTGACGGGGCCGGTTGCGCAAGGGGCGCGCGAAGCTGTGGTCAACCAGCTGGAAGCGGCACTGCCTGACTTGGGCGCGCCGCATGTTATAGCCTCGCTGTGCCTCTGTGGTGAGGACGCTGCGGGGCAGTTTCACATTCTCCAGAGGTTTCCTCTAAGCGAGGCGTAAACCTAGCATTTCGCGGGCCTGTGCCGCCGTTGCGACGGGGCGCTCGTATTTGTCACAAAGCGCGGCTGCGCGCGCGATCAGTGCGGCGTTGGACGGGGCGAGGGTGTCACGATCAAGGCGCATATTGTCCTCAAGTCCCGCACGGGTATGCCCGCCTGCAGCGATGGCCCATTCGTTGACAACGATCTGGTTTGGCCCGATGCCAGCGGCGCACCATTCGGCGTTTGGTGCGCGGGACTTCATCATCTGCACATAATAATCGAAGACCTCTTTATCAGCGGGCATGGCGTTTTTCACGCCCATGACGAACTGCACATAGAGCTTTCCAAAGAGCGTGCCTTCGGAGTGAAGGCGGATCGCTTGGAGGATGTGAGAGAGATCAAAAGCCTCGATCTCTGGCGTGATCTCGTATTTGACCATCTCGGAGGCGAGCCATGCGACAAGATCAGGGCTGTTCTCATAGACCCGCGTTGGGAAGTTGTTGGAACCCACGGAGAGCGAGGCCATATCGGGGCGCAAAGACAGCATCCCGCCGCGCTCATGGCCTGCACCAGAGCGACCGCCCGTGGAGAACTGCAAGATTGCTTCGGGAGCATGCTTGCGCAGCTCTTCTTGAAGGCGGGCGAACTTCTCGGGGTCCGAACTGGGCGTTTCGTCTTCGTTGCGTACGTGAGCGTGGATGATACTTGCGCCCGCCTCAATGGCGGCGAGGGAACTTTCGACTTGCTCTGCGATTGTTGTGGGCACAGCTGGGTTGTTCGCTTTGGTCGGGACAGAGCCAGTGATGGCGCAGCAGAGAATGCAGGGTTTGGTCATTGAGATGCCTTAAATATCGAAGAATACTGTTTCGCCGTCGCCTTGGAGGCGGATGTCAAAGCGGTAGGTGTTGCCTGTGCGTTTGGCCACAAGAGTTGCTCTGCGATGTTCCCATTCGATCGAGTTCAGGACGGGATCGGAACTGTTGTCTTCGTCTTCAAAATAGAGCCGCGTGTTGAGGCCCACGTTTATGCCGCGCGCGACGATCCAGAGGTTGATATGGGGCGCTTGCATCTGCCCGTTGCGGCCGAGGGTTGCTCCTGGCTTCACCGTATCAAAGCCCCATTCGCCTGTGGCAAAATCAGTGATGACACGGCCCCAGCCGCGAAAGCCTTGTTCTACTTCGCCCGCGCTTTCGGGATGTGCATAGACGCCTGCCGCATTGGCCTGCCATGCTTCAAGCAGCACGTCTTTCACAGGCGCACCTGTCCCGTCGATCACGAGGCCTTCGACGCGGATGCGTTCACCCGCTGCATTGGGGCCAGTGATGTCGTGGCCAAGCTCTTCGCGGTAGATATCAAAGCCAGCCGCCCCCGGTGCGAGGCCGATGTGAACATAGGGCCCAGCGGTTTGGGAGGGGGTTTCTTTAAGGTATTTTGGCCCGTTGCTCATATCAATTCCCCTCCAGCTTGTTTTCAAAGAGCGTCGAGCGGCGGCCGCGCAGGACGATATCGAAGCGATAAGCAATTGTATCGAGCGGAATCGTTGCGTTCATATCAAGCTTTGCTGTGAGCTGGTCTATCGCGGCTGGATCGGGGATTGTCTGGACAATCGGACAGCGTGCGATGAGCGGGTCGCCTTCAAAATAAAGCTGGGTGATGAGGCGCTGTGCGAAGCCCGAGCCAAAAACTGAGACATGGATATGCGCGGGGCGCCAATCATTGATACCGTTGCGCCAAGGGTAGGCGCCAGGTTTGACTGTGCGGAAGTAGTAATAGCCGTCGGCGTCGGACAACGTGCGCCCGCAGCCGCCAAAGTTCGGATCAATCGGGGCGAGATAGGTATCTTTTTTGTGGCGGTAGCGTCCGCCTGCGTTGGCTTGCCAGACTTCGACCAACGTGTTGGGCACGGGGCGGGCGTTTTCATCCAAGACACGGCCATGAACGATAATGCGCTCGCCGATGGGGCTCTCGCCTGCTTTGGCGTAGTTGCTGAGAAGGTCGTTATCGAGCGGGTCGATATCATTGTGGCCAAAGCGCGGACCTGTGATTTCGCTTGGGGTATTTTCCAGCGAGATGAGCGAATAGCGCGGCGAACGGGCGACCGATGTTTTGTAAGGCGGCGTGAGGGCAGGCGGATGCCAGTTGCGGTCACGCTGGTAGAACTCGGCTGGTTTCATGTGTCTGCCTCCATTTCGGCATATGTCTCTTTGGCCAGTTTTAGCGCGTGGTTGGCGCGTGGCACGCCTGCATAGAGCGCGACGTGTTGGAAGACTTCAAGAACGTCTGTCTTGCTTGCGCCCGTGCGCGCTGTGGCGCGGATGTGCATCGGGATCTCGTCAAAGTTGCCTAAGGCGGCGAGAAGCGCAAGGGTCAGCATCGAACGCTCGCGATCAGGGATGCCGTCGGAGGCCCAGACATTGCCCCAAGCGGTTTCTGTGATCAGCTCTTGAAATGGAGTGTCAAACTCGGTTTTGGCGGCTTCGGCACGGGCGACATGGGCCTCGCCGAGGATATGGCGGCGCACGTTCATACCCTTATTGTAACGGTCACTCATAATCAGACTCCTAGTAGGGCAGGCCTATGTAATTTTGGGCCATGACGCTTTGCGCGGATTTGTTGCTGCGCAAAAAGTCGATGTCGGCCTTTTGCATTTTGAGATCAAACTCGGTCTGATCGGGGAAGCGGTGCAGAAGATTTGTCATCCACCACGAGAATCGCTCGGCCTTCCAGACGCGGGCGAGGGCCTTCTCGCTGTAGGTCTCCAGTCCTGCGCTATTGTTCTCAAGGTAGTGTTGTTTGAGGCCCTCAAAGAGATAGTGAATATCGCTTGCGGCAGTGTTGAGCCCCTTGGCGCCCGTGGGTGGGACGATATGGGCCGCATCACCACAGAGAAAGAGGCGGCCCCAGCGCATTGGCTCAGTCACAAAGCTGCGCAAGGGCGCGATGGACTTTTCGATGCTTGGTCCTGTGACAAGCTTTTCGGCGTGCTGGGCTGGTATGCGGCGCTTCAGCTCTTGCCAGAAGGCTTCGTCTGTCCAGTCTTCGGGTTTGTCCGAGAGCGAGCACTGGATATAATAGCGGCTGAGCTTGGCGTTGCGCATGGAGCAGAGGGCAAAACCGCGCTCGGAGGCGGCATAAATCAGTTCGTCGTTGACGGGGGGTGTCTCTGAGAGGATGCCAAGCCAGCCGAAGGGGTAAACCTTCTCGTATTCACGGCGCACGGACAGCGGTATGGTTTGGCGTGAGACACCGTGAAAGCCATCGCAGCCAGCGATAAAGTCGCAATCAATGCGATGGGTCTCTCCGCAGACATTATAAGTGACGTAGGCTTTGTCTGTGTCGGCGCCGTGGATTTCGACCTGTTCGACATTGAAGAGTGTCCGCAAGCCAGCGGCTTCGCGCGCGTCATACAGATCACGGGTGACTTCTGTTTGGCCGTAAACGACGACAGATGTATCGGTGTGTTCTTTGAAATTGATGGTGAACTCTTCGTCCCCATAGGAGATGATCGTGCCGTCATGCACAAAGCCCTCCGCCTCAAGCCGTGCGCCAACGCCTGCTTGGTGCATCAGGCTAATTGTGCCTGTCTCAAGGATGCCTGCACGGATGCGGCTCAGGACATAGTCACGCGTTTTGCGCTCCAGCACCACGGCGTCGATGCCTTGGGTGTGGAGGAGCTGTCCGAGGAGGAGGCCAGAGGGGCCACCGCCGATGATGACGACTTGGGTACGCATGGTCTGCCTTTCTAGAAAGTTCGTGAACTTTAATGGTCAAATTTGATATGTAAAATGAATTAGATGGCGATATAGTTGCCCAAAAAGGAAAGTAATGGACCGCCGTATCAAGCTTCGCCATATTGAGGCCTTTGCCGAGATAGCCCGCCACAAAAGTCTCAAGGGGGCGGGCGAGGCGCTTGGGCTGACACAGCCTGCGATCTCCAAAATTCTCAAAGAGCTTGAGGATATTCTTGGTGCAAGCCTTATGAGCCGTGGGCGTGGTGGCGTAGAGCTGAGTGCTGAGGGGGCCGTTTTTCTGAAAGGTGCTGAGGCCAGCCTGTCGGCACTCCGGCAAGGCTTTGACGGCGTGACGCGGCTTAAGGCAGGGGGCTCGGGGGCTCTTTCTGTGGGTGCGATGCCAAGCGTTGCAGCGCGGGTTTTACCACTGGCGAGCTTGAAGTTTCGAGAGAAGGAACCTGAGACAGTCCTGAAGGTGGAGGATGGGCCGCACGGTTTTTTGATGGAGCGGTTGCGCGCTGGGGCGCTTGATCTGGTTGTTGGCCGGATGGGCCCGCCCGCGACGATGACAGGGATCAGCTTTACGCAGCTTTATAGCGAGCAGGTGGCTTTCGTTGTGCGCACGGGGCATCCGCTGTGTGGCGAGCGGCGGCTTGCGGCGCTGCGCGACCAGCTTGTGATCTATCCGACAGAGCGCGCGGCGATTCGGCCTTTGGTGGATAGGCTCTTCATTGCTGAAGGGGTGGCCGAGTTGCCATATCGGATTGAGAGTGTTTCGGGCGATTATGGTCGTGGGCTGACGCGGGCGAGCGAGGCGGTCTGGATCATTTCCCAAAGTGTTGTCGCAGGCGATATCGCAAGTGGGCTCTTGGAGCAGCTGCCCATTGAAACAGGGATTACCGCGGGACCAGTGGGGGTTATGACGCGGGCGGAGGAGGATGTCTCGCCATCAGCACAGCTCTTTCGGGCGGGCTTGAGCGAGGCGGTTTCAGAGCTGGGGCTGAGCGCCTGAACGCAAAACGGCCCCGCGAGAGGCGGAGCCGTTTGTGACATGTAGGTGCCTTAGAGGCTGGCTGTGAGAGCCGCAACGATGGCATCACCCATCTCGGAGGTGCTGATCGCGCTGACACCTTCTTCTCCGAGAAGATCTGCTGTGCGCAGGCCATCGGCGAGAACTTTTTCGACGGCTTTTTCCAAGCGGTCGGCTTCAGCGCCCTGATCAAAGCTGTAGCGCAGAGCCATAGCGAAGCTGAGCACACAGGCGATCGGGTTGGCTTTGCCTTGGCCCGCAATATCGGGGGCGGAGCCGTGTACTGGCTCATAGAGCGCCTTGGGGCGGCCATTGGCCATTGGCACGCCAAGCGAGGCTGAGGGCAGCATGCCCAAGCTACCTGTGAGCATTGCGGCCATGTCAGACAAGAGATCCCCGAAGAGGTTGTCTGTCACGATCACGTCAAACTGCTTGGGCCAGCGGCAGAGCTGCATCGCGCCTGCGTCGGCATACATGTGAGAAAGCTCGACGTCGGCGTATTCGGCTTGGTGAACTTCTGTCACAACATCGCGCCAGAGAATGCCTGATTCCATGACGTTGGCTTTTTCCATTGAGCAAACTTTGTTGCCACGCTTGCGCGCGAGTTCAAAGGCGGAGCGCGCCACGCGGGCGATTTCGCTTTCGGTGTAGCGCTGCGTGTTGATACCGACGCGCTCATTGCCTTCTTCAAAAATGCCGCGTGGTTCGCCAAAGTAAACGCCTGACGTCAGCTCGCGCACGATCATGATATCAAGACCCGCGACCACGTCTTTCTTGAGCGAGGAGAAATCGGCCAGCGCGTCAAAGCACTGCGCGGGGCGCAGGTTTGAGAAGAGGTCCATTTCTTTGCGCAGGCGCAGAAGGCCGCGCTCTGGCTTTACGGAGAAGTCGAGCACATCATACTTGGGTCCACCAACGGCGCCGAGGAGAACGGCGTCAACCTCTTGGGCTTTGGCCATTGTGTCGTCATGCAGGGGCGTTCCGTGCGCGTCATAGGCTGCGCCGCCGACGAGGTCTTCGCTGACGTCAAAGGCGAGGCCGCGGTTTGCGCCATACCAGTCGATGATCTTGCGGACTTCGGCCATAACTTCGGGGCCGATGCCGTCACCGGGAAGAATAAGAAGCGAAGGGTTGCTCATAATGTGGTTCCTCGTTTGAAAAGCTTGGCTCTGAGCTAGCGGCTGGCGAGGGGAGGGTCAAGAAACATAAGGTGCAAGCCCAGCTTCGAGTGCGTCCCATACGCTTTCTGGGGCCAAGCTGCAGGCGCTTTTGCGAGAGTTTGAAGGCACGCCTCTGCGCGACGTTCTACGGCAGTTTGATATCAATCCAGACGAGGCGATGACGGCTGGCAGCAAGGGCGAGCGCGTGGTCCGCGGATGTGGGCGCTGGCCAGAAGACGCCTGCATCGCTGACTGTGACATCAGCGGAGGGCAGCAGGAAATCGACGCGCATGTTACCAGGGCCGAATGTGTCGGCGGTGGGCTCTGCCCAATCTGCCGTATCAAGCGCGGGATCGCCGAGATGAGCCGGAGTGGCGGCGGAGGCCGCGCCTTGGCTTTTGGGGCGCGGGTCTTGCAGCTGGGGGTGAGTGAGCAGGGCTTGCATCACTTCGCGCCGCCCTGCGCCATCTGCGGGGTCTAGATTGGCTCCGAAGGCGAGGACGAAGGGGCCGCTGGGCGGCGTGCCGAGGCGGCCTTCGATATGATGTAGCCAGAGGGCATTTTCGTCGTGGTTGCGCTTGCCGTTCCGGTCTTCTGCGCCGTCAAAGACGGGTGGTGTGGCTTGGCTGATCAGCAAGGTGAGCGGGCCGCTCGATAGGGTGACGGGCAGGGACCAGTGCGCTGTTGTTGAAAGGCGTTGGGCGGCAAGAGCAGCATCGGAGGGGAAAGGGGCGCCGCTGGCGTGTGTGGGCAGCAGCGCCTCGGGAAAATCGCGCCAGAGGAGGGCGGAGAAATCCTGAAGGTGCGGCTCATCAATCGGGAAGCGAGAAAGGACGGCGAGGCCGCCTTGGCCCGCAAAATAACCAAAGCCTTGTGAATCGCGGGGGCCACCGAGCCGGCCATCCCCATCCATATCAAGGCCCGTGGCCCAGCCCGTATTGGGACGGCGGGCGAAAGCGTAGGGATAGGGCGCAGCTGTTTCGGCGAGCAGATCAGCGAAGGCACGCAGGGCGGAAAGCTCTGCATCATAGTCAAAATCTGAGAGAACGAGGATATCAGGATCTGTGCGTGTGATCACGTCTCGGGCGGCAAGGGCCTGCGCCTCTTTGCGCGAGATGTCGCGTAAGAGGAGGCCTGGGCCTTTGCGTGAGAGGCCCGCGCTAAAAAAGGCGATGCGCAGGTCTTTTGCCGAAAGCGGGGAGGCTAACGGAACGAGGAGCAGGAGTGTGAAAACGATCAGGCAGAGGCGGTTTGCAATCCGCTTTTTTCGGCTTCTGAGTAGGCGCGATTGCGCTTTTCCTCGATCAGCTCGGCGATCCGGCCCATGGCGATACCACGCATGATCATGCTGGCAGGAAGAAAGGCCCATGCTGTCATCGTCCAGATCAAGGTTTGCGGATTCTGCATCGAGATCGGATCAATGAAGCTTGATGCAGCTTTCACAATGGCTGGGATCAAGAATGGTAGTAAAATTCCTAACACAATGTTAAGACCTGCGTCGCGTTTGAGGCGGTGGACCACATCGCCGCCTGCTGTCGGGTCAAACAGGGGCAGGTTGATCCAGACGTTAAAGGCGCGGTTGCGTGTCGGCCAGCCGAGGAGGCGGACCATTGTGACGAATATGAAAAGGGCGACCAGCGACACCATATAGGCGATACCTGCTGAGGTGCGAACAGAGCTGATCAGCTCGGCAGAGGCGTATTCTGGCATCATCAGGACGACAAGCCGCACAGGCGAGAAGGGGAAATCAAGAGCTGTTCCCCAAGCCGTGCCAAGCTGCGTCAGCGTATTGGCCATCGGATTGGAGCCTGTGGGGCTGGCGAGAATGACGGAGAGCAGTGTCACAATCACGAACAATGCCAAAAAGCGCAGCCTGTTGAAGGGCGAGGCGTAGCGGAATTCGATGATTGAGGGATATTGGCTGTAATACTCGATGAAGACCATCAAGAAGGCCAGAAGCGCCACCAAGACCGTGATCTGGCTGGTGTCAGTGCTGACATTTGGAAGCAAGAGTGATGGCATAGCCACCAGAAAAGCCATTAATATAGCGCGCAAAGCTGCGCCAGTTACACGAGTAAACACTGCCCAATCCTTCCAACTTGGTCGGTCACGATACGATGCCGTGTCCTTGTTCCAACTTGAACCCGCTCTTTATGGCGGTATGCCTCAATCTTGCCCAATTTTTGCCTTCTTTCGATTCACAGCTCAAGTCATGCGTTGATAAGAGCTTGGAAATGGGGCGCTTTAAGGGAGCAAGTGGTGCGAGATTGCATCAATTGTGGATCGTAAATGTGGCGTTTCAAAACAATTTTACTACATTTTGTACGATCGGGCAGTTTTGCCCATAGGGACAGATTTGGGGAGTTTTCATCAAAGTGTTCAATGCGCGGCCACGAGAGCTGTCTTGCAGCCGCGCTTGATATTTTAGAGCCGGCTCAAACCCAAGGGCGCGACTGGCTTGCCGTAGCTTCGAATGTGTCGATCGCGGCGGCCTTTTCCATGGTCAGGGCAATGTCATCCAGACCTTCGAGCAGGCAGTGCTTTTTGAAGGCATCTACTTCAAAGGCGAAAACGTCACCATCTGAAGTCGTCACCGTCTGAGCTTCGAGATCGACATCCATGCGAGCGTTGGCGCCCTTTTCAGCGTCTTTCATCAAGACATCGACAGCCTCTTGCGGCAAGACGATCGGCAGGATGCCGTTCTTGAAGCAGTTGTTGTAGAAGATGTCGGCAAAGCTTGTTGAAATGACGGCCTTGATGCCAAAATCTGCGATGGCCCAAGGCGCGTGTTCGCGCGAGGAACCACAGCCGAAGTTGTCACCGGCCACAAGGATTTGCGCTTCGCGGTAGGCGGGCTGGTTGAGCACGAAGTCAGCGACTTCTGTGCCATCGCGGTTGTAGCGCATCTCGTCAAAGAGATTTTTGCCAAAGCCTGTGCGGGCAATCGACTTTAGAAACACCTTGGGGATGATCATATCAGTGTCGATATTCACGAGGGGCATCGGCGCGGCGATGCCTGAGAGTTTTTCGAACTTGTCCATTAGATCATATCCCGAATGTCTGTGAGGTGGCCTGTGATGGCAGCGGCGGCGGCCATGGCAGGCGACACAAGGTGTGTGCGGCCCTTGTAGCCTTGGCGGCCTTCGAAGTTGCGGTTTGAGGTGGCCGCGCAGCGCTCACCTTCTGAGAGCTGGTCTGGGTTCATCGCGAGGCACATGGAGCAGCCCGCGAGGCGCCATTCAAAGCCCGCCTCTTTGAAGATATCAGCCAAGCCTTCTTCTTCTGCTTGGGCACGGACAAGGCCCGAGCCTGGAACGATCATGGCGCGCATGCCGTCCTTGATTTTCTTGCCTTTCAGGATTGCGGCTGCAGCGCGCAAATCTTCGATGCGCCCGTTTGTGCAAGAGCCGATGAAGACTGTGTCGATCTGAATGTCTGTGAGCTTCTGGCCCGCAGTAAGACCCATATACTCAAGCGCGCGCTTGGCCGCGTCGACTTTGCCGCCCTTGAAGCTCTCGGGGTGAGGAACAACGCCTGTAATTGGAAGAACGTCTTCGGGCGATGTGCCCCAAGTGACAACGGGTTGGATGTCTTCGCCCTTAAGCGTCACGACTTTGTCAAACACGGCGTCTTCGTCTGTGTAGAGCGTTTTCCACCAGTTGAGGGCGGCTTCCCACTGTGCGCCTTTGGGAGCGTGGGGCCGGCCTTTGACATAGGCGTATGTTGTTTCGTCAGGCGCAATAAGGCCTGCGCGCGCGCCGCCTTCGATGGCCATGTTGCAAACAGTCATGCGGCCTTCCATCGAGAGATCGCTGATCGCTTCGCCGCAATATTCGATGACATAGCCAGTGCCGCCAGCTGTGCCTGTCTCGCCGATGACGGCAAGGGTGATGTCTTTTGCGGTCACGCCGGGCATCAGTTTGCCAGTGATCTCGACTTTCATGTTCTTGGATTTTTTCTGGATCAGCGTTTGGGTGGCGAGCACGTGCTCGACCTCTGATGTGCCGATGCCGTGGGCGAGCGCACCAAAGGCGCCGTGAGTCGCTGTGTGGCTGTCGCCGCAGACGACTGTCATGCCCGGAAGCGTCCAACCTTGCTCAGGGCCAACGATGTGAACGATGCCTTGGCGAACGTCGGAAACGGGATAATAGTGCACGCCAAATTCGCGGGCGTTCTTGTCCAGCGCATCGACTTGGATGCGGCTCTCTTCGTTTTCGATGCCTTTGGCGCGGTCAAGCGTTGTGGGGACGTTGTGATCGGGCACAGCGATTGTTTTTTCTGGTGCGCGAACCTTGCGGCCCGTCATGCGCAGGCCTTCAAACGCCTGTGGCGATGTCACTTCGTGGACAAGGTGACGATCAATGTAGAGAAGGCAGGTGCCATCCTCGGCTTCATGGGCGACGTGGGCATCCCAGATTTTATCATAGAGTGTTTTGGGGGACATGTGTCCTCTCCCGTATAAAGAATGTTGAATGGTGGCGGTCGAAAAGACAGGCGGGTGCGGCTTAGAGGCACGCCGCGACGAGGCGTTCTTCGGAGAAGAAGCGTTCGCGCAGGCGGGCGCGGTCGTCGATGTCAAATATCTGTGTCATGGCCAAACAGATACAGCTTGGGCGGCTTGCCTGCAAGAGTTTGATGGCTTGGTCTTGTCCGCTTGGCCTGCACATGTAACTCTGAAAAGAAAAGAGACCGCATGGAAAACGAAACGACATTGGCCACACGCCCAAATCTGCCAGAGGCCAGCGCGCCCGCCACATCCGCGCCAGAGCAGGCCTCGGGAGCTGTTGTGAATGAAGCGCAAGAGATTGCGTTGTCATTGGCGGACAAGGCGCAGGGCTTTTTAGAAGGCTTGTTGCGGCCTTGGAATGCCTATCAGATCGTTATTGCGCTCGTGCTTTTCATTGTTGCGCATCTTTTGGCCAAGCTCTTGCGGCCGCGCTACCGCGAATGGATGCGCTCACGGGAAAACTGGCCCAAGTGGCGTTTGCGGTTCATGTTGCTTGTCGAAAGGCGCTTGCGGCTGATCTGTTTTGTTCTGCTGATCTTCCCGACGGTTTGGCTGATGCGCGAGCTGACATGGCCCTCGCGGTCCTATTTGCTTGGTGTGATCGCCAATCTTGCGCTTGCTTGGCTCGTGATTGCGATTGTCACGCGGCTGATCAACAACGGATTTTTACGGTCTTTGGTGCGCTACGCCGGTTGGGCTTGGGCGACACTGGTGATCCTTGGGATCACCGAAGAGGCCATCAGTCTGATGGACACGGCGGCGATTGAGCTGGGCACCTTGCGACTTTCGATCTGGATGTTGGTGCAGGCAGTGTTCACGCTTGGTCTGCTGTTTTTCCTCGCGCGGTCTGTCTCAAAGGCCACGGCAAGCGGGGTGCGGCGCAACGAAGATATCAGCCCGTCGATGCAGGTGCTTGTCATCAAGTTTGCGCAGGTCGGGCTGTATGGGCTCGCGCTCTTTGTCGGGTTGCGGGCCACTGGGGTCGACTTGACGGGGCTGGCTGTTCTTTCGGGGGCGATTGGTGTCGGGCTTGGTTTTGGTTTGCAAAAAGTTGTCTCAAACCTTGTTTCGGGCGTGATCATTCTTTTGGACAAATCGATCAAACCGGGGGATGTGATCAGCCTTGGTGAGACCTTTGGTTGGATCAACACGCTGGGTGCACGTTATACCTCTGTTGTCACGCGCGATGGGCGGGAATATCTGATCCCGAACGAAGACCTGATTACGGGGCAGGTTGTGAACTGGTCGCACTCAGACGATTTTGTGCGGCTTGATATCTATTTTGGCACCGCTTACGGCGATGACCCCCATAAGGTTCGGGCGCTGGCGATTGAGGCGGCGCGGGGTGTCGACCGAGTGTTAAGTCATAAAGCGCCAGTTTGCCATATTGTCGGGTTTGGCGACAATTCCGTGGACTATATTCTGCGGTTCTGGATCAAAGATCCGACAGGCGGGCTGACCAACATCCGCGGCAATGTCTACCTCGCGCTTTGGGACAAGTTTCAGGAAAACAATATTTCGATCCCCTTCCCGCAGCGAGAAGTACGAATGCTGGACGACGGGTCTTGAACTTTTAGGGCTGTGGGTGTTGCAGGGTTTGTGCTTTGGCTGCGCCAAATCGCGCTGGGGCGAGAGGGGCTTCGCCCCCCTCGCGCTCCCCCCAGGATATTTTTGAAGAGAAGAAAGGGCGTAGCGCAGCTTTGGGTGCGACCCTGGCGTAGGCTGCGACCCTAGCGTAGGGCGCGGCCTTTGAGGATGGCGTCTTTGCCGAATTTTTCGCGAATTCGGTCTGTGGCGCGTTCCACATCGGAGCGTTTGGCGGCGCCCTCATCCAAGAGATCATGGGAGCGATCGGCGTCGCTGGCTGGAACGAGGCCCGAGAGACCCGTTCCGATGAGGCGGAAGGGGCCTTCATCGTCCAGCTGATCAAAGAGGGCACGGGCGGTGCGATAGATTGAGTCGGCCATTTGAGTGGCGTCATGCAGCGTCTGGCGGCGGGTGAGGCTTTTGAAACTCGCGGTTTTGAGTTTGAGCGTCACGGTCTGGCCCGCAAAGCCTTTGGCTTTGGCGCGATCCGAGACTTGTTCGGCGAGGCGCCAGAGGTGCCCATCAAGGAGGTCTTTGTCGCCTGTGTCTTCTGAGAAGGTTGTCTCTTTTGAGATCGACTTCACCGGCTCATGGGCGGAGACACGGCGGCGGTCTTCTCCGCGCGCGAGGTGATAAAGCCGTGTGCCCATGGAGCCGAAGCGGGCTGTGAGATCAACCTCGCTCCAGCGCAGGAGATCGGAGAACAGATGAATACCCGCTTTGTCGAGCGCGGCTTGGGACACGGCACCGACCCCCCAGATTAGGCGAACGGGTTTGTCGCGCAAGAAATCGGCTGTTTCAGCCTTGCCGATGACCGAAAACCCTTTGGGTTTCTCCAAATCGGAGGCGACTTTGGCAAGGAATTTGTTGTGGCTGAGGCCGATAGAGCCAGAGAGGCCAAGCTCGTCTTTCATCCGTTTGATGAGACGGGCGAGCATGATGGCAGGAGGGCGGCCATGCAGCCGCGCGGTGCCTGTGAGATCCATGAAGGCTTCATCAAGCGACAGCGGCTCGATCTCGGGAGTCATCTCTTCCATCATGGCGCGGATGGCGCGGGAGGCTTTCACATAGGCGTCCATGCGGGGGGCAACGACTACGGCATCGGGGCATAGCTTGAGCGCCTGAAACATTGGCATGGCAGACCGCACGCCGCGAATGCGCGCGATATAACAGGCTGTCGAGACAACGCCGCGGCGGCCTCCGCCGATTATCACGGGTTTGGCAGCAAGCGCTGGGTTGTCGCGCTTTTCAACGGAGGCATAGAAGGCATCGCAATCCATGTGGGCGATGCTGAGATCGTATAGCTCTGGGTGTGCAGTGATACGGGGGCTGCGGCAGGCTGGGCAGCGCGCTCCCGTTTCAAAAGGGTGTAAACAATCTCGACAGAGGCTTGGCATGACACTTCATACGCCGAGCCAATGCGCAATTCTACTTGGAAGTTCGACGACTAGCCCCCATATTTGACGAAGATTTGGGAGAGTGACATGAGTTTGGAACAAATTTTGACGGGTCTGCTGGGCGGGAATCTTGTGACCCTGCTGATTGCGTTGCTAATCATTATTTCGATTTTCCTCGGGGTGCGGATTGTCCCGCAGTCAGAGAAATATGTGGTGGAGCGCTTTGGGCGCTTGAAATCGGTGCTTGGGCCGGGGATCAATTTTATCGTGCCGTTTATCGATGTGGTGCGCCATAAGGTGAGTATCCTTGAGCGGCAGTTGCCGACGGCGTCTCAGGATGCGATCACCAAAGACAACGTTTTGGTCCAGGTCGAGACCAGCGTGTTTTATCGCATTCTGGAGCCTGAAAAGACAGTTTACCGCATTCGCGATGTGGACGCGGCGATTGCCACGACAGTGGCAGGGATTGTTCGTGCCGAGATCGGCAAGATGGAGCTTGATGAGGTTCAGAGCAATCGCTCAAGCTTGATCGGGCAAATCCAGAACGCTGTTGAAGATCAGGTCGACAATTGGGGGATTGAGGTCACGCGGGCCGAAATTCTGGATGTGAATCTTGATCAGGCGACGCGGGACGCGATGCTGCAGCAGCTCAATGCGGAACGCGAGCGGCGTGCTCAGGTCACACGGGCGGAGGGTGCGAAACGGGCGGTTGAGCTCAATGCGGACGCTGAGCTTTATGCGGCTGAGCAGATTGCCAAGGCGCGCCGGATCGAAGCGGATGCGGAGGCCTATGCGACTGGCGTGGTTGCGCAGGCGATTGCAGATAACGGACTTGAAGCGGCACAGTATCAGGTTGCGCTAAAGCAAGTTGACGCTTTGGCCAAGGTGGGCGCGGGTGCGGGGAAGCAGACGATCTTGCTGCCTGCGGATGCTATTGATGCCTTCAAGAACGCTTTTGGCATGTTGAAGGGCGGTAAGTGATGGATATGATGACAGGCGACGGGCTGTGGAGCCTTTGGTGGGTCTGGCTGGCACTGGCGCTGGGGCTCGGCATTCTCGAGATCCTTGCTCCTGG
This sequence comes from Lentibacter algarum, assembly GCF_040580765.1. GTDB lineage: Bacteria > Pseudomonadota > Alphaproteobacteria > Rhodobacterales > Rhodobacteraceae > Lentibacter > Lentibacter algarum. The sequence continues at coordinate 2,599,145 of NZ_CP158687.1, read as the reverse complement.
ATTTATTCTTTTGGGCTTTGCCATTGGCGCGGCCGTGGTTGGTGCGCTGCTCGCTTTGGGTGGGCCGCTGGGCGCATATCTCGGCGGATCATTTACGTTGACGCTTGTTGTCTTTGCGGTGTTTTCCCTGATCGGCTGGATCGGGCTTAGGCGCACTATGGGCGTGCGCAAGGGGCAGGTGAAGACCTGGGATCGGGATATCAACGAAGACTGACAGCTCTCGCTGATGTCAGAGCTTTGGAAACTCGGCCAGCACAGCGCGGGCGGCCTCGGCGGGGTCTTGAGCCTGCCAAATGGGGCGGCCTACGACAATATGATCAGCCCCGTCTGTGACGGCCTGTGCAGGCGTCGCAACACGCTTTTGGTCTCCAAGAGCAGCACCCGCGGGGCGCACACCAGGGGTCACGATGAGCTTGCCAGTGGCTTCGGGGAGTGCACGGATCAGCGCGGCTTCTTGGGGTGAGGCGATGACGCCATCGGCGCCCGCTTCGAAGGCGCGCGCAGCACGTTCTATCACCAGCTCTTGAACATCGCCTGCTTTGAGGAGTGATGCGTCCAGATCGGCGCGGTCGAGCGATGTGAGGATCGTGACAGCGAGTATTTTCATATCAGAGTTAGCGGCGCCTTCCTTGGCGGCGCGGACGACATGGGGGTCACCGTGCACGGTGAGAAAGTCGAGATCAAACTGTGCGAGGCCGCGCACAGCGGCTTCAACTGTTGCGCCGATGTCAAAGAGTTTCATGTCGAGAAAGATGCGCTTGCCGTGTTCGTCCTTCAGCTCTTGCGCGAGCGCAAGGCCACCGCCTGTGAGCATACCGAGGCCGATTTTGTAGAAGCTTACGGCGTTGCCAAGTTTGGCAGCGAGCTCAAGCCCCGCGATGGCATTTGGGACATCGAGGGCGACGATGAGGCGATCATCTGACATATGGGGGCTCCTTCACAGCGGGTTTTGGCCTTGTTGCGGGGATTAACCGTGGCGTCAAGGGCATGCACTATGAAGGAGCCGAATGTCTCAGGCGGCGAGCGGGGGAAGCTCTGGGGCCTGAGGCGTGGCTGTGAGCCGTTTAAGGTGCGAGCGCAGACCCGGATTGGCGGAGCGGTGTTTGCGTAGGGCTTTGTTTGAAAGTTGTTCCATCACCAAAGCATATTCCGCATCAAGTGGGGCGGCGACGAAGCTTGGATAGCTGAAGGTCTCTCCTGCATCTTGGATAAAGACAATCGCTTCATAGCCAGAAAACTCTAGATTGTAGCGGATGCGCGCAATGCGTGATTTACCGTAAGACATATTGGTCCTCCTAACGGGCAGGGCGCTGTGCCCTCGCCTGTGGATAAGATGGCATGTGTTTGGCCCAATAAAAGGGGGGTTCACACAAAGGTGACTCAGTTTGTAACTATTTGCGAAAATCCGCCGACGGCTATTTTGCACGACAAGCTCTTGAAGCGGAGCGCGATCCACCCCATTTTTATCTCAAGGTTCCCGACGCGACGTATGCCTCTTTTGGGTGCGCCAGCAGGGAAGGCTTATAAAAGGAGAAAGACCATGAACCTAGAGAAGTTCACGGAGCGTTCGCGCGGATTTTTGCAGGCTGCGCAAACAATTGCGATGCGCGAAGATCACCAGAGGGTGATGCCCGAACACCTGCTGAAAGCGATTATGGACGACAGCGAGGGGCTTGCGAGCAACCTCATCACCAAAGCGGGTGGTGCGCCTAAACGGGTGAAAGACGCTGTTGATATTGCCGTTGGCAAGATCGCCAAAGTAAGTGGCGATACGGGCCAGCCATATCTTGATAAATCATTGGCCAAGGTACTGGGCGAGGCTGAGAGCCTTGCGCAGAAGGCGGGTGATAGTTTTGTGCCGGTCGAGCGCATTTTGATGGCACTTGCGATGGTCAAATCGGCTGCGAAAGACGCGATGGATGCGGGCGCTGTGAATGCGCAAGCGCTGAATGCGGCGGTAAACGATATTCGCAAAGGCCGCACAGCGGATTCTGCGAGTGCGGAAGACAGCTATGAAGCGCTGAGCAAATATGCCGCCGACCTCACAGAGCGCGCGCGGCAAGGCAAGATCGACCCGATCATCGGCCGTGACGACGAGATCCGCCGCACCATGCAGGTTCTCAGCCGTCGCACAAAGAACAACCCTGTTCTGATCGGAGAGCCGGGTGTCGGGAAAACCGCGATTGCCGAGGGGCTTGCTTTGCGCATCGTCAACGGCGATGTGCCTGAAAGCTTGCGCAACAAGAAGCTGATGTCGCTGGATATGGGCGCGCTGATTGCTGGCGCGAAGTACCGTGGCGAGTTTGAGGAGCGGCTGAAGGCTGTGCTCAACGAAGTGACGGATGCGGCTGGCGAGATCATTCTTTTCATCGACGAGATGCACACGCTTGTGGGCGCGGGTAAGGGCGACGGCGCGATGGACGCGGCGAACCTTATCAAACCCGCTTTGGCGCGCGGCGAGCTGCACTGTGTTGGTGCGACAACGCTCGACGAATACCGCAAGCATGTGGAGAAAGACGCGGCCCTTGCGCGGCGTTTCCAGCCTGTCTTTACAGAAGAGCCCAGCGTGGAAGACACGATTTCTATTCTGCGGGGCATCAAGGAAAAGTACGAGCTGCACCACGGTGTGCGGATCTCGGACTCTGCCTTGGTGGCTGCGGCGACGCTTTCAAACCGGTACATCACTGACCGCTTTTTGCCTGATAAAGCCATCGACTTGATGGACGAGGCGGCGAGCCGTTTGCGCATGGAAGTCGACAGCAAGCCAGAAGAGCTTGATGCGCTGGACCGCCAGATATTGCAGATGCAGATCGAGGTTGAGGCCTTGAAAAATGAAGACGACGAGGCCTCGAGAGACCGCCTTGAGCGTCTTCAGAAAGACCTTGGCGACTTGCAGGAGAAATCTGACGAGATGACTGCCAATTGGCAGGCTGCACGCGACAAGCTTGAGGGCGCTCGTGAGCTTAAGGAACAGCTCGACCGTGCGCGCGCCGATGTGGACATTGCGACACGCGAAGGCAACCTTGCCCGCGCGGGTGAGCTGCGCTTTGGCGTGATCCCTGAGCTTGAAAAGAAGCTTGCGGCTGCCGAGGCGAGCGAAGGCGATATGACCGTGGAAGAAGCGGTGCGCCCTGAGCATGTGGCGCAGGTGATCGAACGTTGGACGGGGATTCCTGCGGGCAAGATGCTGGAAGGTGATCGCGACAAGCTCTTGCGGATGGAAGACGGGCTGCACAAGCGCGTTATTGGGCAGAATGCGGCTGTGACGGCTGTGGCAAATGCGGTGCGCCGTGCGCGTGCGGGGCTGAACGACGAGGGGCGACCTTTGGGCAGTTTTCTCTTCCTCGGCCCAACGGGTGTGGGCAAGACCGAGCTGACCAAGGCTGTGGCTGAGTTCTTGTTTGACGATGACAACGCCATGGTGCGGATTGATATGTCTGAGTTCATGGAGAAGCATGCTGTCAGCCGTCTGATTGGTGCGCCTCCCGGCTATGTCGGCTACGACGAAGGCGGCGTGCTCACGGAAGCCGTGCGGCGCAGGCCTTATCAAGTTGTTCTCTTTGACGAGGTGGAAAAGGCGCATCCCGATGTCTTTAACGTGCTGTTGCAGGTTCTGGACGACGGTGTGCTCACCGACGGGCAGGGGCGCACTGTGGACTTCAAGCAGACGCTCATTATCCTGACATCAAACCTCGGTGCTCAGGCTCTGAGCCAGCTTCCTGATGGGGCTGACGCGGGTGACGCCAAGCGCGATGTTATGGATGCTGTCAGGGCGCACTTCCGCCCTGAATTCCTCAATCGTCTGGACGAGACAATCATCTTTGACCGTCTGGGGCGCGAGGATATGGGCGGGATTGTTGAGATCCAGCTTGCGCGGCTCAAGAAGCGGCTGCTGGCGCGCAAAATCGAGCTTGATCTGGATGAAGGCGCGATGAAGTGGTTGGCGGATGAGGGCTATGACCCAGTGTTTGGCGCGCGGCCTTTGAAGCGTGTGATCCAGCGGGCGTTGCAAAACCCACTCGCCGAGGCGCTGCTCGCGGGCGATATCAAGGATGGTGACACCATTCCTGTGCGCGCGGGGGCAGAGGGCTTGCTGATTGGCGACCGTGTTGGTGCGACCAACCGCGATAAACCAGATGACGCCGTCGTCCACTGAGTCAGCATATATCACGAGAAGAGCCGTTCCTGCTGGGGCGGCTCTTTTATTTTGTGCGTCCTGATGTAAAGGTTGTGGGGGCTCTTTATATCCCTTGGGAAACAGGCATTAGGAGCGAAAGTGGAATATTTTCTGGTGCTGGCGGGGCTTGTCGGCCTCTTTTTCGGGGGTGACTGGCTGGTTAGGGGGGCTGTCGGACTGGCGGCGCGCCTTGGGCTCTCTGCATTTCTCATTTCGCTTACGATTGTCGGGTTTGGAACCTCTTTGCCCGAACTCCTCGTTTCTGTTCGCGCGGCAATGGACGGTGCGCCGGGGCTGGCGTTGGGCAATGTGATTGGCTCCAATATTGCCAATATCGGGCTGATCCTCGGACTGGCGGCGCTGATCATGCCGATGCGGGCCGGCGCAGGCAACAGGCGTGATATTTTGGTGATGCTCTCGGTTGCTCTGCTTTTGGGACCGGTGCTGTGGCAAGGGCAGATCGGCATGTTGACGGGCGCGTTGATGGCGCTGGCGCTCTGTGGCTATCTCGGACTGACCTATTATCTGGACGGCGGAAGCGACGCCGCTACGCCCGATGCACCCGAGCCAGCAATGGCGCTATGGAGGCTTGGCCTTTTGCTCGCGGGAGGGCTGGCGCTTTTGGTGGCGGGAGCCGAGATGTTGGTGCGCGGCGCGGTTGTGATTGCTGAAGATTTTCGGGTGAGCGATGCGGTGATCGGGCTGACAGTTGTGGCTGTGGGGACAAGCTTGCCCGAGCTTGCAACCTCGCTCACAGCTGCGCTGAAAGGCAAAGCCGATATTGCCATTGGCAATGTGGTCGGCTCCAATATCTTCAACATTTTAGGCATTCTTGGGGTCACAGCGCTTGTAACGCCTGTGCCGGTGGCGGCGCGCTTCTTGAGCGTTGATCTCTGGGTGCTGCTGGCGGCGAGCGGGGCGCTTGCAGCCTTACTTTTGCTGCGTGGCGGGCTCGGACGGCTAAGTGGGGCCGTCTTTTTGACAGGGTATGCTGGCTATACTCTGGCTATGTACTAAAAAAGGCCGCCCCGATTAGGAGCGGCCCATTCTTGTTGTGCATCAATGGTGTCAGCCGACAACCAGTATATCGTCGAAGATAAAGTCGTTTGCATCAAGCGTGATTGTCGCGCCGCTGTTGTTTTGAAGCAGGAAGCTGTCACCATCGTTTTCAAACAGGAAGCTTGAGCCTGCGGCGATTGTTTCGTTGATCGAGCCTGACAGGAGCAGGAACGAGAGCGCGGGATCGAGGCCTGTGATGTCGATCAGGTCCACACCATCTTCGAAGTCTTTGATCTTGTCGTCTCCGTGGCCTGTTTCAAAGACAAACACGTCTGCCCCCGCACCGCCAAAGAGCTCGTCATTGTCGGCGCCGCCGTTGATTGTATCGTCGCCCGCATCGCCATAGAGCTTATCGCGGCCTGACCCACCATCGACCAGATCGTTGCCGTCTCCGCCGTTGATTTTATCATGGTCGGCTTCGCCGTAGAGCGCATCATCACCATCGCCACCAAGGATACGGTCGCGGTCATCGCCACCATAGATGAGATCGTTGCCGTCATCGCCTTCGAGCTTGTCTCGGCCGCCGCCGCCGAGCAGAGTATCGTCGCCAGAGCCCGCGCGGATCACATCGCCGCCGATGCCGCCGTCGATATAGTCGTTGCCCTCGTGGGAGCGGATGAAGTCATCTCCGTCGCCGCCATCAATGATGTCATCTCCGAGCTGGCCGAGGATATCATCATTGCCATTGCCACCATTGATCTGGTCATTGCCTTCGTCGCCTTTGAGCACATCGTTGCCGTTGCCGCCGTTGAGCACATCATCGCCTGTGCCGCCTGAGAGGCGATCATGACCATTGTTGCCTTGGAGCGTATCATTTCCTGCGCCGCCCTCGAGGCTGTCACCTCCGCCGCCGCCAACAAGGAGATCGTTGCCATCTCCGCCGCGTAGAGTGTCGCTGCCAGCACCGCCGCGGACCGTATCGTCACCCGCGCCTGCTGTGTAGTCGTCGTTGCCGCCGAGTAGATCGACATTATCGTTGCCCGCTGTGCCGACGAGTGTGTCATCGCCTGTTGTGGGTACGGGCGTTGGATCTACGGGCGCGCCTGAGCTGGTCATTGTGATTTCGTAGGAGGATTGATTGACGTCAATCGTGCCATCTTCGGTGGTCAGGTAAAATGTACCTGATTGAGCGGGCGTAAATGTAAGGACAGCGGGGGCCAAATCGGAGCCAATGACTTCAACTTCAGGGAAATCCATTGGCAGGCCAAGTTCGAGACGGAAGTTATGCGCCCAATTGTCCGAAGTGCTTGTCATGGTGAAAGTATAGGTCACCCCAGCGAGCAGGTTGACGCGGATTGAATCACGGTCGGCGAAAGGCGAAAAGCTTTCTCCGACGAAGGTATCGCCCACATCCATTGTGTAGGTTGTATCGTCCCAGACGCCAGCGTCGGTTGTTTCAAAGATAGTTGGCATGAGTCATCCCCAAATCGTTAAAAATCAAACTGTTTAACTGCCGATGGGACTTTGCGCCTGCCTCTTGAAACATGGTTAACACGGACTGACGTCAAATGTGGCGAAAAAAAGGCGACTAGAGGGCTGAAATAGGACGAAAAAGCCCCGCGCCTGTTTTGCTAGGCTGCGGGGCTGAAACAATTTGGCGGGCGTAGCGGGATTGTTTGCGCTCTGGCGACGGAAGGCGGGGTCTAGTCTTCTCCAATCGCCGAGCGAGCGATTCGATCCAGCAGGCTTTCGATTTTTTTCATGTCACCCTCGGGGAAGGTGCGAAAGCCGATCATGGTTTCGTCGGGCGTGTCGGGGGAAACGATGACGAAGATATCATAGGGACAGAACACCACATTCATTGGATTGGCTTCCATCACCTCGCGGCTGAGCTTGGCGGAACAGAAGCTGTAGATGTCGGCCTTCTCAAACAGAGTCACATCTGAGCCGACATCGCCTTTGGTGCGCTCAAGCATATCGCCCGTATGAGAAACATGGTCGATCACAAGCCCTTCATCGAGGATTGCATTTTCAAGACCGAAGACCACATCTTCAAAGCTCTGTTCGGTGGTATAGCTGATGATGCCGTCTGTGGCGAAAGCCTGCGTTGCTGTAAAGCAAGCGGCGGCAAGTGTCAGGGGGAGTGCGCGCATGTTTGGTTCCTTTTTGGTGGGCTGTGCTTGCCCTCTGGAGCGATCGGCCCCACTCTAGGGACAAGAGTAAAGATGACGTTGATATATATCAAACAGGGAATGTGATGGGTTTTGCGGTTTCGGTTTTGAATTTTCTGGCTTTGGCTTTTGTTTGGGTGTTGGGCGCGCTCGCGGCGCTTGTCTTGATACTCTATATCATAGACCGCACGCAGCGCAGCGATGCGATACGGCGCAACTATCCAGTGATCGGGCGGTTCCGTCATCTCTTCAGCACATTGGGCGAGTTCTTTCGGCAGTACTTTTTCGCAATGGACCGAGAGGAACTGCCGTTCAATCGTGCGCAGCGCGACTGGGTCGAGCATGCGGCGAATGGCGAGGGCAACACCATTGCTTTTGGCTCAACGCGTAACCTCGGCGTGCCCGGAACGGCAATCTTTACCAATGCGCCGTTTCCTCCGCTCAACGATCAATTTGCGAGCTCTGAGCCGATGATGATCGGGCCTCGCGCGCGCGTTCCTTATATGGCACCTTCTTTCTTCAATATTTCGGGCATGTCTTATGGTGCTTTGTCCAAGCCTGCAGTGCGGGCCTTGAGCCTTGGCGCTGCAAAAGCGGGCATCTGGCTCAGCACTGGTGAGGGCGGCTGCGCGCCGCATCATCTTGAGGGTGGGTGCGATGTGATTATGCAGATCGGCACGGCCAAATATGGGGTGCGCGATAATGACGGGAAGCTCAGCGACGAGAAGCTGCGCGAACTGGCCGCGCTTCCACAGATCAAGATGTTCGAGCTCAAGCTTGCGCAGGGGGCCAAGCCCGGAAAGGGGGGCATACTGCCCGCGGAGAAGGTAAACGCCGAGATTGCCGCTATTCGGGGTATCCCAGAGGGGACGGCGAGTATTTCGCCCAATCGCCATATCGAGGCGGGTGACTGGGGCGAACTCTTGGACATGATCGCCCATATTCGGAACGTGAGCGGGAAGCCCGTGGGTATAAAGACTGTGCTTGGCACGACGGAGGCCTGGGAGCCGTTCTTTGAGGAAATTGTGAAACGGGGCGAAGACGCTGCGCCTGATTTTATCACAGTTGATGGAGGTGAGGGGGGCACGGGCGCCGCTCCGATGCCACTGATGGACTTGGTTGGGTTGCCGATCCGTGAGGCGCTGCCGCTGATGGTGGATTTGCGCGACAAGTACGGGCTGCACGAGAGGATCAGGATTATTGCCTCTGGTAAGCTTGTGAACCCGTCTGATGTGGCATGGGCGATTTGTGCTGGCGCAGATTTTGTTACTTCGGCGCGTGGGTTCATGTTCTCCCTTGGCTGTATTCAGGCGCTTAAGTGCAATAAGAACACTTGCCCCACAGGGATCACAACGCATGATCCCAAGTTGCAGCGCGGACTTGTTGTGGAGGAAAAGTTCGAGAAAGTCGCGCGCTATGCCAAGCAGATTGTCAGCGAGGTCGAAACCATTGCGCATTCTGTCGGGGTGGCCGAGCCGCGGCTGATGCGGCGGCGGCATGTGCGGATTGTCTGTGATGACGGCCGCTCAAAGCCGATGAACGAGATTTATCCAACCGTTCTGTCACTTGGCTCGGACAGAAAGTAAGGTAGGGCAAGCACCAGACCCTCTTGTTTTTAGGTGCTTGACCATAACCTGTGTGGCAGGATTTTGTGCAAATGCTTTCGTTACAAAAAATGAACGCAGATGTGAGAAACTGTGGTTTGGAACTAGGCGGGCGAGGCGCTATCTGAAAGCCAGACACAAAGAGGACAAGCTCATGGCATTTCGCTGGACGAATACGTTGAAAGACAAGGATGTGACGGATCAATCCGTTTTCCTCAACCGCCGCCAAATGATGGCGGGGGCAGCGGGGCTTGGCCTTGTCGGGATGGCGGGTGCCGCTGAAGCTCAAGAGCTTGTCCCCAACACGTTTGAGGACATCAGCAACTACTGCAACTATTATGAGTTCGGGACAGGCAAGGAAGACCCTGCGAAATATGCCCACACGCTGACGACCGAGCCTTGGAGTGTGACCATCGACGGACTGGTCGACAGGCCCGCAACCTATGCATTTGAAGATATCTTGGTGAAGATGAGCATCGAAGAGCGTATTTACCGTTTCCGCTGTGTTGAGGCTTGGAGCATGGTTGTCCCGTGGAACGGGTTTGAGTTGGCCGATTTGCTGGCGCTTGCAGGTGTGCAGAGCGGGGCGAAATATGTGGCGTTTGAAACAGTACTGCGTCCTGACGAGATGCCTGGGGTGAAATATCCTGTGCTTGACTGGCCTTATGTGGAGGGCCTGCGCCTTGATGAGGCGATGCATCCGCTGACCATGATGGCGACTGGGATTTATGGAGAGGATATCCCGAACCAGAACGGCGCACCGCTCAGGCTCGTGGTTCCGTGGAAGTATGGCTTTAAGAGTATCAAGTCTGTCGTGCGGATCACGCTGACGGACAAGGAACCGGCTACAAGCTGGAACAAGGCCAATGGGCGCGAATATGGCTTCTATAGTAATGTGAATCCAGAGGTGGACCATCCGCGCTGGTCTCAAGCCACTGAACGCCAGCTCGGTGGGGGGCTCTTTGCCAGCCGTGTGCCGACACTGATGATGAATGGCTATGAAGAAGAGGTGGCGAGCCTTTATGCGGGCATGGACCTTCGGGTGAACTTTTAGTGGGCATGGCGTCGCGCCTGAACGCAGGCCTAAAACATGTTCCTGCATGGCTGCTTTATATACTGTGCGCGACACACATCGCTTGGCTGTTTTACTTGGGCCTCACCGGGGGGCTTGGCGTTGAGCCGATAAAGGCGCTTGAGCATGCTTATGGCACGGCCGGCCTTAAGGCTCTGGTGGCGACATTGGCGGTAACACCTTTGAGAAGCTTTGCTGGCGTAAACCTTCTGAAGTTCCGCCGCGCGCTGGGGCTGTCTGCGTTCTTCTATATTGCAGCGCATCTTTCGGTGTGGCTGTTGCTTGATGTTCAACTGATCGGGCAGATTTGGGCCGATATCCTGAAGAGGCCATATATAACAGTTGGCATGGCTGGGTTTGCTCTCCTGCTGCCGCTTGCGCTCACTTCGAACAATATCTCGATCCGTAGGTTGGGGGCGGCTCGATGGCGGACGCTCCATAGGCTCAGCTACTTGGCCGCGATTCTGGGTGGCGTACACTATGTGATGTTGGTGAAGGGCTTCCAGATTGAACCCATGCTGTATTTGGTAGGGATTCTCGGGCTGATTTCGCTTCGGAGCCGCACTTTGGGGCGCAAAACGGCGCAAGCCGCCTCCCGTATGAGCTAAAATCGTCGGATGAATCGTTTATGAATCATAAAAATGTAAAACGAGTCGGGTGAATCGGTGTGATTTGACTGCATTCAGGCGGGAGATAATGTGGCTCGCAAGACTGGCTTGGGGGTAAGTCTGTGGATAACCCTATATGTGGTGTGGCACAGATAAAGGGGTGCGCAATTATCTGTCGTCAGAGCCTTCATTTCGGAAATTAACGATATGCAACCCAATGAAAACAAACGAAAATCGGCAAAAATCGAAAAAATGACAGTTTTCTCAAAAAAGGGGTTGCGGGTTTGGTGAACTGGGCTTAGAACCCACTTCACCGGCGGCGCTGAGGCGCACAACGGGACGCGGCAGGGACGGACGGAGCGAAGCTCGGGAGGTTCTGAAGCGGAGAAATTTTGAGGTTAATGAGGCGGGGCGCGCTAGTAAGTTACAGCGCATCCAGTCACTTTTGTCTCTGGGGTTTACCCCGACGCTGTTTGACATTGATAATAACTGAAGAGATATGTGGGCGGTTTGGTTCATTCGATGGATCAACCTCTTCATATCAACTACCTAGGAGTTTCGGCTCCGATGATGGATAGTCAGCTTCACTGTTTGGACGGCTTCTGGTTACTTTGGTAACTGAAAGCACTTCAAACAATGAAAATGCCAAATGATTTCAGTAAGGTCATTTGGTAGATGTGCAGAGGTTCGACGTCAAGGATACGCAAGCAATTGTGTTTCAACTTGAGAGTTTGATCCTGGCTCAGAACGAACGCTGGCGGCAGGCCTAACACATGCAAGTCGAGCGCTACCTTCGGGTGGAGCGGCGGACGGGTTAGTAACGCGTGGGAACGTACCCAGATCTAAGGAATAGCCACTGGAAACGGTGAGTAATACCTTATACGCCCTTCGGGGGAAAGATTTATCGGATTTGGATCGGCCCGCGTTAGATTAGATAGTTGGTGGGGTAATGGCCTACCAAGTCTACGATCTATAGCTGGTTTTAGAGGATGATCAGCAACACTGGGACTGAGACACGGCCCAGACTCCTACGGGAGGCAGCAGTGGGGAATCTTGGACAATGGGCGCAAGCCTGATCCAGCCATGCCGCGTGAGTGATGAAGGCCTTAGGGTCGTAAAGCTCTTTCGCCAGAGATGATAATGACAGTATCTGGTAAAGAAACCCCGGCTAACTCCGTGCCAGCAGCCGCGGTAATACGGAGGGGGTTAGCGTTGTTCGGAATTACTGGGCGTAAAGCGTACGTAGGCGGATTAGTCAGTCAGAGGTGAAATCCCAGGGCTCAACCCTGGAACTGCCTTTGATACTGCTAGTCTTGAGTTCGAGAGAGGTGAGTGGAATTCCAAGTGTAGAGGTGAAATTCGTAGATATTTGGAGGAACACCAGTGGCGAAGGCGGCTCACTGGCTCGATACTGACGCTGAGGTACGAAAGTGTGGGGAGCAAACAGGATTAGATACCCTGGTAGTCCACACCGTAAACGATGAATGCCAGTCGTCGGGCAGTATACTGTTCGGTGACACACCTAACGGATTAAGCATTCCGCCTGGGGAGTACGGTCGCAAGATTAAAACTCAAAGGAATTGACGGGGGCCCGCACAAGCGGTGGAGCATGTGGTTTAATTCGAAGCAACGCGCAGAACCTTACCAACCCTTGACATCCTATGACAACCTGAGAGATCAGGCTTTCCTTCGGGACATAGTGACAGGTGCTGCATGGCTGTCGTCAGCTCGTGTCGTGAGATGTTCGGTTAAGTCCGGCAACGAGCGCAACCCACATCCCTAGTTGCCAGCAGTTCGGCTGGGCACTCTATGGAAACTGCCCGTGATAAGCGGGAGGAAGGTGTGGATGACGTCAAGTCCTCATGGCCCTTACGGGTTGGGCTACACACGTGCTACAATGGCAACTACAGTGAGTTAATCTCCAAAAGTTGTCTCAGTTCGGATTGGGGTCTGCAACTCGACCCCATGAAGTCGGAATCGCTAGTAATCGCGTAACAGCATGACGCGGTGAATACGTTCCCGGGCCTTGTACACACCGCCCGTCACACCATGGGAGTTGGTTCTACCCGACGGCCGTGCGCTAACCTCTTCGGAGGAGGCAGCGGACCACGGTAGGATCAGCGACTGGGGTGAAGTCGTAACAAGGTAGCCGTAGGGGAACCTGCGGCTGGATCACCTCCTTTCTAAGGATGTTCTGGCATATTGAGCTTGCTCGATATCGACGAACACTTAGCAGTCACTTAGTGACATATAGAGACACTTCGGTGTCTCGCACCGGACCAGGCCGTCCTCATATCTCTTCAGAACATAGTTTCAGGCCTACCGGCCTGTATGGGTCGGTAGCTCAGGTGGTTAGAGCGCACGCCTGATAAGCGTGAGGTCGGAGGTTCAAGTCCTCCTCGACCCACCATTCCTTAAGGGGCCTTAGCTCAGCTGGGAGAGCGCCTGATTTGCATTCAGGAGGTCAGGAGTTCGATCCTCCTAGGCTCCACCAAGGTTTTACAGACTAAAGACTGATTTGATCGCTAAGCACTTTCGAGTGTTTAGCCGTCCAATCGGACGACATAGCGGACATCTTCGGATGTGCGTTTGACATCGTATAGAGAGATATCAAAATCAACACTGTTGGTGACTGCGAGTAAGCGGATCACCTCAGATTGGTGCCCTTCGGGGCGAGCTTTAGACAACGGGTGTTTCCTCGCTCAGTTCTAAAGTCTGCCAGTTTGAAAAGAACAGAGTTGTCCAAGTCAAGTACACTAACCAAGCTTAAGATCGCACGGTCTTAAGCTTAAGCGCATTCCCTTCATACAGGAATGTAGCTTATGTCAGATCTGTTAAGGTCTGGCGGGAAAATGTATGCTTTTGATCCCAGAATAAAGACACCTGCTTTGAACCAGCTTGGTGTCGCGAGAGGCGTAAGCCTGTCTTTTTCTGGATCAAATCAAGCGCGAGAAGGGCGTTTGGTGAATGCCTTGGCAGTAAGAGGCGATGAAAGACGTGATACTCTGCGATAAGCCATGGGGAGCTGAGAATAAGCTTTGATCCATGGATTTCTGAATGGGGGAACCCACCTGACAGTTTTCTATAATTGCTTCGGCAATTTATAGGCGGCTGAACCAGGTATTTATAGACTGAATACATAGGTTTATAAAAGCAAACCCGGGGAACTGAAACATCTAAGTACCCGGAGGAAAGGAAATCAATTGATACTCCCCTAGTAGCGGCGAGCGAACGGGGACCAGCCGAGCCTTGAGAGTGAATTGAATGGTCTGGAAAGGCCAACCATAGTGGGTGACAGTCCCGTAAATGAAGCTCAATAGGACGTATTAAGTAGGGCGGAACACGTGAAATTCTGTCTGAAGATCGGAGGACCACCTTCGAAGGCTAAGTACTCCTTACTGACCGATAGTGAACCAGTACCGTGAGGGAAAGGTGAAAAGCACCCCGACGAGGGGAGTGAAACAGTTTCTGAAACCGGACGCCTACAATCAGTCGGAGGCTCCTTGAGAGCTGACGGCGTACCTTTTGTATAATGGGTCATCGACTTGGTCTATCTAGCAAGCTTAAGCCGTTAGGTGTAGGCGCAGCGAAAGCGAGTCTTAATAGGGCGAATGAGTTAGATGGATCAGACCCGAAACCGAGTGATCTAGGCATGACCAGGATGAAGGTAAGGTAACACTTACTGGAGGTCCGAACCCACACCTGTTGAAAAAGGTCGGGATGAGTTGTGCCTAGGGGTGAAAGGCCAATCAAACTCGGAGATAGCTGGTTCTCCGCGAAATCTATTTAGGTAGAGCGTCATCCGAATACCCCGGGGGGTAGAGCACTGGATGGGTAATGGGGCCCCACAGGCTTACTGATCCTAACCAAACTCCGAATACCCGGGAGTACTAGATGGCAGACACACTGCGGATGCTAACGTCCGTAGTGAAGAGGGAAACAACCCTGACCTCCAGCTAAGGCCCCTAATTCATGGCTAAGTGGGAAAGCAGGTGAGACGGCCAAAACAACCAGGAGGTTGGCTTAGAAGCAGCCATCCTTTAAAGATAGCGTAACAGCTCACTGGTCTAAATAAGCTGTCTTGCGGCGAAGATGTAACGGGGCTCAAGCCATGAGCCGAAGCTGAGGATGCACATAGTGCATGGTAGCGGAGCGTAGTGTGACATAGTTCCATGCGTCTTTAGCCTTCTTCGGAAGGCGTTGGACGCAAGGAGCTTTCAGTGAAGCGGGCGCGTGAGCGATCCCGTGGAGAGATCACTAGTGAGAATGATGACATGAGTAGCGACAAACAGGGTGAGAGACCCTGTCGCCGAAAGTCCAAGGGTTCCTGCTTAAAGCTAATCTGAGCAGGGTAAGCCGGCCCCTAAGTCGAGGCAGAAATGCGTAGACGATGGGAACCACGTTAATATTCGTGGGCCAGGAGGATGTGACGGATCATGAAGGTTGTTCACTCTTATTGGATTGAGTGGGCCGCTAATTGGTTCCTGGAAATAGCCCTCCATCAGACCGTACCCTAAACCAACACAGGTGGACTGGTAGAGAATACCAAGGCGCTTGAGAGAACTATCTTGAAGGAACTCGGCAAAATACCTCCGTAAGTTCGCGAGAAGGAGGCCCAGTGTTTACGCAAGTAGATACTGGGGGCACAAACTAGGGGGTGGCGACTGTTTACTAAAAACACAGGGCTCTGCGAAGTCGCAAGACGACGTATAGGGTCTGACGCCTGCCCGGTGCCTGAAGGTTAAAAGGAGGGGTGAGAGCTCTGAATTGAAGCCCAGGTAAACGGCGGCCGTAACTATAACGGTCCTAAGGTAGCGAAATTCCTTGTCGGGTAAGTTCCGACCTGCACGAATGGCGTAACGACTTCCCCGCTGTCTCCAAGATAGACTCAGCGAAATTGAATTGCCTGTCAAGATGCAGGCTTCCCGCGGTTAGACGGAAAGACCCCGTGCACCTTTACTACAGCTTCACATTGGCATTAGGCCGAGCATGTGCAGGATAGGTGGTGGGCTTTGAAGCGTGAACGCCAGTTTGCGTGGAGCCTCCCTTGAGATACCACCCTTGCTCTGCTTGATGTCTAACCGCGGTCCATTATCTGGATCCGGGACCCTGTGTGGCGGGTAGTTTGACTGGGGCGGTCGCCTCCTAAAGCGTAACGGAGGCGCGCGAAGGTTGGCTCAGAGCGGTCGGAAATCGCTCGTTGAGTGCAATGGCAGAAGCCAGCCTGACTGCAAGACTGACAAGTCGAGCAGAGTCGAAAGACGGCCATAGTGATCCGGTGGTCCCGAGTGGAAGGGCCATCGCTCAACGGATAAAAGGTACGCCGGGGATAACAGGCTGATACTGCCCAAGAGTCCATATCGACGGCAGTGTTTGGCACCTCGATGTCGGCTCATCTCATCCTGGGGCTGGAGCAGGTCCCAAGGGTACGGCTGTTCGCCGTTTAAAGAGGTACGTGAGCTGGGTTTAGAACGTCGTGAGACAGTTCGGTCCCTATCTGCCGTGGGTGTAGGATACTTGAGAGGAGTTGCCCCTAGTACGAGAGGACCGGGGTGAACGATCCACTGGTGTACCAGTTGTTCCGCCAGGAGCAGTGCTGGGTAGCTATGATCGGACAGGATAACCGCTGAAGGCATCTAAGCGGGAAGCCCCCCTCAAAACAAGGTATCCCTGAGGACCGAGGTAGACCACCTCGTCGATAGGCCAGAGATGTAAGTGCAGCAATGCATTCAGTTGACTGGTACTAATTGTCCGATAGGCTTGATTTGATCCAGTAAAAGCTAGGCTTTTAGCTGGACATCAGCATACATCACATAAGATGACTTGACTTGGAATTTTGATAGGCTTTTTTTGGTTTGGTGGTCATAGCACAAGCGAAACACCCGGCTCCATTCCGAACCCGGCCGTTAAGCGCTGTTGCGCCGATGGTACTGCATCCTAAGGTGTGGGAGAGTAGGTCACCGCCAAACCTAATAAAGCCTATCATGGACCCGCCGCGAGGCTGGCCGATATCTCTCTTTCGAATGTCTCATACAAATAAGCACCCCTCAGGGGTGCTTTTTGCGTTCAAAAACAATCCAAAAGTAAAAAAAATCCATAAATACAACAAGCTGTTTTGTTCGAGCCAGCCAGTTGGGCTCAATGAGAGCTTGGATGTGAGTGTGCGCAAGCTACTGAACTGCAACCAAAGCGCGCAGAGCCCGCAACCCAAAACGAGACGCAGAGATGGATTGGTGGAATTACCCCAAACTACCGATGCAAGGCTCACAGGCGTTAGGTGAGTCACATCTATAATGTAGAGAAGGTGAGAGGCTGATCACGACCCAAGCGGGGCTCGTTGCGGCTGCTTCCTTCCGGATCTGACCGGGTTGGCGAGGCGCCTGCCCGCGCCAACCTCTCGATGGCAGATATAGGGAGCCCTGCTGAGATTGGCAAGGGCTTCTAAGCTACTACACTTTCGCTCAGCTGCTAGCCACGAACGCGGTTTGCGGCACTAAGCTGAATTCTTTTAGGCGAAATCCGCTAGTTGTGGACCACCAGAGGCCAAGCCTCTCTGGTTTGGCCTGCCCGAGAGGCAGATGCGCATTTCTGCAAAGCCCTGCGATGTCTCTCGAACAAACTCTATGCCGCAGTCTGGTTTGCTTTCAGCGCGCTGTGACGTGAGGAAATGGGCGCTGGCGTTTGGGGTTGGCTTGAAACGCCACGATGGCTTTGTCTTGAGGTCTAAGGTCGCTGCGTTGACAATGTAGGAACTTAAGATTGAGCGGCAGCTCTGGCCTGTATCCAAGATCAGTCGCGGCACATCTGCTTCGTCCATCTCTGGCAAGACGCCGCGCGCACGAAATGAGCTGGCGGCAAGTACAAAGAGTGTATCGTCTGCAACGGGTTTTCCCTGATACGTCAATGCGCTGATACGCCTGCCACTGTTCTTTAGCCGCTCTCTACGCTCGTTGAAGAGTGCGGGCTTGGAGAGGTCAATTTCGTAGGTGAGCTGGGGAATAACATCAAATAGGTAGCCGGGGAAACTTGGGTTGAGAAGCGCCTGTCCTTGGCTTCCGATGGGGATCTGGTTGAAGATGCTAGCGCTCATTTCAAGCCATACACGGAGGGCTTTACCAGTGATGAGCAAAGCACACAGCGTATCAGGAAAACTGTAGATCTTATCCAGATCACGTAGACGGATCGTGCCGGCTGGGATGTGACAAAAGTGTGTCGCACCGTTGAGACCGCCAGTACGCACGGGAGCGGCCACAGTAAGAACGGGAAGGTGGGACCATCTTGTGTCTTCAAGCTTTGCCTTGACTGCATTTTCGAATGTCTCTGCCAGAAGCTGAAGTCCAGAATTGTTGGCAACAAGAGCAAAGAAGCTGTCGATCTGGCTTGTGGTTTGTCCGAGAGGCTTTGCGACGGCCAAGACTGTTTCATCGTGATCTTGGGCAAGTGCGTCTACGATTTCTACGCTCTCAGGAGCTTTAGGCGCATTTTGTTTCATTTGCATCTCAGCGCTCTCAATGCGCCACGCGTCATCTCCTTGCGAAAACATCAGGTCTATTTGCCCAACATATTCTCCCAACGCGCCCGAAATCATCACGGGGGTTTGGGGCTGTGAAACTTCCACAACGCCTTGTTTGGGGGCGGGTAGCAGCTCGTGGGTATGTCCGCCTAGGACGACATCGACCCCATGGAGGGGAGTAATCTCGGCTTCAATCGCTTCTCGGCCGCAGTGTGCAAGCACAATGACAATATCGACTCCTTCGCGCTTCATATCCGCAATGGCACGCGAGAGAGCTGGTGCGATGGGCTCGCATGCAATGCTGGGATCAAGTCCTGCCGCGCCTTTAAGTGTTATGCTTGGCAGGCATCCTGTCACGCCAATGCGCAGCGGCGTGTCGTAACCGACAAAAGCGCGCTCCAGTATCACGTACCGTTTGAGCTGGGATGCGACATGGGGCGGAAGGAGGAGATTGGCCGAAACAAACGGAAAGTTTGCCTGAGACAGTGATGCTGCGAGGTGATCGATACCAAAGTCTAGATCGTGGTTTCCTATGGTTGCGGCATCGTACCCCAGAAGGTTCATCGCCGTGATCATTGGATGCGTGTCGTGATGTGTCTCAGGTTCTTGAGCGAGCCTGTCTGCGATTGGCGAGCCTTGCAGGAAATCACCTGTGTCGAACAACAGGCAAGGTTGATCTATGGCTTTGGCGTTTTCGATTTGCAGCGCAGATCGCGACAGACCGCGACGGGCAAAAAAGTTGTTGTTGTTGTAGTCAAATGCAAGGGCATGGGCATGCAAATCAGTGGTTTGCAAGATGCGAAGCATGGCGCTTTGCTGCTCAGTTGACTTGCATTGATCTACCAGCTGGCTCACCTCGCATTTTTCGGGGCGTAACGGTTAACTTGTTTATAGATGAAGCGTAGCACGCCTTGATTGAATATTACAACTAAGGACAGAGCGCTAATGTGCCGCGGCTTTCCAAGCGTTGGGAAGGAGGATAGAACTTTCCGAGAGCAAAGGTGGGGCGAAAATGAAACTGGCAGAAACCGTAACATTTGGAGGCTCGGGGCTGGATCGTGCGGCGGAGGTTCGGGGCCAACCTGACGCTCTTTCGCAAGCCATAGCCGATGGTCAGGCAGAAACCATTTTGCTTTGGCGGGGAAAGCCACTCTTAGAGGGAGATGCGCGCGAGCGCTTGGCCCGTCTCCCTATGGATCATGTTGTCCTACAAGAACACGGAAAAGAGCCCATCTTGCTGGGACGCGAAACGGATGGGCGATTGGTTTTTGTCAGTGATATTTCTGATTGGGTTCCGCACGAGGTTGATGAAGCGGCACTCGGAGCTTTCTTTGATCCGACCGAACAGCAACACCCACTGCTGCTAGAAACGCAATTTTTTCAGGAACTGCGTGGCGCAATGACCCGTCTTTCGCCGCGGGATGCAGAATTGGCGGCGACGGCGCGCGCTGTCCTGGGTTGGCACAGATCGCATCGTTTCTGTGCGGCTTGTGGGACGGAGAGCCAAATGGCTATGGCTGGCTGGCAACGGTCTTGCCCTGCCTGTAACACACAGCATTTTCCGCGCACTGATCCTGTCGTCATTATGCTTATCACGCGTGGGAACTCTGTTTTGATGGGGCGCTCACCAGGCTGGCCTGAGGGTATGTATTCCCTTCTGGCGGGATTTGTGGAGCCTGGAGAAACTGTTGAAGCGGCTGTGCGCCGTGAAGTTTTTGAGGAGGCCGCAATCAATGTTGGTGCGGTGGGTTATCTGGCAAGCCAGCCTTGGCCATTTCCAAGCTCACTGATGATTGGCTGCTACGGACGTGCCGAAACGGATGCGATAACAATTGATCCGAATGAGATTGAGGATGCGCGTTGGTTCAGCCGTGAAGAAATTGCACTATCGTTTGCGGGCGAACATCCGACGTTAACGCCTGCTCGAAAGGGAGCGATAGCTCACTTTTTACTTTCGAACTGGCTTGCGGATCGGCTCAGATAGCTCCAAGTTATAATCAACTAAGTTAAGATTTCAGAGGCAGTGAGTATATGCAGTTTTCCGCAAAGCAAGATATTGAAGCGCCGATTGATCATGTTTTCTCTGCGGTGACTGATTTTGATGGATTTACAAGGCAGGCCTTGCGGCGAGGTGCCGACGTCTCGAGATTAGACAGTCTGGCTGGACCATGCGCTGGCATGGCTTGGGAGGTCAGCTTTGATTTTCGCGGGAAGAGGCGGAAAATGGGCATTGAGCTTCTTGACGTTCAAGCGCCGAGTGAGCTTCGTGCGAAAAGTCGTACCTCTGGTCTGGACGGCTTGCTGAGCGTCGAGCTTGTTGCGCTTTCAAAACATAGAACTCGGGTGGGTATTGAGCTTGTGCTTGCCCCCACCACACTGTCTGCACGACTCTTGGTACAATCGCTCAAGTTGGCTCGCGGCAGTCTTTCCAAAAGATTGCTCAAACGACTGGATAGCTTTGCTCAGGCCACAGAAGAGAGCTTCCGCAGGGTAAGCACTTAGGTGCTTGCAGACTTGTGTCACCTTGTTGGCTTGGATATTTGAATAGGTGCGCAAACAGGGAGAGAAAACATGACCAAATTTGATAAATCAAAGCTGCCAAGCCGCCACGTCACGGAGGGGCCATCAAAGGCGCCGCACCGTTCATTTTATCATGCGATGGGCATGACAGAAGAAGAGATCCATCAGCCGCTGGTGGGTGTGGCAACCTGCTGGAATGAAGCCGCTCCCTGTAATATTTCACTAAACCGTCAGGCTCAGGCTGCAAAAGCGGGCGTTCGAGAGGCCCACGGTAGCCCGCGAGAGTTTACCACCATCACTGTAACGGATGGGATCGCGATGGGGCACGAGGGCATGCGCTCGTCATTGGCGAGTCGTGAAGCGATTGCTGACACTGTTGAACTGACGATGCGGGGGCATTGCTATGATGCGCTTGTTGGTCTTGCGGGCTGTGACAAATCCTTGCCAGGAATGATGATGGCAATGGTGCGCCTCAATGTGCCGTCAGTTTTTGTTTACGGCGGTTCGATTTTGCCGGGTAAGGCGCCGACGGATGTGGGTATTCCTGAAGATCTTGCGGGGCGCGATCTCACTGTTCAGGATATGTTTGAGGCGGTTGGTCGGCATCAGGCCGGTACTTTGTCTAGCGAAGCGCTTGCTGTGCTGGAGCGCGTGGCGTGTCCGAGCGCTGGCGCCTGCGGTGGACAGTTTACGGCGAATACAATGGCTTGCGTGAGTGAAGCGATCGGTTTGGCTTTGCTCAACTCTTCAGGCGCACCAGCGCCGTACGAAAGCCGCGATCAGTATGCCGCAGCTTCTGGCGAAGCTGTCATGATGTTGCTTGAAAAGAACATTCGCGCGCGGGATGTGGTCACGCGTAAATCGCTAGAGAACGCGGCACGCGTTGTGGCCTGTACTGGCGGCAGCACCAATGCGGGGCTACACCTCCCTGCAATTGCGCATGAGGCAGGTATCGAATTTTACCTTGAAGATGTTTGTGACATTTTCCGGGACACACCCTATTTCGTCGACCTGAAACCAGGTGGTAATTATGTGGCAAAAGACCTTTATGAAGCGGGTGGCGTGCCTGTTGTGATGAAGGAATTGCGCAAGGCAGGCTTGCTGCACGAAGACTGCATGACCTCTGCGGGTGTGACGTTGGGCGAGGCGCTGGACGGGATCAAAGGCGAGGCCGATGGCCGCGTGATCTATCCGATCGAGACGCCAATCACCAAAACCGGTGGGGTTGTGGGCCTTAAGGGCAATATCGCTCCCGAAGGTGCGATTGTGAAAGTTGCAGGGATTGCACCTGAGCATCAGGTTTTCACAGGTCCAGCTCGGGTTTTTGAATGTGAGGAGGAGGCCTTTGAAGCGGTTCAAAAGCGCGCCTATGAGGAGGGCGAGGTGCTTGTCATTCGCAACGAGGGGCCTGCTGGCGGGCCTGGTATGCGCGAGATGCTGGCAACCACAGCTGCCTTGAGCGGACAAGGCATGGGCAAGAAAGTCGCGCTGATCACCGATGGCCGCTTTTCTGGCGCAACGCGTGGGTTTTGTGTGGGGCACGTTGGGCCAGAGGCTGCGCATGGCGGACCGATTGCCTTTTTGGCGACAGGGGACATTATCACGATTGATGCCATCAAGGGGGAACTCTCCGTTGATCTGAGCGAAGCCGAGCTTGCAGAACGTAAGACGCAATGGAAAGGGCCACGCGAAACGATTTATGCTTCGGGCGCTGTTTGGAAATTTGCACAGATGGTTGGCTCGACTTATCAGGGGGCGGTGACGCATCCCGGGGCCAAGGCGGAGAAGCATGTCTATATGGACCTCTAGCCATAAAACTTGGTCCTTTTTAAGGGGTATCATGGTTTTCACTTTGTTAACGGGCTGCCTTGAAGGGGCACCCGTTGGGCAAACCAATCTGTCGTCCGCTGAGAGCAAGGCTGCACAAGGTAGCTTTGCCTTGGCGAGCGCAACCATTGTTCCAGAGAAGGTGATTGCAGCAGGGCCGCGAGGCTTTTGCATCGACAAGCGATCTTTGAAGACGGGGCGGTCAGGTGGGTTTGCACTTCTCGTACCTTGTGCGGCACTTGATGCGCAGGCCCAAGTGCTTGGGCTGGATACCGCTATACTGACTTTACAGGCTCAACCTCAAAGGCTTCAGCGTGCGCCGACCACAGCAAATGGATTGGCTGAAGCTTTTAAGGACGAGCAGCCCATCTATGAAGAAACTGGCGATGGGATGAGTATCGTACAGCTGGCGCAAGGGGGCGATGCGCTCATCCCAAACGGAGAAGGGAAGCATTGGCGCGCCGCGCTGCGCTTCAATGGTTACTTGATTGGGCTTGCGGTTTATTCTGAGAAAGGTGGGGTGGCAGCAGGGGAAAACGGCAAGGCGCTTTTGATTGAGTTTGCTGAGGCTGTGCTTGCCGCAAGTCCTCTGAAACAGTTTGCTGTTGAGCCCGAATGATCACTTTGGTTTTGCAAAAATGAGACCTTTTCGTTAACTTTGTTTCCATTAAAGTAACAGTGAGTATTTTATTTAGAAAGTTAGTATCCTGGTTATGGCTTTGATGAAGAGCAACGCAGCATGGCGCAGAGCGCTATACCGGATAACACTCCGGAGATGGCAGCGCGCAGCGCAGCGCGCCAAGGATGCAAAGCTCGAGGCCCTGCGAACCGAACGGGCTGAGGCACGTAAAATAAAATCACAGTTAGATAGGCTCATTCACATAGCCGACGAGCGCCTTGCTTTGCCGATGGTGGGGTCACATGCGTTTGACAAGCCTTTTGACTCCGACTGGGCATGGCGGCCTGAGTTATGGCGTGGGCCTTTGCCAACACCTAGTCTAAGTTCGGCTGAAACGAAGTCCATGCTTGGTGATGAAGTGACTTTGTTCCATGACTGTCGCTACTCTGAGCTCACGTTGCGCCAATTGCGAAACCGCCGTGAGGCTGATCTTGCGCCCTATGGCCTTCGACTAGATGTCTTTAAGTTTGATGGCTCTTTCTTGTCTGTCGTTGTCGACTTACCTGAGGCTGCGGCCAACGGCTTGCTACGCAAGCATTTACTGCGCATCCAGACCATCGTTGAATGTGAAAAGCCGCTTGAGATATTTGCGCGCCTCAATGTCAAACATGGCCCAAACACCGAACAGATCGTTAGAGAACTGCCGTTGAACCAGCAAGATGTCATGGTTGAGTTTGATCTCGCTTATTCGAAAATGAACGAAAAACGTGTCGAGCGGATCTGGCTTGATCTTATCTTTGAGGGGCCAGAAATGAACCAAGTGACTTTGCGTGATTTAACTTTTAGCCGTAGACCAAGAGCCGAACTTTAGGGGGGCGAGTATGAGCGATTTTGTTGTCACAAAGCGCCGAATGATTCAGGCACGCTGGGAGGCCGTGGTCAGCCGTGTTGATGGCGAGGTTATTGCAGAGACACCCAAGTTTCCTGTTTTGCTAGACGGTAAGCAAGTGTTGGGGGTGACTTATAAGTCAGGCGATGATGGAGCATGGGAAATGTCGGTTCCTGTTCCTGCCGAGGCTGTAGCCGACGGTATCCGAACGATCGTCATTCTAGATGGAGAGACCCAAGAGTGCCTTGCGAGCATTTCTCTTTTGTCGGGAGAGGCATTGGACGAAGATTTGCGTGCCGAAGTGGATTTGATGCGACAGGAGCTCGATATGTTGAAGCGCGCTTTCCGCCGTCATTGTGTGGAAACAAACTGAGCCGATGAGCGATACACCAAATTTGAAAGACGAGGCGTTTTTTGCGCCGGACATGGCCGCGCTTTTCCCAAGCGAACGCAGCACACATAGGCCGCGTATCCTGTTGCTTTATGGGAGCTTGAGAAAAACCTCCTACAGCCGCCTGATGGCGGAAGAGGCTGCACGGATTCTGGAGCGGCTGGGCTGCGAGGCGCGGCTTTTCAATCCTTCAGGTTTGCCATTGGTTGACGATGCAACGGAAAATGACCCCAAGGTGCAGGAATTGCGCGAACTTGTTCTCTGGTGCGAGGGCATGGTTTGGTCAAGCCCAGAGCGCCATGGGGCCATGACGGGTCTTATGAAGACGCAAATTGATTGGATTCCGCTGGCGCCGATTGGTGGCGTGCGCCCAACCCAAGGTAAGACGCTTGCTGTGATGCAGGTGGAGGGTGGGAGCCAAAGCTTTAATACTGTCAACCAGCTGCGTATTTTGGGGCGCTGGATGCGGCTCTTGACCATTCCGAACCAGTCATCTGTCGCAAAAGCATGGGATGAGTTTGACGACAATGGGCGTATGAAGCCGTCGCCCTATTATGATCGCGTGGTGGATGTCATGGAGGAGCTGGTTAAGTTTACATGGCTCACTCGCGACATCAAAGAGCATCTTGTCGACCGCTATTCAGAGCGTGTCGAAAGCCGCGAAGCGCTTTCAGAGCGGGTCAACAAGCCGAAAGATTGACGCCGCGTTTGGGGTGACTTGACGCTCGTTTTGCCTCAGGTTTGCTCCAACGAGGAGTCTTACCATGCCGCAGTACCCACATATGCTTGCCCCGCTTGATTTGGGCCATACCACGCTTAAAAATCGCGTGATTATGGGCTCGATGCACACCAATCTTGAGGAAACCAAAGACTGGAATCGTGTCGCCGAGTTTTATGCGGAGCGCGCGCGGGGCGGTGCTGCACTGATGGTTACGGGTGGGATTGCACCCAATAAAGAGGGGGGCGTCTTTCCTGGTGCAGCAGGGCTTTATACCGAGACCGATATCGCCAACCATAAGATCGTCACCGACCGTGTGCATGCCGCAGGTGGAAAAATTGCCATGCAAATTTTGCATGCGGGGCGCTATGCGTATGGGCCTGACTGTGTGAGCGCGAGCGCTGTGAAGTCGCCGATCTCGCCGTTTGTCCCCAAGGAACTCGACGAAGACGGTATTGAAAAGCAAATCGCTGCTTTTGCGAGCGCTGCGGTCAACGCGAAAGCGGCGGGCTATGACGGCGTGGAAGTGATGGGCTCAGAGGGCTACTTCATCAACCAGTTTCTGGTAACACATGTAAACAAACGGGAAGACCGCTGGGGGGGCTCATATGAGAACCGCATGCGCCTTGCGATCGAGATTATGAAGAGAGTGCGGGCCGCAGTCGGCGAGGACTTCATCATTATCTATCGTTTGAGCATGATTGATCTCATTCCGAACGGTTCGACGCATGAGGAAGTCGTGCAGCTTGCTCAGGAAGTTGAGAAGGCCGGTGCTACGATGATCAACACCGGTATTGGCTGGCATGAGGCGCGTATTCCTACGATTGCAACCAGTGTGCCGCGTGCAGGCTTTGCTTGGGTTACAAAAAAGCTGATGGGCAAGGTGGGAATTCCACTGATCACATCTAACCGTATTAATATGCCTGATGTCGCCGAAAGCGTCTTGGCCGATGGCTGTGCTGACCTTGTAAGTATGGCGCGGCCGTTTCTCGCCGATCCTCACTTTGTGTTGAAGGCGGAGCAAGGCCGCGCAGACGAGATCGCGCCTTGTATTGCGTGTAATCAGGCATGCCTTGATCATACATTCCAAGGAAAAATTTCAAGCTGTCTTGTCAATCCGCGCGCGTGTTTTGAGACCGAGCTGACGCTTGAACGCACAGATGCCCCCAAGACTGTTGCTGTTGTCGGGGCGGGACCTGCCGGAATGAGCACGGCTATTGCAGCTGCGCAACGGGGACACAAAGTGACAGTCTTTGACCGCGCTGATGAAGTCGGCGGGCAGCTGAATATGGCTAAGCAAATCCCTGGCAAGGAAGAGTTCTGGGGCTTTGTCGACTGGTTTGGCACGATGGCCGCGAAGCATGGTGTCAGGCTTGAACTTGGACGCGAAGTTGGAGCGGACGATCTTAACGGTTTTGACGAGGTCATTGTGGCGACGGGTGTCCTGCCGCGTGATCCAAAGATTGAGGGGCAAGATATGCCCCATGTCCTGAGCTATGTAGATGTTCTACGCGGCAAGGCGCAGGTTGGTAAGCGTGTTGCGGTTATTGGTGCGGGGGGAATTGGCTTTGATGTGAGCGAATTTCTTGTTCATGAAGGGGTAAGCACGACGCTGGACCTTGCGGAATGGAAAGAGGAATGGGGCGTAGGTGATCCGTCCGAGACGCGTGGCGGCCTTGCGCCAGCTGGGCCACAGCCAGACGCGCCTGCACGGGAAGTGATCTTGCTTCAGCGCAAGGCAGAGCGACACGGAAAGCGGCTTGGTAAGACGACGGGCTGGATCCATCGGGCTGCGCTGAAAATGAAGAACGTCGAGATGATCGGGGGCGTAAATTATGAGCGTATCGACGCTGATGGGCTTCATGTAAGTTTTGGCGAGGCGCGGGAAAACCCAACTTTGGTGAAGTGCGATACGATTGTGATGTGTGCTGGTCAGGTCAGTGAACGCTCATTGGCTGACGCTCTGGAGGCGAAGGGCGTCTCTGTGCATGTGATTGGCGGTGCTGATGTGGCAGGGGAGCTCGATGCGAAGCGGGCTATTGATCAAGGCACACGGCTGGCAGCAGTACTCTAAGCGATGAATTGCGGTTGTGCGCGTTGGCCGGTTCCGGGTGATATGACCGCCTCGATCTGAGCCAGAAACTCTTTTTAAGAAAAAGACTTAGAGCAGAGCTTCTTTTGCGGCTTTGAGCTTTGCTTTGGATTTGATCTCGCGGTTCAGGCGTAGAAACTCCGCTTGAGTAGCGGCAGGGTTTGCTGTGTTCTGACGTAAAATAGGGCGCAGGGAACTGCGGAGTTCTGGTGGAATTGTCATTAGATCAAGCAAGGCTGCGGCAGGTCCTTCGCGGGCCGAGCTGTAGTCTTCCAGAGCAGCCATGATCACGGGCACTGGAGAGAGGGCGCGCGCAAGTTTTTGCGCTTCGGCTTCAGGGCCAAGAAGTTTTGGAAAGCGGGCACGGAAACTTACATAGTCATCTGTGATGCGGATTGAACGGAGCAGGTGACCATATACAGAGCGTAGCCAGCTTTCGCGTTCCCGAGTTGTATAAAAGAACGTGATTTCTGTGCTCGGGCCGAAACGGCGACGCAGTTCGGAGATAATCACTTTCGCCAACCGTTTGGCAGGGCGCTGGTAGGATGTCATCAGGCGACCTGAAAGAGTGTGGTGACCGGGCATTCCGCCAGAGAATGTCTCGCGCGACAGGACGATCAGGGAATGATCAGGGATGTTCTCAAGAAAAGCGCGAAAAGCGTGACGGAATTTGATGAGCCGGTGTGGAAAGGGGCGCTGGGCATAGATGCGTGCCTGTGTGCCCGCGTCCAAGAAATCCATTTTGCCATAGTAGGCCATGTAGGGCGCGAGAGATGATTTGTTCTGGTAGAGAAAGTCTTGCAGGCTGGTTGTACCTGTTTTGTGAAAGCCAGCGTGGACAATGACGCGGATCGGGGCGGTGGTCATTCAAAGAGACCTTCAGGGGGATCGGCGATTATACGGCCAGAGGCAAGGTCGACTGTCGGCACGGCGGCCCGTGTGAAGGGCATCAGAACCGTGCTGCTGCCGCCTTTGATCTGAACTTCCAGAAGATCACCTGCGCCGTGGTTTTGCACGGCTTTGACGCGGCCCAGTTCAGTTCCGCCTGTATCAAGCACGTTCAGGCCTATGAGGTCTGCGTGATAAAACTCGTCGTCTGGCAGGGAAGGCAATTGGCCGCGGTCCGCATAGAGTTGTGTTCCACGCAGGGCATCGGCCTCTTCTTTGGTGGATACACCGCTGATGCGTGCTGAAAAACCATTGTTGATTTGGCGGGTAATTGTAACAGAGAAGCTGCGCGCTCCATCCTCGGAGAAGAGGGGCGTATAGTTCGCAATGTCTTGGGGGTTGGCTGTAAAACTCTTGAGGCGGATTTCACCACGGACGCCAAATGCGCCTGCAATGGCTCCAACGCAAACATGCTCGCTCATGGGCGGGCTCCTTCACAGAGGCCAGTTTTGACATTGCCGCCTGCATTGAGACAGCGGTCAGCATGGCTGGATTTTTCGTAGACGACACCTCCAAGAAAGGCTGCGCCGATCAAGACGATAGTGCGTATCGGGCGAAAAAGAAAGCGCATGCGCAGGGTGCAAAACGGGCTGGAACCGTAAGGCTCCAGCCCATACTTGCTTAGCTTTCAGCTGCTTCTTCAGCCGCTGGAGCCTCTTCAGCAGGGGCTTCTTCGGCTGGCGCAGCAGCGGCTTCAGCAGCGGCTGCTGCTTTGGCTGCTTTTTCTTCAACGCGGTCCTTGGCTTTTTTGCCTGGCTCGCCTTTTTTCATGTTGGCGCGCTCTTTCTTCTCGAGCAGGCCAGCAGCTTCAAGCATACGAGCAACGCGGTCTGTTGGTTGTGCACCTTCACCGAGCCAGTACTTGATACGGTCAAGGTCAAGCTTCACGCGCTCTTCGCTGTCTTTGGCGAGGAGTGGATTGTATGTGCCGAGTTTCTCGATGAAACGGCCGTCACGTGGCATACGGCTGTCTGTTGCAACAACGCGGTAGAAAGGGCGCTTTTTTGAGCCGCCGCGTGCGAGACGAATTTTCATAGCCATGGTGTGTTCTCCTTAAATGGCGTTACAGGCATGGGCCTGTTATTCTTGGTGTTTTTGGTGGTGCTGAATAACTTCAGCGATGATGAAGTTAAGAAACTTCTTGGCAAATTCAGGGTCTAGATCGGCCTGAATTGCCAAATCTTCGAGCCGTGTGATCTGGGCTGCTTCACGCGCAGGATCAGACGGGGGAAGGTCGTGTGCGGCTTTAAGAGCGCCCACCGCTTGGGTGTGTTTGAAGCGCTCGCCGAGTGTATAGACGAGAATGGCATCGAGGCGGTCGATGCTTTCGCGATGCTCCTTGAGAAGCGTTGCAGCTTGCGTAACAGGATCAGTCAAGCGCCCATCCTTTCGGTTTGAAGAGCGGATCAGCGTAGTGGCTGATCTCCATGTCGATGCCGTGAGCGAGTTGTGTGCCATCGAGTTTTGCGGGCGATGGATGGCGGTAGACCGCATCAGACCCATCGATTGTAACAGCCTCGTTGTCACGTTTCGCGCCAAGGCGTTCGGCAAGACGGATGCTGTCGAGGTTTTTGGGATCAAGATAGCTGACTGCTGTCTCCCAACCTTGATGCTTATAATAATAATCTCGCGCGGCGTGGGTTGCCTCTAGGGCATAGCCCTTGCCTGCTTTGTCAGGCCAGATAATCCAAGCGATTTCCGCCTCGGGCCAGCGCGCAGGTTTCCAGCCGCCGGCCATGCCGTAGGTTTCGTCTGTTTCTTTGTCGTGGATCATCCACATGCCAAAGCCGCGAATGTTCCAATGACCGATTTCCGCAGCATAGAGCATCCATGCCTCATATGCATTCAGAGGCCCGCCCATGAAGCGTGAACGGTAGCTTGAAAACGTGGCTTTGAAGTCGGGGTAGTCTTCGGCTTCAGGGCCACGCAGAATCAGGCGTTTCGTTTCGAGAACAGGGATGTTTGCGGTGTGCATTATGCGGCCCTCCCAACGTAGCGCAGTGTGATCTCAGCCTCGTCCGCAGCTTCTTGTGCAAAGCCAAGCTGGCTTGCTGCTCTAAGTGAAGGCACATTTTTTGCGTCTATATAAGTGACAGGTGCGAAGCGATTCATCTGGCCTGTGAGGTGAGACAATGCCGCGCGACCTGCTTCAAGCGCGTAGCCTTGGCGCTGATCGGCGGTCATGATTGCCCCTGCAAAGCTCGGCTCTGGCTTGTCTGCGCGCGGGAGTAGGCCAACCCAGCCGATGAAACGGTCAGTCGCCCTGATGGCTACGTGCCAGAGGCCGTATCCATAAAGCGCCCAGCTTCCGATTGTTGAGAGCATGGCTGTTTGTGTCGCGCCAGCGCTCATCGGGCCGCCAACAAAAGCGCTACCTTCTGTTTCGAAGAACGCAGTCAGCGGTGCCAGATCGTTTACTTTAGGGCCTCGAAGGCGCAAGCGTTCTGTTTCGATTACGGGGATCAGGGGCGCACTCATGCGTAGGCCTCCATTCCACCGTTTTCGAGTGCGTTTGGCGCAAGGTGGCGCCAGATTTCGATCGGGCCGTATTCAGGGTCTTCGTATGTTTTTTCAAATTGGGCGCCAAGGCGGCGCGCTACTGCTTTGGAGCCTTCGTTGTTAGGTCCGATCTGGCTAATGGCTGTATCCCAACCGAGCACATCGTAAGCATAGGCGCGCGCTGAGAGAGCGGCTTCGGTTGCGTAGCCTTTTCCAGTCGCGTGGTTCATCAGTGTCCAGCCGATTTCACGTTCGGCCCAGCCTTGGGGGAACCAGAGGCCTGTGCGGCCCATGTAGTGACCTGTGGTTTTTTCCTCTAGAGCCCAGAAGCCGAAGCCGCGGAAGGCCCAGTGACCGACCATCATGGCGAGCATCCGCCACGTGCGGTGCTCAGGTTGGGGGCCTCCAACAAATCTAGAGGCGTCCGTGGCGTAAAACTCCGCTTCTGCGCGGAAGTCCTCCTCGCGGTGCGCCCGTAAAATCAGGCGTTCGGTTTCCAGTGTGGGGATGGAGAGGCTCAGCATTGGCTTATTTCTTCTTCCCAAAGCCAGAAAGACCGGAAGGCAGCCCCGTTCCGCCACCAAGGCCAGGCAGTTTGCCCGATGCTCCAAGCTGTTTGGCTGCTGCTTCCATGGCGGCGGGGTCCATGCCTTGGCCGAGTTCTGCTGGGAGGCCGCCTTTGCCGCCGAACATGCCCTTCATGGCTTGTTTCAGCATGCCGCCTTTACCCTTGCCCAACTTTTTCATCATGTCCGACATTTGGCGGTGCATTTTAAGAAGCTTGTTTAGGTCTGAGACTTCCATGCCTGCACCCGCAGCGATGCGCTTTTTGCGCGAGGCTTGAAGGATTTGTGGGTTGGCGCGTTCGCGTTTTGTCATAGATTGAACGAGGGCGATTTGGCGCGTGATGATCTTGTCGTCAAAGCCTGCGTCTTGCACTTGCTTTGCCATTTTCCCCATGCCTGGCATCATGCCCATGATGCCTTCCATGCCGCCCATTTTCTGCATTTGCTCTAGCTGCATCTTAAGGTCGTTCATGTTGAACTGACCCTTCTGGAAGCGCTTCATCATGCGCTCGGCTTGTTCCGCCTCGATCGTGTCTTGGGCTTTCTCGACCAGCGCAACGATATCACCCATTCCGAGGATACGGCCTGCGATACGCTCTGGCTCGAATGTTTCGAGTGCGTCCATTTTCTCGCCGAGGCCAACAAAACGGATGGGCTTTCCTGTAACGGCGCGCATCGAAAGCGCAGCACCGCCGCGCCCGTCACCGTCCATACGGGTGAGAACTACGCCGGTGATGCCAATCTTAGCATCAAATTCTTCGGCCACTTCAACCGCAACCTGACCTGTAAGGCCGTCAACGACAAGAAGGGTTTCGCGAGGATCAACCACTGCGGCCACATCCTGCACTTCTTTCATCAGGACTTCATCGATCTGGAGGCGGCCAGCCGTATCTAGCATATAAACGTCATATCCACCCAACGCCGCTTGCTGCTTGGCGCGCTTGGCGATGTCGACTGGAGTCTGACCTTTGACGATGGGTAGTGTGTCAACACCGATCTGTGCGCCGAGTATGGCCAATTGGTCCATCGCGGCGGGGCGGTAGATATCGAGCGAGGCGAGAAGGACCTTTTTGCCCTCGCGTTCTTTGAGACGCTTCGCGATTTTGCCTGTTGTCGTGGTTTTGCCGCCGCCCTGAAGGCCGACCATTAAGATCGGCGCTGGGGGGTTGTCGATCTTTAGGCGGCCAGGGTCTTCAGCGCCTTTAAGGGTATCCACCAGCGCGTCGTGCACGATCTTGACGACTTGCTGGCCAGGTGTGACCGATTTTGTAACCGCTTGACCAGTAGCCTGATCCTGAACCTTTTTGACAAACTCTCGGGCAACGGGGAGCGACACGTCTGCCTCAAGCAGAGCAACACGGACTTCACGCAGCGCTGTTTTAACATCGTCTTCCGAGAGCGCGCCTTGTTTGGTGAGGCGATCAAAGACACCCGATAGGCGTTCGGACAGATTCTCAAACATCGTTCGGTTCCTTCACCGTTTCGTTCTGACCCGACAAAACAATCGGGCCGCCCAATGACAATAAGCCCCCGTGGGCGAAACTCGCTGACGGGGGGCGATCTCGACTGGCGAGACCGGAAGATTCGAGACTTCCGTATGATTGCGGGACGTTTACCGTGTCGAGGTGGTGTGGTCAAGTTGTCCTGTGGGACGTCTGAGCCAGCAAATATGTGCCACATTTTTACCATAACAGACGTTGGCGCGACAATACGCTTGATGCAGTGGGGGCAGGGAGGTATGTTTTCTTTGTAATTACCAATTTTTTAACTGAGGTACCAATATGAAAACTGTCGTAAAACTCGCAGCAATCGCACTGATTGCGGCCCCAACATTCGCCGCAGCAGGCAGCAATAGCACAGCTGTTATGGAATCAGACGTATTCGTTGACACAACACCAGTACCAGCCGGCTCTTCTGGCTCACTTGGTTCAGGCGGCGCAGGCATTGCTATCGCAATCGGCGTTCTCACGCTCGCAGCTGTCGCATCGTCAGACGGAACATAATATCTTTAAAAGATTATAGTTTCAGCGCCTCAAGAACTCTGTTGGCTGGTTTGCAGACCAGATGATCGAGGCGCTGTTTCTTCATGAGGCTGCCGATAACCGGCAGCCTTTTGTGTTTTGGGATGGTTAGCGCGCCTCATTGAGCTTCCCTAAACTGTTCCCAAAACGCTCAAACCCTGCGAGCATTTATATTGATTTAGTTATTCTGGTCGCGCTTCACCTGCGCATATCGGGTAGAAACGTTGCATCAAGGGATTCGGCCGTTACTCTGGGTCGATGACGTGAACCGCGACACAGGATAATGGCAGGCCGAATCATGGACAACTGGGATGAAATCAGAACGGCCTACCATGTGGCGCGGGAAGGAACCGTAAGCCGAGCGGCTGATGTTCTCGGAATCCACCACGCGACTGTTATTCGGCATATTGACGCTCTTGAGGATCGACTCAAGGCAAAGCTGTTTCAGCGGCATGCGCGGGGATACACGCCAACTGAAGCTGGCAATGAGCTTTTACGCGTTGGGCAAGCGACGGAGGAGCAGTTTGCACAACTAGAATCCCTGATCCACGGAACGAGCAGTGTTGTCAGCGGAGAGCTGGTGATTACGTCTCTAACCGAAATTGCACCGCGCATTGTGCCTCTATTAAAAGAGTTTCAAGACATGCACGAGGGCCTGAGCCTTCGTTACTTGGCCGGAGATCGCGTTTTTAAGCTTGAGTATGGCGAGGCTC
This sequence comes from Lentibacter algarum, assembly GCF_040580765.1. GTDB lineage: Bacteria > Pseudomonadota > Alphaproteobacteria > Rhodobacterales > Rhodobacteraceae > Lentibacter > Lentibacter algarum. The sequence continues at coordinate 2,565,198 of NZ_CP158687.1, read as the reverse complement.
ATATCGCTATTCGTGCTTCAAGCCGCAAGCCTGAAGAGCCTGACAATGTTGTTCAGCAGCTCTGCCGTGCGGAAGTTAGCCTTTATGCTTCTAAGGTTTACCTTGATGCTCATGGAACGCCGCTTGGATTAGACGATCTTGCGGGTCACCACTTTGTTGGGAGTGCGGATGCCAGCGTAGGCGCGCCTTATTACAAATGGCTGACAGGCCATGTTGAGCCCAACCAAATCGTTTTTAAGGCGGGGGACTATCAGATCGCCAATGCGGCCGTTCGAGCAGGAGTTGGGCTTGGCTTTTTGGCGGAGGGAGCTGAGGAGTATATGCCGGAGCTCGTCAAGATTGCTGGACCCGTGCCTGACTGGGGCGCTAGCCTCTGGCTCATCACACATATGGATCTGCACCGTACTGCTAAAGTGCAGGCTATTGCCAAATTTTTGAAAGAGCGCTTGAGCTGTGACTAAGGCTTGTCGGGTAGCTCACGTTCAAGGAACCGCTCGAAATCATCTAGGTTCACAGGGTCAAACTGTCCGAAGCCTTGCATCCAGACAGAGGCTTGCTTCAGCGCATCGGGCTCAAGCTTGCACCATTTTACGCGCCCGCGTTTTTCTTGTGAGATCAAGCCTGCCTTTGTGAGCAGGGCGAGGTGCTTTGATATGGCCGCGAGGCTCATCTCAAAAGGCTCAGCAACATCAGTCACGGCCATGTCATCCTCAAGCAGCATCGTGAGGATTGCGCGGCGGGTTGGATCGGCGAGAGCCGAGAATGCAAGGTCAAGTTGATCAGACATTGCTTTATCTCGCTCTTGGAGCGGATTTCGTCAACCATTTGGTTAAGTGTTTTGGTTTCGCGCGCTTCCGGTGAGCGCTATAACGGGTGGCGCAAACGGGTGGCGCAGCGTTTTTGGTGTAAACATTCTCGTTGCTTGAGATGGTCAACCGTTTGGTTGAATAAGACTTTTGTTGTCTTTGGCCGGCTGTGGCAGGTGCGACAGAAGTTCCTCGGCGTTTCCAGGTTAGCTATTAATTACCAATATCAGCTACTTAGCCATTTTTCGTGTTAGTGCTAACGCAACTTGACTCACGGTGCCCTGAGCAATAGCTAAGCTTCAACTGTCCATGGGGGCTTTTGAAGTGTCGACCCGCAATGAAAATGATCAGCTCTCTGAGCTGGATAAGCGGATCAAAGCGGTGAAAGAAGCGCACGCTCCGAAAGATCATATGGATGAACACTACTCTCAAGCGCAATTGGCGTGGCGGATGGTGATTGAGCTGGTGGCTGGTTTGGGCCTTGGCTTTGGCATCGGATATGGGCTTGATTGGGCCTTTGGGACACTCCCCATATTCATGGTGCTGTTTACATTTATGGGCCTTGCGGCCGGAGTGAAGACGATGCTTCGTTCGGCGCAGGAGATCCAGAAGACACAAGAAGCAGCTCAGGCTGCAAAAGACGAAAAGGGTTAGTCATGGCGACTGAGACACACGGCGCAGAAGGCAGCAGCCTCGTATTCCACCCGATGGATCAGTTCATCGTTAAGCCTTTGTTCGGCGGTGATCATATGGGCATGTTCACAATCACCAACGCAACGCTTTGGATGATGTTGGCTATTGTTGCGGTCATCGCTCTGATGGTTTTCGGAACATCGCGCCGCGCGACGATCCCTGGGCGCGCTCAGTCAGTTGCGGAATTGGCTTACGGCTTCGTGTACAAGATGGTTGAAGATGTTGCGGGCAAGGACGCTGTCGGCTTCTTCCCTTACATCATGACACTGTTTATGTTCATCGTATTCTCGAACTTCCTTGGCCTTCTGCCAATGTCTTTCACGCCGACATCGCACTTCGCGGTTACGGTTGTTCTGGCGATGCTGGTGTTTCTCACCGTAACGATCGTTGGATTTGTGAAGAACGGTGCGAAGTTTCTCGGGCTCTTCTGGGTTTCAAGTGCGCCTCTCGCGCTTCGCCCTGTGCTCGCCATCATCGAAATCATCTCATACTTCGTTCGCCCTGTTAGCCACTCTATCCGTCTTGCGGGTAACGTGATGGCGGGCCACGCTGTTATTAAAGTATTTGCAGGTTTTGCGGCCATCGCCGTGATCAGCCCTGTGTCTGTGCTCGCAATCACTGCGATGTACGGTCTCGAAGTTCTCGTATCGTTTATCCAAGCATACGTGTTCACCATTCTAACCTGCGTGTACCTGAAAGATGCCCTGCATCCTTCACACTAAGGTTTGAAAGAAATCTAAACTTCCAATCGTAAGGAGAATTCACATGGAAGGCGATCTCGCACACATCGGCGCAGGCCTCGCGGCTATCGGTTCAGGCGCAGCAGCAATTGGTGTTGGTAACGTAGCAGGCAACTTCCTTGCCGGCGCATTGCGCAACCCTTCAGCAGCGGCTTCACAAACAGCCACTCTCTTCATCGGTATCGCTTTTGCCGAAGCTCTGGGGATCTTCTCGTTCCTCGTCGCGCTTCTGCTGATGTTCGCCGTTTAACTTTTTCGGACAGCGATCCTTACGGCCGGATGGGCGCATAGCGCTCGTCCGGTGATCAGGCAAGTTCCCGAAGGAGGGCCAACATGGCGACCGAAACGCACGCCGCCGCAGGCCAAGCAGCCGATGCGGCCCCAGGCATGCCCCAGCTGGATTTTTCCACTTGGGCCAACCAGATTTTCTGGCTCGTGGTCACGCTTGTCGTGATCTACCTTGTTTTGTCACGTGTTGCCTTGCCCCGCATTGCGGCGGTTCTGGCAGAGCGGCAGGGCACGATTACCAATGATATTGCTGCGGCTGAAGATCTGAAGCAAAAGGCAGTTGAGGCGGAAGAAGCCTACAACAAGGCCCTTGCAGACGCTCGCGCCGAAGCAAATTCTATTATTGCCGATACTAAGGCAGATATTCAGAAAGACCTAGATGTCGCGCTGGCCAAAGCTGACGCCGAGATCACAGCTAAAACAGCTGAGGGTGAAAAAGCGATTGCTGCAATTCGCGAAGGTGCTCTCGAGAGTGTTAAGGCCGTCGCGAAAGATACGGCGAAAGAACTTGTTGCAGCTATGGGTGGAACGGCTGATGCCAAATCCATTACAGCAGCGGTAACAGCACGGATGAAGGGCTAAGAAGATGCGGAAACTTTCAATTCTCCTCGCCCTAACTGCTGCTAGCCCTGCGATGGCGGCAAGCAAGAACCCGTTTTCAGCCTATTTCTGGTCTTTTGGGAACACTGATCTGATTGTTGCGATCGCGTTCTTTGTTTTCATCGGTGTCCTTTTTTACTTCAAAGTGCCCGCGATGATTGGCGGAATGCTCGACAACCGAGCAGACACCATCAAAAGCGAGCTTGATGAAGCGCGCGCTCTGCGCGAAGAGGCACAGAAAGTACTGGCCGATTACGAGCGTAAACAAAAAGAAGTTCAGGAACAAGCAAACCGTATTATTGAAGCCGCTAAGGAAGAAGCAGCAGAAGCAGCTGTCCAAGCCAAGGCTGATATTAAAACATCTATTGCGCGCCGTTTGGCGGCCGCAGAGGACCGTATTGCAAGTGCCGAAGCTTCAGCTGTTAAAGAAGTGCGTGATAGCGCGATTGTCGTCGCTGTTGCGGCAGCACGCGATGTTGTTGCTAAGCAGATGACTGCTGCGTCAGGAAATCAGTTGATTGATGATGCGATTTCACAAGTGGAATCAAAGCTTCACTAAATCGTTCTGAATGAAATCAAAAAACCCAGCCCTAGTGGCTGGGTTTTTTTGTTTGGCTTCAGTCTTCTCGTTCGTGCTCAAATCTCAAGCGAGCTATATCTTCGTTTTTGTCTGACTTGATCTGATCTGCGAGGGCTGCATTTACGAAATTGAGGTGGTTCTCAACAGCGAGGCGTGCGCCCGCAGGGTCACGCTCTTGTAGGGCGTCGTTAATAGCTCGGTGTTGTCCCAATAGTTCTTCGCGCGTTGTGTTTTGCTGAAAAATACGCGCCCTGTTGTAGAAAACACCTTCTTTGAGAAGATCAAAGATTGAGCGCATCATATGGAGCATAACTACATTATTGCTCGCTTCGATGATGGACATATGGAACGCAGCATCAAGCTCTGCCTCTTTTTGGGCACCCGTGCGTTTGTCAGCCTTTGCCATGCGCTCATACGCGTGATTAATGACTTTCAGGTCAGTTGCAGAGGCCAGTCGCGCAGCACGCTCCGCAGCGATCCCCTCAAGGTCACGCCGAAAGGCGAGGTAATCAAAGACCGCTTCTTCATGAGACGAGAAAAGCTCGATCAGTGCTTCAGAAAAAGCAGACCCAAGAACATCTGCAATATAGACCCCTGAGCCTGCTTTGGTCATCAACAGGCCGCGCTCTTGAAGCTCGCCAATCGCTTCTCTCAATGAGGGGCGCGATACATTCAGCTTTTCGGCCAAGTCACGCTCAGGCGGTAGGCGCTCCCCGGGGCGCAGAATGCCGCGTAGGACCAGCTGTTCAATTTGGCGAACGACTGCACGGCTGAGTTTTTCGGGTTGAACGGGCTGAAATGGCATGGGCACTCTCGTTAGAATTGGTAAAACGATATTACCAAAGCTGCGAGGCTGCAAGCCGCTGCTCACGAATTACGGCGGGCCTTGGTAGCCCGCCGTGATCCTTAGCTTTTTATTCTGCAGCGATGGCTGCGGCTTTTGTCGTTGGGTTGAAATGCTGCTTGTTCAAGCGCAACACCAACATGACCATGAGCGCCTGCGAAAACAGCGCGATGGCCGTGAGGCTCCAGTAAGCGACGCCAAAAGCAGAGATCGCGCCTGCGGCCACGAGGCCTTTGTTTACATAGAACTGCATCAAGACGGAGAATGCGACGCCAGGGCAGATGAGCGCATAGGAACCAGGGGATGTTTTTGTACCGAAAACAAAATCCGCAAAGTAGTTCTGGCGGCGCAAGACCGTGAGGCCGAGCAAGAGAAAGACGACTTGAACCGAGATCATTTGTGTCAACCATAGCATTGTGCTTGCGGCACTGGTGTGTCCCTCAAAAGTAGTATGAAGGCCGTGATCTTGGCGCAAGAACAGGATGGAGAGTATGGTCACGATCGGGACAATGACCATAAGCGTTGGTCCTGCTTCACGTGCTGTGCCGTGGTGTAGCATAGAGCCAAAGGCTGTTGTGAGGGCGACCACTGTGTAGATAAGTGATGCGACCGCGAAGAAAGTGGAGATGGCGAGAGAGAACGCAACAGTAACGGGTGTAAGCGACATTGCCGCTGGAGCGGAGAACCCAACGCCAATCATTGCGAGTGCGAAGGCTGGCAAGAGCTGGGCAAAGCTATTGTGAGCGGTCATATCAAAGATTCCGCCCTCGCTCAAAACCCGCCCTAGGAAGTGCCCGATAAGCGCGAGAGCCCAGACGCCAAGTGCTCCGAAAGCCAAGAGAGCGAGCGGAAACAGATACTCGATAACGTTCCAAAGCCCAGGAACAAACACGAGGCCCACAATGAAGAGGGCGTTGACTGTCATCGCGCTGGCGAGCGGTGCTGCGAGAAGTGTTGTTTCGGCGTTCGAGCGACGCAATTCTGCGTAAGCATTGGTTTGTTTGAAACGACGAAGGGCGGCAAAATTCCATAGGAGTGATTTTACGTTGAGAAAAGTCATTCCGATGATCCCAAGCACTGCGATGACAATCGCGGCCTGCAAGGGCGTGCTACCAGTTGAGAATGCACTCACAATATCTTCAAAGATGGGTACGGGGCGGCCCCGATGGGGAACCCAGAACATTAGGTACATGAAGAAAGTGACAGAAAGCCCCCCCGCGCCAAGTGATGCGAGAAAGTAGAGAGGCGAATATGTATCGGCTGGTTTTCGAGACATGGGATGATTCCTTATATTCAGCTTTTGGAATATATATACATTCCAAAAGCTGAATGCAATAGTCTGTTCCTTTAAGCAGCTGTTAACCATGTCTGATCAATCCTCATCTCATGAGATTGTCTGTTTTATCTGTTTTTCTCTTGGCGGCATGTGACACACCGAGCACCACCTTTCGCGGGGCCCCTGTTCAGCGCATCACTGTTGCTCAGAGCACGTTTGACGTGCGTGTATTGGACCGGCGTGCCGAAGCTATTCGCCTGAATGGCGAGTGGGCGCCACGGTTGGCAGCGGTAGAGCCAAGGGCGCGGATCGCTATAGAGACGGTCTCCGGCTGCAAGGTAACGCGGTTGAGGGGCGATCAGGCCATTATAATGGCTGATTTGAAGTGCACGAACGAGCCGGACCCAATTCCGCCGCCAGCGGTCATTTTCTGCGATATCCAACAGGAAACCAAGATTTCCGTTGCAGGTGCGCTACTCGATGCAAGGTGCGAGTAACGGTTACCGGCTTTCACGGTTGTTTAGCTGACGGTCTTGGCGCTCTTTTGCGTCTTGAGGGGTGCCGCCACTTGCTCGGGTTCCACTAGTGGAGCCAAAAATTCCTTCGAGCAGTTGTTCCACGGCACTTTGCGTTTGTCTCGCCCCGCCTTGGGGAGAGATTTTGCCAAGGAGTTGCCCTTCGTTTGTCTCTGGTGCTCGCATCGGAAGCACATGGATGGGAAGGCCCTCATGGACCCGCTTCATTGCCTCTTGCCAGATCTCTGCGGGCAGGCCTGAGCCTGTAACGTCTTGGAGTGGGGTGTTGTCATCATAGCCAATCCAGACGCCAGCTACATAGTCGGCTGTAAAACCGATGAACCATGCGTCTTTGGCTGACTGCGAGGTGCCTGTTTTACCAGCTACGTCACGGTCTGCTAGGCGTGCCCGACCACCTGTACCTTCGGTGACGACCTTGTTCATCATCCAGATCAGCTTTTCGGCACTCTCTTGTTGAATTACGCGTTCTCCGATCCCGCCTGTTGCCGTCATCAGAGGGTCTTCATTTCCGAGAAGCTTGAGCTCAATGAGGCCGTAGGGTGTCACCGCGCTCCCACCATTTAGGATGCCTGCATAGGCCCCTGTCATTTCGAGTAGGCTCGCTTCGGAGGCTCCGAGCGCAAGAGCTGGGCCTTGAGCAAGATCAGATTCAATGCCGAAGTCGGAGGCGACTTTACGAACGGTATCGAGGCCGACTTCCTGTGCGAGCTTAACTGCTGGAATATTGTAGGACTTCTTGAGTGCCTCTGTCAGCGTGACCGTTCCGTGAAATTTGTCGTTGTAGTTGTTCGGGCAATATTTACCTGAACCAGGAACGTCGATGCAGTAAGCTTCGTCATTGATAAGATCAAAGGGCGATCTCCCGATGTCGAGCGCAGCGGCATAGACAAAAGGCTTGAATGCTGATCCCGGTTGGCGCTTGGCCATGGTGGCACGGTTGAAGGCGCCAGAAACTTGCGTTTGGCGCCCTCCGACCATGGCGCGAACTGCGCCATCGGCGGACATGATTAGAATAGCAGCCTGAGCACCAGAGGTTTTGCTGACTTTGGCATCAAAAACGTCTTTTATTGCGGCTTCGGCTGCGCGCTGGATGCGCTGATCAAGCGTGGTACGGATGATGACGTCTTCTGTTGTATTGCGAGTGAAGAAGTCAGGACCAGTTGTCATAACCCAATCAGCAAAATATCCACCTGCTTTGGCTTGTGCTGCTTGAGAAAGCGTAGCGGGTGACAGAGATGCCTGCTTTGCCTCTGTGGCCGAGAGGTAACCTTGCTCTTCCATTAGGCGTACGACGGTTGCCGCGCGTTCTTGGGAGCGCTCAAGGTTGTTCGTTGGCGCGTAGCGAGTAGGGGCGACCAGGAGGCCCGCCAACATGGCCGCTTCGTTGGGGGCGACCATAGCTGCGGATTTGCCGAAGTAGCGCTGGGATGCCGCCTCAAAGCCACGCGCACCTGCGCCAAGAAAGGCGCGGTTGATGTAGACCGTCAGGATTTCATTTTTGGTGTATTTGACCTCCATTGCCATGGAGTAGATTGCTTCTTTGGCCTTGCGTGCGAGAGAACCTTGACGACAATCGGCTTCATATGCCGCTTCGTCTTTCCAGATTGTGGGGTCAAAATCCACGCCAAGGCAGATGAGTTTGGCTGTTTGTTGCGTCAGCGTTGAACCACCGTGACCAGACAGAGGCCCGCGTCCTTCGCGCAAGTTAATGCGAACAGCAGACGCAATGCCACGCGGTGACAAGCCAAAATGTTGGTAGAACCGCTTGTCCTCAGTCGCAATGATTGCGTTTTTAAGGTGTGGTGAGACAGATGTTGCGGTGACCGCTCCTCCAAATTGATCACCACGCCAAGCAAAAACGCTCCCTGAAGCATCTAATAAAGTGACCGAGCCGCGTGCGCGGCCGTCGAAAAGCTGTTCCACGGGAGGGAGAGTGAGTGAAACATAACCCACAGCAAGGCCAAGCAGCAACGTACAGACAAGCGTCAGCCGCCAGCCGAAGCCCCAGATGATACGGAAGATCCAAGAAAAAATTGCCGAAATTAAGCGGCGAATGAGCCCACGCTTTGGTTTGGTGGGGCTGCGCTTACTGGCAGCGCGCTTTTTCGGCGCTGCAACGGTCTTTTTGGGGTAGCGGCGCTCTGCAACGAGCGGCGGCTTTTTGCGTCCAGTGTTACTCATAATCTGCCCTGCTCGGAGCCTTTGTTTTGTGAGACCTTATCTTGGCTTTCGTAAAATGTAGAGGGGAAAGACGTGCAGAAGCCCTCACAGAAATGCGTATTTTTTGTGCAGTTGAGCGAGTCGTTGCGCAAAAAACGGGATTCTGCCTGTTTTAGAGTCGTCTTGTGAGCCCGAACGCTTCTTTCTGCGCCGCATTGGGCAAATGCTGCAGGTGCAAAGTGCTGTCGAAAGGCGGCTTAGGGAAAGGGATAACAAGGTGAAACTCATTATAGCAACGATCAAGCCTTATAAGCTTGAAGAGGTGCGCGAGGCACTGACCGCGATCGGCGTGCGCGGAATGATGGTGAGCGAGATTAAGGGCTTTGGGGCGCAATCTGGCCATACCGAGATCTACCGTGGAGCAGAATACGCAGTCAATTTTGTGCCGAAGATCAAACTTGAAATCGCAGTTCCTGCGGACATGGCGGATAGCATTGTCGAAACAATCACCAAGACCGCACGCACTGGCAAGATCGGTGACGGGAAAATTTTTGTGCTGGATCTGGCGCAGGCAGTACGCGTGCGGACAGGCGAAACAGGACCAGATGCGCTTTAAGCGCGGGGAAAGGACGAAATCATGACGAATAAATTCATATATACGCTGGCTGCAGCGGCGACGCTTCTGCCCGCCGCCGCAATGGCGCAAGATGCCGAGGTTCTGCCGCTGAGCACAGAAGTCGGCTTCATCTTTAACACCTTCATGTTCCTTGTCGCGGGTTTCCTCGTGTTCTGGATGGCGGCTGGTTTTGCCATGCTTGAAGCGGGCCTTGTCCGCTCCAAGAACGTGACGATGCAATTGACCAAGAACATCGCTCTCTTTGCGATTGCCGCAATTGCTTACTATGTTGTTGGTTATAACCTGATGTATCCAGGCGATGGCTGGAGCATGGAAGGCATCTTGGGTGCGTTTAGCATGGCATCGCTTGAGCCAGTTGGTCTTGCGGGTGCTGAGCCTGACCTGACCTATGCTTCAGTTGGGTCCGATTTCTTCTTCCAGCTCATGTTCTGCGCAACGACCGCTTCGATCGTTTCAGGTACTTTGGCTGAGCGGATCAAACTTTGGCCGTTCCTTGCCTTTGTGGTTGTGCTGACAGCATTCATCTACCCGATCCAGGCCAGCTGGAAATGGGGCGGTGGCTTCCTTGATGGTATGGGCTTCCTTGACTTCGCCGGCTCGACTGTCGTGCACTCGGTTGGCGGCTGGGCTGCTTTGGCTGGCGCGCTCATTCTTGGACCACGTCTCGGCAAGTATACCAAAGAAGGCCGTACAGTTCCCTTCATGGGCTCGAACCTGCCATTGGCAACACTCGGTACGTTTATCCTCTGGCTCGGTTGGTTCGGCTTCAATGGCGGTTCGCAACTTTATATGAACACAGCCGGAAACGTTGGTGACATCAGCCGTATCTTTGCGAACACCAACACAGCTGCGGCTGGCGGTGCGATTGCGGCTCTGATCTTGACACAGCTTCTCTACAAGAAGGTCGATTTGACGATGGTCCTCAACGGTGCGCTTGCGGGTCTTGTTTCGATTACAGCCGAACCTCTGACGCCTACGCTCGGTTCCGCGACGTTGATCGGTATGGTCGGTGGTGTGATTGTTGTGTTCGCAGTGCCATTCCTTGACAAGCTGAAGATTGACGATGTTGTCGGTGCCATCCCTGTTCACTTGATGGCGGGTATCTGGGGGACAATCGCCGTTGTCTTCACAAACACAGATGCGAACCTGATGGTCCAGCTGACATCTATCGCAGTTGTGGGTGTGTTCGTCTTCGTTGTCTCTGCAGTGTTCTGGTTCTTGCTGAAAGCAACAGTCGGTATCCGTGCAAGCGAAGAGGACGAGATCATGGGCTTGGATATGGCCGAGCTTGGTATGGAAGCTTACCCAGAGTTCTCAAAGGGTTAATCTAACCTAAACAGCATCGGGGCCAGCCAGAGGAAACTTGGCTGGCCCTTTTTGTTGTGCGGTTTCTCTCATGGTCGAATCGCGCGTGCCTATGCTAAGTCTTGCGGCATGTCCGAGCCTCGCCCCAACATAAGCCAAAATCACCCTGTGATCCGTCAGCTTGACGATGCTGCAATCAATCGTATTGCGGCAGGTGAGGTGATCGAACGGCCAGCGTCTGCGGTAAAAGAGCTGGTTGAAAACGCCATCGATGCGGGAGCCACGCGCATTCGTATTGAAGTTGCGGATGGTGGCAAGACACTCATACGGGTTGTAGATGATGGCTGCGGGATGAGTGCGGCTGATTTACCGCTCGCGTTGTCGCGACATGCGACATCAAAGATCGACGGCTCTGACTTGATGAATATCCATACATTTGGTTTTCGTGGAGAGGCGCTTCCGTCACTTGGTGCTGTTGGACGGCTGAGCATCGTCTCGCGGGTTTTGGGCAAAGAAGGCGCGCGTATTGAGGTCTCTGGTGGAGATATGGGCGCTGTGAAGCCAGCGGCTTTGGCAGGCGGAACCCGCGTTGAGCTGCGTGATATTTTCTATGCGACGCCGGCTCGTTTGAAATTTATGCGCTCGGACCGCGCAGAAATGCAGGCAATAGCCGAGGTTGTGAAGCGGTTGGCAATGGCCGAGCCTTATGTGGGCTTTAGTCTGGCTGATGTGTCGGGCGATGGCGAGCCGCAAGTTAAGTTTCGCGTTGAAGGAGAGACTGGCGACCTTTTCAAAGCTTTGCATGGACGTTTGGCGCAGGTTATGGGCCGTGATTTTGCCCAGAATGCGCTGGCAATCGATGCGGAGCGTGAGGGGGTTGCACTGACGGGGTACGCGGCTCTTCCGACATATTCGCGCGGCTCTGCTGTGGCGCAGTTTTTCTTTGTGAACGAGCGCCCGGTGCGAGACAAACTTTTGATTGGAGCTCTGCGTGGAGCATATTCCGATTTTTTGAGTAGAGATCGCCACCCAGCAGTGGCGCTTTTCGTGTCTTGCGCGCCCAATCTCGTAGATGTGAATGTGCACCCTGCCAAATCTGAGGTGCGTTTCCGTGACCCGGGCATGGTGAGGGGGCTGATCGTAAGTGCACTGAAACACGCGCTGGCAGAGGCAGGACACAGAGCCTCTTCCACTGTTGGTGCCGCGGCGCTTGGGGCCATGCGGCCAGAAGTGACTGAACCAAGGGTTTACCAAATGGATCGCCCCGATATAGGGCGGGGGTACTCTGCGCCAAGCCAAGGCTTTGCGGAAATGGCAGGCGGTTTTTCTGCGCGAGTTGAGACAGTCGAAACACATGACGAACGGCCATTGGAGGCGCTGCCTTTGGGGGCGGCGCGGGCACAGGTGCACGAGAATTACATCATAGCCCAGACAGAGACTGGGATGATCTTGGTGGATCAACACGCTGCTCACGAGCGACTGGTTTATGAACGACTGAAAAAACAGATGGCGGAAAACGGAGTGCGCGCGCAGGCGCTATTGATACCCGAGATTGTCAGCATGAGCGAAGGCGATTGTGCGCTTTTGCTCGAAGCCGCGCAGGATTTGGCACAGTTGGGCTTGAGCATTGAACCTTTTGGGGCTGGGTCTGTTGCTGTGCGTGAAACACCTGCGATTTTGGGTGAGGTCAATGCAGAGGCAATGTTGCGTGACATTGTTGACGAGCTGACAGACGGCGGCTCGACAAGCACGGTGAAAGACAAGCTCGAAGCTGTTCTCAGCCGAGTGGCTTGCCATGGTTCGATCCGCTCTGGACGACGGATGCGTGCCGAAGAAATGAACGCACTTTTGCGCGAGATGGAAGCGACTCCACATTCGGGTCAATGCAATCACGGGCGGCCTACTTATATTGAACTGAAATTGAGCGATATCGAGAGGCTATTCGGGCGCACATGATTGAACTGGCAGGTTATCAGATTGCAGAGCTGCATCTTCTTTTTGCGGGACTTTTTCTAATCTTCGTAATCCTATTTATGCTGTTTATGGGGATGCGATCTGCTGCGCGCTCGGCACGTATGACAGAGCCCTTGGTGCATCAATTGGGCAATCTTGGTGTGCGTGTGCAGCAGCTGTCAGATGGGCAGCAACAGCTCGCAGGGGGCTTGACCCACGTGAGCGAAGCACAGGCAGCTTCACAGGCCAACATGTTACAACTGATGGAAAAGCGCCTTGCCGATGTCAGTGGCAAGATGAACGAGAACCTGACGGGTTCGGCTCAGAGTACGGCTAAGTCACTCGGGGAGCTTCAAGCACGGCTTATTGCGATTGATAAGGCTCAAGATAATATTACGAAACTGTCAGGCGACGTTTTGAGCCTTCAGGATATTTTGAGCAACAAGCAGACACGGGGCGCGTTTGGTGAGATTCAGCTCACAGATATTGTAACCAAAGCCTTGCCGAGTGACAGTTATACGATGCAGGCAACGCTCTCAAATGGGAAGCGGGCAGATTGTTTGATCCATTTGCCTAACCCGCCCGGACCGATTGCCATTGATGCTAAATTTCCGCTTGAGGCCTATGAAGCACTGCGGCGTGCTGAGAATGATTGGCAAGTCAACGAGGCTGCCAAGATGCTGCGTGTGTCAATTAAGAAGCATATAAAAGACATTTCGGAGAAATATATTCTCGACGGAGAAACTGCGGATGGTGCGCTGATGTTTTTGCCGTCTGAAGCGATTTATGCTGAGCTTCACGCGAACTTTCCAGAACTTGTTCGCGAAGGGTTTGCCGCGAAAGTCTGGATTGTTTCGCCGACTACCTGCATGGCAACCCTCAATACGATGAGAGCTATTTTGAAAGATGCGCGGATGCGTGAGCAGGCAGGAGCGATCCGCCGTGAACTTGGGCTTTTGTTTGCCGATGTTGACCGTCTTGGAAACCGTGTCGAAAATCTTGACCGTCACTTTCATCAAGCTGCCAAAGACATCTCCGATATCAAAGTATCCGCTGACAAGGCAGGACGACGGGCCAAGCGGCTTGATAACTTTGATTTCGAAGAGCTGGCCCCTGAGCAGCCGAATGTGGTGCCAATCAAAGCGCCTGAATAAGCTTGCGTTAGATCAAGGCTAAGAGTGCGAAAGCGTTACATCCTGAGCCTCATGCGCCGACAGGAGGACACAGCATGCTTGAAATTGGTATCAACAAAATTGCCCAAATTATTCTCATGTCCCGCGAGCTGGGCCGTGCAGAGGCCGAACTTGCAGGTTTTTTTGAAACCCTCCGTGAGGAGGAGTTAACTGATCTCGTGGCAGTAATGTGGATTGGCCGTGGTAGCTTCGAGCCTGAAGAATTAGCAGAGGCGCGCGCCACCGCTATCGCCGAGGCGACGGTTCCAACACCTGACTACCTTATGGGCACACCTCATCTTTCCGATCATTTGGAGAACGGGCTGGAAGCGCTCGGGCTTTCGGCATTTGACGAAGAAGATGATTTGATCCGTAAAGGGTAAGAAGGTCGCATTTCGCAATGCGGAACACGACCCTCTCAGATTGTATTGGTGCCAAGATCGCTTAGGCTAGGTGATCGACCACTTGTAGGTGCTGAGCGAGTGTGTCGACTTCCTTTAGCCATTCGGCGACCAGTTTGGGGTCATGTGGCGCGGGGTGTACACCTGAACCAATCTGGCGGTTGAGCACTGCTTTGACCGCGAGAGACACGGGAATCGAGACAAGGCGAGCCATCGCGGTCCCGCGGGCATCTCCCCAGGCATCCATTACATATGTCTTGTTGTAGATTTCGCCTCCGTCTTGTTCGGCCTTCAATCCAACGCACATGACGACGCGATCAGGCTCACCTTCATCGTAGGCATTTTCATTCCAGAATCCATCTGACATCTCCTTCAGGCGCATGTCGCCTTCGGGACCAGAAAGAGTTTCGATTTCGGTGAAGACATCGGCCCATGCGTCCTTCCACCCGTTTAGGCGCAACGTGCCACGTACGAATTCTTTGATACGCCAGCTTGGCTCGAACTGGTAATCCGCCATGAATGGCAAGCTATCGCGGTTGGGATAAACTTCAAAGGTTTCTGGGCTTGCCAAAGGCGCGGCGTAAGAGCTGATCGCGTCCCAAGGGCGCGAGACGTTCAGCTCTGTGAAGTTTTTGATCGATTTTGACGGTGACCGTAGCGCTTTTAGCACGCCAAGGGGTGACCAACTGAACTTGTATCTGAACGGGTTGGGATGTTTCGGAATACCGCCACAATAAGAAATGAACGATATATCAGCACTGGCGTCATATGCCGCGTTTGCGCGATAATCTGCGACGAGCGCATGCGCCATCAGATGATCGATCCCCGGGTCGAGGCCAACTTCATTGACCGAAATGAGGCCTGCCTCGCGGAACGCAGTATCAAGTGCACGCATTTCGGGGGCGATATAGCTTGAGCTCACAAAGTTCGCACCGCGTGCAAGACACATTTCGGCCAGTGGCACATGCCAATCGCCTGGGAGCATAGAGACAACGATGTCGTCTTTGGCTGTTGCGGCTGTAATTGCGTCCATGTCGAAGCTGCGAATATCTTGCGCAATGTCGCCGACGGCCTCTTTGGCCTTCGAGGTTGTGCGGTTCCAGACCACCACCGCGTGGCCTTCTTCGATAAGTTTGCGAAGGCCTGGAATGGCCGAAAGGCCTGTGCCGCACCAATGGATTGTCATATTTTATGTCCCTTATTTGTACTTCAGTTTGGCTGCGACGATCGTGAGAACCGCTATGACAGCAAATATATTTGCGATGATGATGGGCCAGTCTGAGACCAAAAGTCCATAGAGAAGCCAAAGCGACACCGTTGTTAGGAACAGCATGTTTGACACCAAAGATATTCCTGATGTGTTGCGCGTTCTCCAAGCTTTCCAAGCCTGTGGTATCCAGCAAATCGTGCCGAGCGCGGCGGCGAGATAGCCTACGTAAGGCGCGAGTGTCATAGAGCGCCTACATGTGTAACGAAGTCTTTTTCGGCGCGGGCCCAGACACCTTCGGTCAGTACGTCAAGCGTGAGGAGCGATGGTAAAAGCTGTGCAGCAAAGTCCTCAGAGCTTTCGAGCGGGAGCATGGAAGGCAGGTTGTCGATAGCCATGACATCAAGTGGCGGGGTATCATGGACGCGTACCGCTGGTGCTTCCCATGTCGTGGCTTCTGAGTAGACGGGAATAGGATTATAGTCGCTGTCAGGGTCGCACGCGACATCACCTATCGCGGTGAGCTTACGGGGGGTCTCTTTTGCGGATAGCGGGACAAACTGCGGTGTTCCTGGGCGGGCAAGAATGCAGTTGATGAAGATGTCATGCTCAAGAATTTCTGGAAAGGGGCCGCCATTTGCAGTTTCAGCCATGTCCCATTTCGTCACGGAAACGCCCATTGCCTCAAGCAAATCAGATGCCCCCGTGCCAACGCGGCCCAGTGCGCCGATGACGATGGCGTTTGGCTTGGTGACAAGATCGGCGCGGAGCTCATCTAAGAGAGCATCTTTGTTTGCATAAGCGCCAACAGGAGGGCAAAGAGCGCCCTCTTTTTGAGCAAGCCATGTTTTAAGTGTGACAGCTGCCCCTGCGAAGCCTGCCCAATACCCGAAAGCCGCGACGCGGCGGCCTGTTTCATCGACAAGATATTCAAGGTCGTATAGCGTACCGCCGCCCGCTTTAAATCTTTCAAGCAAGGCTTTTCCGGAAAATTGACCTTTGTAGGCGTGGCCAAACATGATGTGACGGTGGGGGAGTGGTGTTCCATCTTCAGGCAGCTCTTTCAGGCCGAAGATGATCGCATCACGGGGGGCTGTGGGCCAGCTGTTTTCCGGGGCAACTTCGGCGCCGGCGTCGACATAGCCTTGCAGTGGGATAGCGCGCACAGAGCTTTCTTCGACGGTCAGACGGAAACCCGCATCGATCAGTGCCTTTGCCCCCTCGGGTGTCAGGCCTACACGTTCTTCGTGGGCGCGTTGTTCGGCTCTGAGCCAGAGATGGGTCATGTTGTGTTCCTGTTCAGACAAAAGTGCGGGCGTGTTCACGGCCAGGGATATCGAGGTGGGGCGTCGCGTTGAAACTGCCAAGCATGAGTTGGCCGTGTACATATTCGAGGCGGTGAACCGAGGAATTCATCACCTGCAACATGATCTTTGCCATCCCATCATCAGAAAGGTGCAAGACATGGCGCAGTATTGTTCCGATAACACCTCCTGATGTTACCAAGAGCACGCGGCCGTGTCCTTGGCAAACTTCTTCAATGAGGCCCGTTGTGCGGGCATGAAAGTCTGCGAAGCGCTCTGGGACAGATTTCACTTTATCGGCGGCCCAGTAGCCAATCATCTTGGGCAGATGGGAGGCGAACTCAGTCGGGTCAGTTGGAGTGACAATTCCGTGTTCAGCTTCAAGAGCTGCTGCCATTGCGAAGTATTGTAATTCATCAAGGCGCCCATCGACGCGAGTTTTGTCATATCCCATGCCTACAGCCGTCTCTTTTTGGCGGCGCAGAGTGCCTGTGATCACATGATCAAAATGGGGGTTGGTGGCGCGCATATGCTCTCCGAGCCAACGCGCTTGAGTATGGCCCAGATCAGATAGTTTGTCATAGCTTGCCTCGTCCGTGGCGTGGCTGTTGGCCTGCCCGTGCCGCACCAGAATCAGTTCTGCCATCTGCGCCTCATTTGATCAAATTCTCGCAAAGATTAGCCGTAGGGTGCAGCGGTTTAAAGGGGATGAAGACAAAGAAAATGTAGTGAGGTGAAAGGCGGCGCAAAAGGGTGGTGGGGTGTCGGGAATGTGAGGTGTTCAGGTTGCCGTCTCTGCTTTATGATGGGCGTTAAGATCGACAGGAGACGCGCGATGTCTGAAACAGTTAAGTTCACGCTCGATGGTGAGCAGGTTGTGGCCGAAAAGGGTATGACCATTTGGGAAGTGGCAAACGGGCGTGGGCTCGTCATTCCGCATCTTTGCCATAAGCCTGCGCCGGGATATCGCCCTGACGGTAACTGTCGCGCTTGTATGGTTGAGATCGAGGGCGAACGGACCTTGGCTGCGTCTTGTATTCGCGAGCCGCAAGAGGGCATGGTTGTTGTGACCAATAATGCGCGTGCAACGAGTGCCCGTAAAATGGTTGTAGAAATGCTTTTGGCAGATTTGCCTGAGCGTGAGACGAGCCACGACAAATCTGCGCACATGTGGGATATGGCTGATCTCAACGGTGTCAGCGAGAGCCGTTTCCCCAAACTGGAAGAGGGCCATATTCCGCTGTTGGATGATAGCCATGTTGCTATGCGGGTGAACCTTGATGCTTGTATATCCTGCGGGCTTTGCGTGCGTGCGTGCCGTGAAGTGCAGGTCAATGATGTGATCGGCATGGCGGGTCGGGGGCACTCGGCCTATCCTGTGTTTGATATGGATGACCCGATGGGCGAGAGCTCATGTGTCGCTTGTGGCGAATGTGTTCAGGCTTGCCCGACTGGGGCGCTTATGCCTGCGACCGTGCTGGATGATCAGCAGCAAGGCGACAGCAAGGATTTTGACAGCGAAACAGAAAGTGTCTGTCCGTTTTGTGGCGTTGGCTGCAAGGTTTCGCTTAAGGTCAAAGATGGCAAGGTCAAATATGTTGAAGGCATTAACGGGCCTGCCAACGAGGGTCGGCTTTGTGTGAAGGGCCGCTTTGGGTTTGACTACATTCATCACTCTCACCGCCTGACAAAACCGCTTATCCGCCGCGAAGACGCTCCTGCAAAGGGTCTCAATGTACACCCAGACAACTGGAACGAGTTCTTTCGCGAGGCGAGCTGGGATGAAGCGATGGCGTTTGCCGCAGGTGGCCTGTCTGGGCTGCGTGATCAGCATGGCGGCAAGGCTGTAGCGGGGTTTGGTTCGGCCAAATGTACCAATGAAGAGGCATATCTTTTTCAGAAATTCATTCGGCAGGGCTTTCTTCACAACAACGTCGATCACTGCACGCGGCTTTGCCATGCCAGTTCTGTAACCGCGCTGATCGAGAATGTTGGCTCCGGCGCTGTTACGGCGACATTCAATGAGATTGAGAACGCCGATGTTGCAATAATCATCGGAGCGAACCCGATTGAGAACCACCCTGTTGCAGCGACCTATTTCAAACAGTTCACCAAGCGCGGTGGCAAGCTCATAGTAATGGACCCACGTGGGGTCGGTTTGCGCCGTTTTGCAGAAGAGATGGTTCAGTTTCGCCCAGGAACAGACGTCAGCATGCTCAACGCGATTATGCATGTGATCGTCGAAGAGGAGCTGTACGACAGCCAGTACATCCATCGTTGGACCGAAAACTGGGAAGCAGAGAAAGCACATCTGAAGGACTTCTCTCCCGAAGCGATGAGTGAAATTTGTGGTGTGTCGCCTGATCAATTGCGCCGAGTTGCACGCATCTTTGCGGGTGCTGAGGCCGGGATGATTTTCTGGGGCATGGGCGTAAGCCAGCACATCCACGGTACGGATAACTCACGTTGCCTGATTTCGCTTGCCTTGATGACGGGTAATGTCGGTAAGCCAGGCGCTGGGCTGCATCCATTGCGTGGGCAGAACAACGTACAAGGTGCGTCTGATGCTGGCCTCGTTCCGATGTTCTTGCCTGACTATCAAAGTGTCATGGACGACGGCATTCGCAAAGCCTTTACCGATGTTTGGGGGGCTGGAGACTTTTCCAACGAAAAAGGCCTGACTGTGACGGAGATCATGGATGAAGCTTATGCCGGCAACATCAAGGGGATGTATATTCAGGGCGAAAATCCAGCGATGTCAGACCCTGATGTGGAGCATGCGCGTGACGCTTTGGCAAAGCTTGAGCATCTCGTTGTGCAGGATATTTTCCTGACCGAAACAGCGAACTATGCTGATGTGATCCTTCCTGCTTCGGCGCTGTACGAGAAGAATGGTACGGTGAGCAACACCAACCGTCAGGTGCAGCGTGTGAGGCCAGCTGTTACACCGCCAGGTGACGCGCGCGAAGACTGGAAAATCACAGTCGAACTGGCGCAGCGCGTCGGACTCAATTGGGACTATGGTGATGTGTCTGAGGTCTTTAACGAGATGAAGATTAACATGGCCTCGCTCAACAATATAACATGGGAACGGCTCAAGACTGAGACGATCACCTATCCGAGCCTAAGCGAAACTGACCCGGGACAGGCGATCGTGTTCGGGGATGGATTTCCGCGGGCAGAAGGACGCGCAAAGTTTACGCCTGCAAGTGTAATCGCACCTGATGAATCGCCTGATGCAGACTATCCGATGATTATGACAACGGGTCGTCAGCTAGAGCACTGGCACACTGGTTCGATGACACGGCGCTCAAATGTTTTGGACGCCGTGGAGCCTGAGGCCAACTGTTCGTTGCATCCTAAGACTTTGCGCCGTCTTGGTGTGGAGCCGGGTGAGCATGTTCGCTTGAGCACGCGACGCGGCAGTATCGTGATCATGGCGCGTGCTGATCGGGCTGTCGCTGAGGATATGGTATTCGTACCTTTTGCTTATGTTGAAGCTGCAGCGAATATTCTTACAAATCCTGCACTTGATCCATATGGCAAGATTCCCGAGTTTAAATTTTCGGCGGTAAAAGTGGAGAAGGCAGAGGGTGCGGTTGCTGCTGAATAGAATATGAATATCAATCCAACTCGCTTTCTTTCTGATCTTCACGCCTTGCGCCAGTTCGGGGCGTCTGGCGTCGGCAAAGGCGTTGTGCGCCCAGCCTATAGTGAAGCCGATATTACTGCGCGGGCGTGGCTTGCTCAGAAGTTTGAAGAAGCGGGTCTCAAGGTTCATTACGACCCGATGGGGTCTCTTTTCGGGCTGGCAGACGGGCCCTCAGTCTTGCTTGGGTCTCATTCTGACAGCCAACCCGAGGGCGGCTGGCTTGACGGAGCCTTGGGTGTGATTGCGGCACTGGAAGTTGCCCGCGCGGCAAAAGAATCAGGCGGACCTGCTGTGTCTGTGGTGAGCTTTCAAGACGAGGAAGGCCGCTTTGGCGTGACTACAGGCAGCACCGTTTGGTCTGGAGAGTTGACGCTTGAAGAGGCTGACAAGTTAACAGACCGCACAGGCACCACTCTTGCAGAGGCGCGCGAATCTATGGCTTCTCAGGCTGGAAACTTTGTAGATCCAAAGCAATTTACGTGCTTTATTGAGATGCATATTGAGCAGGGCCCGTGGCTTGACCAAGCGGGCGAAGCCGTTGGTGTGGTGACGGACATTGTCGGCATTCGCGATATGCGTATTACCTTCGAGGGCGAGCAGAACCATGCGGGGACGACCCCAATGCATCTGCGCAAGGACGCCTTTCAGGCGCTGGGGGCTTTCAATGCGCTTATTGGAGAGCGCTTTAAAAATGTGGTAACGCCTCAAACTGTTTGGACGATTGGTCATGTGAAGTTGCACCCCGATGCACACTCCATAGTACCCGGACGTGCCACCTTCTCGATGCAATGGCGAGACGGTGATGCTGACCGCTTGGGGCGCATGGAGAAGATCATTCGGCATGCCGCGTCAGAGGTCGCTGAAGCACAGGGAGTTGGACTTTCGTTTGGCCCCATGTTGGGGCTGGAACCAGTTGCTATGAGCGTGGATCTGCGGTCAGCGCTTGAGGCCAGTGCTGAAGAGCATGCTGCGGGACGCTGGAGGAAGATGCCGTCCGGTGCGCTTCATGATGCAACCAATGTCGCGCGATATCTGCCTGTCGCAATGCTGTTTGTTCCGTCAATTAACGGGATCAGTCACGCGTTCGAAGAAGATACAGACGAAGCTGATTTGGTCACAGGTCTTGAGGTTTTGGCGGGAGCAGTCGCGCGGCTTTAGCCCCAGCTCACATCGCCAAGAAAAATATAGCCAGCGCCATAGATGGTCTTGATCAGGCGGGGATTCTTCGGGTCTTCCCCCAGCTTTGTTCTGAGGCGCGAAATGCGCACATCCATCGCACGGTCAAAACTTTCGCCTGCTGCACCACCTAGCGTTTCTTGCATGTTGGCTCGAGAAATAAGCCTTTTGGGGCGTTCCAGAAACAGTCGCAAAACTTCTCCCTCGGCGTGAGAAAATGCGGTCTCTTGGCCAGCTTGATCAACAAGAATATAGCGCTCAAAATGTGCCGTCCATCCGTTGAAACGTGCAGTTTCGGTACTTTGAGGGGCGGGAGCCGCTTTGCGTAAACGGGCGCGCACGCGAGCAACGACTTCTGCGGGCTCAAAGGGTTTGATAATGTAGTCATCTGCGCCAAGCTCTAACCCTGTGACACGATCTTGAACCTGCGCGCGGCCTGATATGATGATCACACTGGCTCCTTGTTCGAGGGCGAGGCGATGAACGAGCGTGAGCCCGTCCTTGTCAGGAAGTGAAAGGTCTACGAGACAGACGTCTGGTATTGCGGTCTTGAGCGCCGCTTCGAACTCGGTCGCGCGCGCGAAGCTCATGGTCTCAAAGCCCGCCTCTTCCAGCGCATCAGTGAGCATTTGTCGAATAGCGCGTTCGTCATCAAGGATGGTTACAAGAGGTTTGGTCATGAGACAGTGTCCAATCCAAGATAGATCTGAAGGGTTTCGGAATTAAATGGCTTGCGGATAACTGGTGCGAGCTGGACGGCACGTTGAAAGAGTGGATCGGTTTCAGGCAAAGAAGTCATCAAAAAACTTGTTGGTCGTGTCTGCCCCAAACGTTCGATCAAGTCGATGCCTGTCGCTTCACCTTCGAGCGATATGTCCGAGAGGACCAGCGCAATATCTGGCAAGTCTTGGGCGAGGAGCAGCGCCTCTTCTGTGCTGGTGGCCTCGATCACAGTATGGCCTTGCGAAATCAACATTTCTCGCACATCGGTTCGTATCAAGGCGTTATCTTCAACAAGCAACACCAGTCCGGGTGCGACGGGCGATGGCGCAAGGCGAAGAGGAAGGCGCAGGCTGACTTCGGCGCCAGTAGTGCCATTGCGCGCCTGAACTCGGCCACCTGAGAGCTTTGCCACGTCATAGACCATAGCAAGGCCAAGACCCGAGCCATTATCGCCTTTGGTTGTAAAGAAGGGGTCAAACACGTGTGATAAGGCATGTTCAGAAAACCCAGGCCCTGTATCTATAACTGTAAATTCAATCCACGTGTCTTGAACGACATCGACCAAGAGGGAGATTTCACCATCGCCGTTGCAGGCATCTCGTGCGTTCAAGACGAGGTTGAGCAAGCTGTCCTGCAGGCTGCCTGAGTCCAACATGAGGATAAGGTTTGATGGCAAAAAACGACTTTCAAGGCTCAGGGTGACGCCTTCAGGAAGCGTTGTGCTCGCAAGCGTTTCAAACTCTGTCAAAAAGGTCTGCAGGCGTGTTGGCAGTGGATGGAGGTCACGCAAGCCTGTCATGTCTGCGATGCGATTGAGCAAGTCTCCGCCACGGCGTGCAGCCGTGAGTGTAGCGTTAATGAGAGCATCAGCCTTTGGAGGTAAGCCCAGCCGTTGCAGCCGGCTTTGAGAGCCAAGGACAATTGTCAGGAGATTGGAGAAGTCATGCGCAAGTCCAGATACCATTTGGGCCGCAAGTTGACGGCGACGGTTCTGTTGAAGAGCTGAGCGTGTTTGTGTCTCCTCTGTAATGTCCATCGATAGGATGTACACTCCGCCTGTACTGCTGTCTGGTGTCAGCGCGACGCGGATCCGTCGTGAACTGGGTTCGTGATTGAATTCAAAGACCGAAGAGGCGCCAGCAAAACCACGCTCCAAGTGAGGCGAAATCACGCTGTAAGGCTGTGCACCTAGCACTTCAGAAGCGTGGTGTCCTACAGGATCAGCCAAGCTGCCAGGCATGACGGAGCTCACCCGCCGGTTTGAGTAGGTGTAGACTTTGTTGGAGCTTACATGTGCGATGTGTGCGGGCATCATTTCAGTTGTCAGGCGGGTGCGCGCTTCCATCGCGGTGAGCTGTCGCTTTGCTTCTTCAAGCGCGGTAACTGTGGCTTCGAGTTCACGGTTGGTTTTCGCAAGCTCCTCAGCACGGTTGAGAAGTTGGTCTGATAAAGACTCGGAGCGTGTGCGTAAAAGCTCTTCTTGGCGTTTAGATCCAGTGATGTCTGTATAGACAGCGACCCACCCACCGTTGGGCAGAGGAGAACCTTCGACTGAGATCCAGCGCCCGTTGCTCATTTGCCTCTCAATGTAGTGCGCTTCAAACGCGCGGGCGAGATCAACCCGCTCCTTAACAAATGCGTCAATATCATCAATTGCCCCATATTCGCCGCGCTCAGCGAGATAACGGATCGTTGCGGCAAACTCTGCTCCAGGTGTTACAGTCCAGTCGGGAAGAGCGAACATTGAGCGAAACCGCTCATTTGACACCACGAGACGCAAGTCACTGTCATAGATCGACAGTGCTTGTTGAATGAGATTGAGCCCAGCCATTGTCATAGCTTGATTGTCAGGATTGTTAGTCATGAGCCGCCTTTCTGCCCATGTGCTAACACCCAAACAGATGTAGGCAAAGCCCCACAGACGGCCAAATGCAGCTTGTTACAATTTGTTAGATTCGCGAAATGATCAGGTAAAAGTTGACGGCAACTCTGAAACAGTCACGCTGGGGGAAGGAGAATCGCTCAGAAAGTGGCGAGTTTGGCCCGAAAGGGGCAAAGGGAGGAAAAGATTTGACACAGTCGTCAGAAGCGACGAGCGGACTCGCGTCCGTTCCAGCGCTGTTGCAGCGTAACGCTCGGGAGTTTGCCAATAAGGCGGCTTACCGAGAAAAAGAATTTGGCATCTGGCAGAGCTGGACTTGGGCCGAAACCGAGAAGGAAATCGAGGCGCTGGCGCTTGGGTTTATTAATCTCGGCGTGAATGAGGGCGACTTTGTTGCAATCATTGGCAGAAACCGTCCGCATTTTTACTGGACGATGGTTGCGGCTCAATCTGTGGGTGCCATTCCCGTTCCGCTGTATCAAGATGCCTCTGCTGAAGAGATGGCTTATGTCATGGAGCATTGTGGTGCGCGCTTTGTGGTCTGTCAGGACCAAGAGCAAGTCGACAAAGTTATCGAAATTCAAGATGGGCTGCATCAGTTCGAACATATGATTTATGTCGATCCACGCGGCTTACGTAAGTATGACCACCATGCGCTGCACCGGTTTGTAGATATCCAAGCACAAGGTCGCGCGGCTTATTATGAGCTGATCGAAGACCTCAAAGAGCGCCGTGAGAAGCTGACTTATGACAGCACCTGCGTAATGCTTTACACGTCTGGCACGACAGGTAAGCCAAAAGGCGTTGTGCTCTCTAACAGAAACATTATCGAGACAGCGAAGAATGCCAGTGAGTTTGATCATCTGAATGCAGGCGATGAAATTCTGGCGTATTTACCGATGGCGTGGGTGGGTGATTTTATCTTCTCGGTTGGTCAGGCGTATTGGACGGGCTTCTGCACGAATTGCCCTGAGAGCCCAGAAACCATGATGACCGATCTGCGCGAGATTGGTCCGACATATTATTTTGCCCCGCCGCGTATTTTTGAAACGCAGCTGACAAACGTGATGATCCGCATGGAAGATGCTAGTCCGTTTAAGAAGCGGCTCTTTGATGTGTTTATGGCGCATGCAAAGAAAGTCGGCCCAGCAATCTTGGACGGCAAGTCTGTCGGGTTTATGGATCGCTTGAAGTATAAGCTTGGTGAGCTCTGTATCTACGGACCACTCAAGAACACGCTTGGCTTTAGCCGTGTGCGTGTTGGTTATACGGCGGGTGAGGCCATTGGCCCTGAGATTTTTGACTTCTATCGCTCTCTTGGTATCAACCTCAAGCAGCTGTATGGTCAGACAGAAGCCTCGGTTTTCATCACTGTCCAGCCAGATGGTGAAGTGCGTGCTGACACGGTGGGCGTGCCTGCTAAAGGCGTTGAGATACGTATCGAGGAAAACGGCGAAATCTACTATCGCTCTGAAGGCACGTTTGTAGAGTATTACAAGAATGCGGAAAGCACAGCCTCGACCAAAGACCCTGAAGGTTGGGTCGCTACAGGTGATGCTGGTTTCTTTGAGCCAGACACAGGTCATTTGCGGATCATCGATCGTGCGAAAGACGTGGGAACAATGGCAGACGGTAGCTTGTTTGCTCCAAAATATGTTGAGAACAAACTCAAGTTCTACCCTGACATTCTCGAAGCTGTGCTCTTTGGCAATGGCAAGGACCGCTGCGTTGCGTTTATCAATATCGACCTGACGGCGGTGGGTAACTGGGCAGAGCGTAACAATATCGCTTATGCCTCTTACCAAGAGCTTGCGGGCCATCCCAAGGTTCTGGCTTCAATCCAGAGCCACGTGGAAGAGGTGAACAAATCTGTAGCGCAGGATGAAATGCTTTCGGGCTGTCAGGTGCACCGCTTTGTCGTCTTGCATAAAGAGCTTGATGCGGATGATGGCGAAATGACCCGGACACGAAAAGTGCGCCGCGTGATTGTGGCCGATAAGTTCAAGGACATCGTTGATGCCCTCTACGACGGCTCACCCCAAATTTCGACTACAACGGAAGTAACCTACGAAGACGGACGCAAAGGCGCCATCAGCGCGACTTTGAGTATTGTTGACGCCAAGGTTCAGACCGTCACGACACAGAAGGTGGCAGCAGAATGAACGACATGAGTACAGAAGGCTACACCACAGCTGACGGCCGCAAGATTGGCGGTACGTTGATGGAGATGAAAAACATCACACTGAGTTTTGGTGGGGTGAAGGCTATTACTGATATCAGCTTTGACATCAAGGAAGGCGAAATCCGCGCTATTATCGGACCGAACGGTGCGGGCAAATCCTCGATGCTCAATGTTATCTCGGGCTTCTATATCCCTCAGCAGGGGGAGGTTTGGTATCAGGGTGCAAAGCGCCCACAGATGCGGCCTTATGAAGTTGCCCGTCAAGGGATTGCCCGGACATTTCAGAACATCGCTTTGTTTGACGGTATGAGCGTTCTTGATAACGTGATGACAGGTCGTCTTAACCACATGACCACAGGGCTTTTTGCTCAGGGTCTCTGGAAGGGTAAGGCTGAGCGCGAAGAGGTTGAAAACCGCGAGCGGGCTGAGAAAATTATCGATTTTCTCGAAATTCAGGCGATCCGAAAGACGCCCGTGGCGCGTTTGCCTTATGGTCTCAAAAAACGCGTAGAGCTGGCGCGCGCGCTGGCCGCTGAGCCTTCACTCTTGCTGCTTGATGAACCGATGGCTGGGATGAACGTTGAAGAAAAAGAGGACATGAGCCGCTTTATTCTTGATGTGAACGACGAATTTGGAACCACGATTGCTCTGATTGAGCACGATATGGGTGTGGTTATGGATTTGAGCGACCGGGTTGTCGTGATGGATTACGGTAAGAAAATTGGCGACGGCACACCTGATGAGGTGCGCAACAACCAAGACGTGATCGACGCCTATTTGGGGGTGAGCCATGACTAAGCAAGCCCAACTGACACAAGTATTTGGAGGCCTCAACAATGCCTGACAATCTGATTTTTGGGATAGAAGTCTTCCTAAACGGACTTATGGCTGGGGTTCTCTATGCCCTTGTCGCCCTCGGCTTTGTTCTGATCTATAAAGCCTCTGGTATTTTCAACTACGCCCAAGGCGTTATGGCGCTTTTTGCCGCGGCCACTCTTGTCGGAATAATGAATGGTCAGGTGCCTTTCAGCCATCTGATCAATGCGATGTTTGGCACGGAAGTACACCACTTTGGCTGGCATTTGCCTGCACTGCTCGGCATTTTGCTGACGGCTGCCTTTATGGTTTTGCTGGCATGGCTCGTGCAGAAATTCGTCTTCCGCCACCTTGTCGGACAGGAGCCAATTATTCTTTTCATGGCGACAATCGGTCTTGCCTACTTCCTCGAAGGTATCAGCGATTTGATGTGGGGCTCCGAGATTAAAAACCTCGATGTCGGCCTACCGCAGGGTGCAAGCATATGGCTTGAAGACAGCACGCGCTGGATGGGCTTCGGTAACGAAAACTTCTACGGCTTCTTCATCGATAAGCTTGACATGTTTGCAACTGTGATCGCTGCTATCCTTGTTCTGGCGCTCGTGATTTTCAGCCAATACAGCAAACAAGGCCGCGCCATGCGTGCTGTTGCGGATGATCACCAAGCGGCACTTTCGGTTGGTATCAACCTCAACTTTATCTGGGTGATGGTCTGGTCTCTCGCGGGTTTTGTCGCTCTGGTGGCAGGTATCATGTGGGGCACAAAATCAGGTGTCCAATTCTCGCTCTCACTCATTGCTCTGAAGGCCTTGCCCGTTCTGATGCTTGGTGGCTTCACCTCCATTCCGGGTGCGATCGTCGGTGGCCTGATCATTGGCGTCGGCGAAAAGCTTTTTGAATTCGCCGTTGGCCCAATGGTCGGCGGGGCCACCGAAAATTGGTTTGCCTATGTGCTCGCTCTTATTTTCCTCGTCTTCCGCCCTCAAGGGTTGTTTGGCGAGAAGATCATCGAGAGGGTCTGACACCATGATGAAAATCATTGCGATTATCAACGTGGTGGCATGGTCAGGCTTCTGGGCCTTTGGGTACCTCGCCTTCTCGGCGAACGTCGACAACGAAAGTCAAATGACCATGGCTGCTGTATTTGCTGCCATTGGAGCGGGCATCGGGATCTGGACCTATCTCCAGCTTGTACGCCACGCAGAAGCAACAGGCTACGCCAAGCGCGCGAACCGCGCTGACCTAAGCCATCAAGAAGAACTAAACGGGGAGAGAGTCTGATGTTTTACCGTGAAGCTGGTGACTATAAGACGTCCTATCAAGATGACGGGCAAACCTTCCCGATCAAATTCGACCGCTATCGCTACTATTTTGTGCTCTTTGTGGCCTTTGCGATGGTTCCCTTCCTGATCAATGATTATTGGGTGAATGCGATCTTCTTGCCGTTCTTGATTTATTCAATCGCTGCAATTGGTCTAAATATACTTGTCGGGTATTGTGGGCAGGTTTCGCTCGGTACTGGCGGCTTTATGGCCGTGGGAGCCTATGCTTGCTACAAGTTCATGACAGGTCTCGATATCTGGATAGACGGTGTGCAATATGCGCTCCCACCTATTAATATCTTTTTCTCTGTCATCCTTGCTGGACTTGTGACGGCTGTTGTCGGTGTTCTGTTTGGCCTGCCGAGCCTCCGCATCAAAGGCTTCTACCTTGCGGTTGCAACTTTGGCTGCGCAGTTCTTCCTTGTTTGGCTATTCAACAAATGGTCCTGGGCTTATAACTATTCAGCTTCTGGTCAGATCAATGCGCCTGAGCGAGAAATCTTTGGGGTCGCAATCACGGGGCCGAGCACTGACGCCTGGGCGACTTATCTTTTCTGCTTAGTTATCGCCGCTCTCTGCGCAATCGTTGCACGCAACCTCACGCGTGGGGCGTCTGGACGCAAATGGATGGCCATCCGTGATATGGACATCGCGGCTGAAATCATTGGGGTGAACCCGCTAAAAGCAAAGCTAAGTGCTTTTGCGGTAAGTTCTTTCTACATCGGCATCGCTGGCGCGCTCTTCTTTGCGGTCTACCTTGGCGCCGTTGAAGTTGGTGAAGCCTTCGGCATCCAGAAGTCGTTTATCGTTCTGTTTATGGTGATTATTGGAGGTCTCGGCTCGATCTTTGGATCATTCGCAGGCGCGGCTTTCCTCGTGCTCTTGCCAGTTCTTCTCAAGCTTATGCTTGCAGACAGTACCGATGAAATATCAGGCTTTTCTTCAGTCATGAGCTGGGTGTTCCTAGTGGCTTTCGCCGCTGCGGTTGTCATGCTGGTGATCAATATTGTGCGCACACGCAGCCTGATTGCAGGCGCTGGTGTGGGGTGGATTTTTGCGAGCATCGCAGCCTTCATGGCTTATGCTCTGACCATTGGCGGTATGGGTTGGCCCACTGATATTGTGGCCCACTTGCAGCTTGTGATCGTTGGTGCGTTGATCATTATCTTCCTCATCGCTGAGCCACATGGGCTTGCCCAGCTGTGGCGCGTGGCGAAGGAGAAACTACGGTTGTGGCCATTCCCACACTAAGGGCAGGGCAACAAATAAGGGCTTCAGCGCAATAGCTGTGGCTAACATCGGAAAAAACCAAGGGAGGAGACCCCGATGAAGACGAAACTAGCAACTATGGCCGTGGCAGCCGTTATGGCGGCAGGCCCAGTGATGGCGGACCTTGTGTTCCCGTCACTCTCATACCGGACTGGCCCATATGCGGCGGGTGGTATCCCGTTTGCAGACGGCTACGCAGACTACTTCACAATGCTCAACGAGCGTGATGGTGGTATCGGCGGCATCATGACCAAAGTTCCTGAGTGCGAAACAGGCTACAACACCGAAAAAGGCGTTGAGTGCTATGAGTCCACAAAAGGCGAAGGCGCACTTGTTTATCAACCGCTCTCAACAGGTATCACCTACCAGCTGATCCCCAAAGTGACAGCTGACGGTATTCCGCTCCACACAATGGGCTATGGCCGTACATCTGCCGCAAACGGCAAGGTCTTCAGCCACGTGTTTAACTACCCAGCGAACTACTGGAACGGTGCATCTGTTGCGATTAACCACCTGCTCGAAACAAACGGTGGTGACATCAAGGGCAAAAAAGTGGCCCTCGT
The DNA here is from genome assembly GCF_040580765.1 of Lentibacter algarum. GTDB lineage: Bacteria > Pseudomonadota > Alphaproteobacteria > Rhodobacterales > Rhodobacteraceae > Lentibacter > Lentibacter algarum. Next base: position 2,535,111 of record NZ_CP158687.1, on the reverse strand, counting down.
GTATCACAACTCTGCCTATGGCAAAGAGCCGATCCGCACGCTGGAAGAGCTTTCGACGAAGCACGGCTATGAACTGAGCCTTCTTCCCGTAGACCATCCTGGTCAGGAGCAGAAATCACAGTGGCTCCAGATCCGCCGCGACAAGCCTGACTATGTAATTATGTACGGCTGGGGCGTTATGAACCAAGTTGCGATCCAAGAAGCGGCGAACATCCGTTTCAACATGGAAAACTTCATTGGTATCTGGTGGTCAGGTGCAGAGCACGATGTGACACCTGCTGGTGATGCGGCCAATGGCTACAAATCGGTAACGTTCCATAACGTTGGTTCTGACTTCCCTGTGTTTGATGACATCAAAACACACGTTGTCGACAAAGGCCTCGCGGCTGGCGCTGGCGACCAGATCGGGACAGTGCTTTACAACCGCGGTATGTATGCAGCGATGCTCGCAGCAGAAGCGGCGAAAAAAGCTCAAGAGATCCATGGCACAGCCCAGATCACACCAGCGATGATGCGTGACGGTATGGAAGCGCTTGAGATCACAGAAGAAGGCATGATAGCTCTTGGTATGCCAAACTTCGGGCCAAGCTTTGCCGTTTCTTGCGAAAACCACGGTGGCCCAGGCCTCGGCGGGATCACGCAGTGGAACGCAGCTGACAAAAAGTGGAACCTGATCTCTGACTTCGGACCATCGGACATGGACGTTATCCTGCCGCTGATCACCGCAGACTCAGAGGCGTTCGCCGCTGAAAACAACATCGAACAGCGCTGCAACTAAGCGCTTCTGGCCGCCCACTCAAACGGGTGGGCGGCCAATCCTGTAAACGAATTCAAATAAGCGAGCCCTGATATGCTGGATGCTGGTGAAACAAACGACACCGTTCTGGAAGTGAACAACATCGAGGTGATCTACAATCACGTGATCCTTGTGCTGAAAGGCGTTTCGCTCAAAGTGCCCAAAGGCGGTATCACTGCCCTGTTGGGCGGTAACGGCGCGGGTAAGACGACGACGCTCAAGGCGATTTCAAACCTGCTTCACTCGGAGCGTGGCGAAGTCACCAAAGGAAGCGTGAGCTATCGTGGCGAGATTACGCAGCATCTTGATCCAGCCGATCTGGTCAAGCGTGGTGTAATCCAAGTGATGGAAGGGCGGCATTGTTTTGAGCACCTCACCGTTGAGGAAAACTTGCTCACAGGCGCCTATACGCGGACCGATGGCAAAGGTGCTGTCGATGCGGACCTTGAGATGGTTTACAATTATTTCCCACGCCTGAAGGAACGCCGTCGCTCGCAAGCTGGCTATACATCGGGCGGAGAGCAACAAATGGTTGCGATTGGTCGCGCTTTGATGAGCCGGCCAGAAACGATCCTTTTGGACGAACCGTCAATGGGGCTTGCGCCTCAGCTTGTTGAGCAGATCTTTGGTATTGTGAAACAGCTCAATGAGGGAGAAGGGTATACCTTCCTTTTGGCTGAACAGAATACAAACGTAGCTCTCAGGTTCGCCCACTATGGGTATATTCTTGAATCAGGCCGTGTGGTTATGGACGGGCCAGCGAAAGAGCTGCGCGAGAACCCGGATGTTAAAGAGTTTTACCTCGGCATGTCTGATGATGGGCGCAAAAGCTTCCGCGATGTGCGCTCCTATCGTCGACGCAAGCGCTGGCTCAGCTAAGGCAGCCAAGCTGAGTTTTGAAAGAATATAGACCCCGCTGATCGCGAGGGTGATGTCCGCACCATGCCGCCAGTTGGGCGCAAATGAGCACAAGAAGGTTTACAAGATGGGCCAGTTTTTCGACGAGTTGGAGACGCGATCCGCCGAGACGCGCGCTGCGGAAATTGCGCTGCGTTTGCCGCAGCAAGTAGCATTGGCGCAAGGGCTGTCTGGCTATGGGAGCCGTCTTGAAGGCGTTGATGCGTCAGCTATCACAACGGCGGAGGCCCTTGCGTCTTTACCTGTGCTACGCAAGTCTGATCTTGGTGCTGCTCAGAAGAAGGCCCCGCCTTTTGGTGGGCTGACGGCTGTGAACGCTGTGGGCTTTGCGCATATTTTCCAGAGCCCAGGACCGATCTATGAACCCGGCAATATGAGCCATGACTGGTGGCGCGCGGGACGCTTTTTGGCGGCTGCAGGTATTGGTTCGGGTGATATTGTCCAAAACTGTTTTTCTTATCACCTTACGCCGGCAGGGATGATGTTTGAGAACGGTGCACGCGCTGTTGGCGCGGCTGTTCTGCCTGCTGGTGTTGGCCAGACTGAGCTTCAGGCGCAGGCGGCGCATGATATTGGCTGTACGGCTTATGTGGGCACTCCCGATTACCTCAAGCTCATTCTGGATAAGGCCGAAGAGATGGGCCTTAAGTTGAAGTTTAGTAAGGCGGCTGTCGGCGGCGGCGCGCTTTTCCCAAGTCTGCGTCAGGAATATAAAGACCGTGGTATTATGTGTTTGCAGAGCTACGGTACTGCAGACCTTGGCACAATTGCCTACGAGACGCCTGCCATGGAAGGCATGATTGTTGATGAAGGTGTCATCGTAGAGATTGTGCGCCCGGGAACTGGCGATCCTGTGGCCCCAGGCGAGGTAGGCGAAGTTGTTGTGACTACGCTCAACCCTGACTATCCGCTGATCCGCTTCGCTACGGGAGACATGAGCGCTGTTATGGAAGGGCAGAGCCCCTGTGGACGGACGAATATGCGTATCAAAGGTTGGATGGGCCGCGCGGACCAGACCACAAAGATTAAAGGTATGTTCGTGCGCCCCGAGCAGGTTGCGGCTTTTGTCGCCAAGCATAGCGAGATTTTCAAAGCTCGTGTTGTGGCCAAGCGCCAAGGCGAGATGGATGCGATGACTGTCATGGTTGAAGCCGAGGGCGGAGATGCTGCGGCTTACGCCAAGTCTGTTTCTGAAGTCTTGAAGCTCAAGGGTGAAATCGAGATTGTCGGGCGTGGTAGTCTGCCCAATGACGGCAAGGTGATCGAAGATCTTCGCAGCTACGACTAGGCCTTCTTTGGCTTTTGCACTCTAGCGAATGCGAAACCCGAAGAAGCGCGTAGCAGGTTCTTTCAGCTCCGGCGACTGGTGCAATTCATGGGCTACACCACGGGCGATTGCGCGTCTCGTTTTGCGTTCTGCATTTTTGTGCTGGAGTGAGAGGGCTTCGAGAATCTTGATCCGGCTATCGAGTGGCTGAGCCTTGTCAGTCAAATACTCGTCAATCAGATATTGAACTGCGTCCGTGCCCCCCAGCTCGATTAGGGCAGTTGCATAAGCGCCCATATAAGAAACGTTGCCTTCGACAGCCATTGCCAGCTCTTCCATCATAAAAGGCTTGTAGCTTTGGTCTTTTGTTAAACCGGCCAGCAAAACGCGTATCGGCATTAAGCCCTCATCGCCTGTTTCAATCTCTTGTTTTAGCCCTGCTATATTGGGGATGACAAGCTTCTGAAGCGCGCTATATGGCGCGCGATCCAACTCTTGCAAAGCAAGCTGGTGAACATCTGGACTTGGATCATTTAAGAGTGAAACAAACAACGTGAGGCGTTCTTCATCGCCGCCATTGATTAGCGCGGACTGGCGCTCGATAACGTAGCTCAAAACATGATGGAGCCTATTGTCGAGTACTTTGAGCATTTGCCAAGGACCGTAGGGCCCATCACGTGCCAGTAGGACACGTGCTGAAGGGTTTTGCGAGATAGTCTTGGTGACTGATGCTGAAACAGTGATTGGTATGTCCGAAACATGGGGCCCCATGAGCACTTCGAGCAGCCGGTATCGGTTTGGCTGAGAGGGGTCTATGTCTGCGATGACAACCTGCTCGGTCATCATAAGCAGGTCAACGAGTGTTGGGTTTGGAGTATAGCCGTGAAAGGCACAGGCGAGGCTGGGAGCGCTGTTGCTCACGCTCAGTGCCCCGCAAAGAAGCCATCCAAATATCTTGCGCCTCATGCCCAGTTCAGACCTTGATTGCATCACTCATCTGTCCAAGATGATATGACATAATGGGCTTTGATGTAAGGGGATGGGGGCAGTCCAAAAGAAAAGAGCCGCCCCTCGAAAGGCGCGGCTCTTTTTGCAGTGCTGCGTTCAGCTAAGCTTAGCCTTGACGGGCTTTGAAGCGAGGCTGTGTTTTGTTGATCACATAAACGCGGCCCTTGCGGCGCACGATGCGGCAGTCACGGTGCCGGCTCTTGAGCGAGCGGAGTGAGTTTCTAACCTTCATGAGGTCGTCTCCTTGGTCGCGGCGCAGGGCTTGCGCCTTTGGGTTTGCGGGTGCGCGAGGGAACTCCCCCGTGCGGTGAATGGTTCATGGTGGGCGATACAAGGTTCGAACTTGTGACCCCTTCGATGTCAACGAAGTGCTCTACCACTGAGCTAATCGCCCGAACTGACTTGGTTTTTTCGTCCCTTAAAACAAAAAGGGACGCGGAAACCCGCGCCAGCGCCTCGTGTCTATAAAAGGAGTCGCAGATATGATCAAGAGCTTTTGACGCTTCATTTTTTTGGCCTATACTCGCCTTAAGAAACTGGAGCCAGAATGCCGCGTGTCGCTTATGATTTGATCCACCCTGAACGGCGCACAACATCTGTTGTGTTTGCCTCGCCGCACAGTGGGCGGGACTATCCTTGGACGTTTCTGCGCAAGACTGTTTTGGACCAACACACCATCCGAACATCGGAAGACGCCTTTGTAGATAGGCTTTTTTCACATGCGCCCAAATGTGGTGCACCGTTTCTGACAGCGGGCGCGCCGCGTGCTTTTATTGATCTGAACCGCGCGCCAGAGGAGCTGGATCCAGCATTGTTTGAGGGGGTGAGCGCGCGGGGGCACAATCCGCGGGTGGCTTCGGGGCTTGGAGTGGTGCCGCGCGTGGTGGCAGGGGGGCGTGCGATTTATCGTGGAAAGCTGCCTTTGAGCGAGGCGGAGCGCAGAATCAATATTTACTGGCGGCCCTATCACGAGATGTTGGGCAAGCTTTTGGACCAGTCAAAAGCCGCTTTTGGCGAGGCAATCTTGGTTGACTGCCATTCGATGCCCCATGAGGCGATGGACCTTGCGGCGCGGGGGGCGATCCGCCGTCCCGAAGTGGTGATCGGGGACCGACATGGCGCCTCGGCAAGCACCGAGATTGTCGATCATATTGAGGCGGCGTTTACCCGTGCAGGGCTACATGTGGTGCGCAATGTACCCTTTGCAGGGGCCTATATTTGCCAGACATACGGGCGGCCTTCAAAGGGACAACACGCGATCCAGATCGAAATTGATCGCTCGATCTATATGAACGAGCAGATGATACGCCCGAACGGGAACTTTGAGGCGTTTCGGCGGGTTCTCAAGGGGATCACAGCGGAGATTTGTGAAATCGGCCGCAAGGTGGCGGAGCCTCTTGCGGCGGAGTGATCCGTAAAATTTATCTATATTTATCAAACGTTTTAGTGAGATTTGCCCGAGTATAGCAGCCCCGCGTTGCCGCCCCATGACCCCAGCGTCCCGAAGGGTTAATGCGCCAAAACACAGCTGAATCGAGGGGGTGAAAAGCGTGCACAACCCGTACACAACCCGTGCACCGCCTGAACGGGGAATGTGTTAACGGAAATTAAGTTAAAGGGGCGTTCGGCGGGGCTGCTGTCGGCCCTTAGAGGGCATTAAGCTTTTACAGAGCGATGGACTGCTGCGATCCCATCCCGCAAATCTCTATACTGAGGTTTAGGCCTGCTTTCTGGAACCTGCAGAACACTCGTAACTGAGACAGCGCAGGAAGGCGCTGTTGGAGCGATACAGGCCCGTGTGGCTGATATCACTTGGTCAGGCGGTTCCTGAGGACCGGAACGATGATCAGGCCTACTGCAATGACCAGCAAGCCAAGTGTCATGGGCCGTTCAACAATGAACGATATGCCGCCATAAAGCTGCACCGAGCGTGAGAAGTTATCCTCCATCATGCCGCCCAAGATGAACCCGATCAAAAGAGGTGGCAGTGGGTAGTTGGCGAATTTTAACGCAATGCCGCAGATGCCAAACCCGACCAACATGAGCAATTCTGTTGCATTGTTCTGGCCGATGTAAGCACCCATCAGCGTGAAAAAGAGGATGAAAGGGATCAAGAAATTGCGAGGTATAGCCAGAAGTTTGGCGATATAAGGGATTAAGGGCAGGTTCAGGATCAGAAGCACAAGATTGCCTATGAACATGGACATGATGACGGCCCAAAAAATCTGTGGATCATCAACCATTAGGCGTGGACCAGGGGTTACGTTGAGCGCAATCAATGCGCCGAGTAAAATAGCTGTCGTGCCCGACCCTGGAATACCGAGTGTAAGCAATGGCACAAACGAACCAGTGCAGGCTGCGTTGTTGGCGGTTTCAGGTGCTGCCAGCCCTTTGATCGACCCTTTTCCGAATTCTTCTTGTTCGTGCTTTGGTGCGATGTTGCGCTCCACTGCGTAGCCAAGAAAGGATGCAATTGTAGCACCTGCTCCAGGCAAGACGCCGATGAAGAACCCTTGAATAGACTGGCGGCCAATGACGGGCGCAATTGCGCGGGCTTCAGCGCGGGTGATGCGCAGATCTTTGATTTCGCCGCCATTGTCGCCGAGGTTCTTAGGTTTCAGTATAAGGAACACCGCTTCTGGCAGGGCAAACATGGCCATCGCCAGAGTGATAAACCCAAAGCCGGATTGCAGATCCATGATGCCGCCTGTGAACCTTGGCAAGTTAAACAATGCGCCCTCGCCGACAGTGGCCATGATCAGGCCTAGAACCGTCATCAGCAATGCTTTGGTCACCTGACCCTGTCCGGCGAAGGCGGCAATAGCCGACAAGCCCACGACCATAAGTGCGAAGTATTCTGGGGAGTGAAAGAGAAGTGCGACCGACGACAACATGGGCGCAAATATCATTAAGAGGAGGGCGCCAATTGTGCCGCCCGCAAAGCTCGCGATAGCTGCGATGGTTAGCGCTTTGCCTGCCTTGCCCTGTTGCGACATCGGGTATCCATCGAACGAAGACGCTACCGTTCCGGCCACGCCAGGTGCGTTGAGCAAGATAGATGAGGTCGATCCTCCAAAAATTGCCCCATAGTAAACGCCTGCCAACAGGATTAGCGCGGCGGACGGATCACCCATCGTGATGGCCACTGGGATCATGATTGCGATTATCGACATCGGTCCAAGGCCGGGCAACATGCCGATGAATGTGCCAATCAGACAGCCGCCGATGACGACCAATAGGTTTTGGAGGGATAGAGCCGTTTGGAGGCCGATCAGGATACCTTCTAGCATCTTAAACTCCCATAAATGCAGGTAGGGGGCGCAGGAAGATGCCAAGCACTTCTTGAACAAGATACCAAACCGAGCCTGTCGCGACAAAGGCCACAGGTATCATGATATGCCACTTTCGCTCCCCCAATAGAAACGAGCCCATGATCAAAAAAGCAGAGGTAGACACCAAAAACCCGACGGGGCGCAGGCATAGCGCGTAAAGGACCATCAGTCCTAAAAGCAAAAGGGCTTGTCCGTAAAAATAGTCCCCCAGACGTCTGTGATCGATTTCACCGATTTTCTCTCCGCCTTTTTCAAGGCCCGACAAAATGATCAGGCAGGCCAGTATACCGAGAACGGACAAAACCTTGGGGAAGCTGCTTGGCCAGATCGGGTTGCGCCGCATGAAGGGTGCAAGGCTCGCGTCCATCGTAAACCACGCTGTGTAGCCATAAATGATGCAGATACCCAGCAGTATGAGCGCAATCCAACGATCCAAAGTCATGGACCTATCCTCCACTATACGAAAATTGTGCAAAGGGCGGAGCAGTTAGATGCGCCGCCCTTATGTCTGAGTTGTCTTGGCGACTTAGAGGAAGCCCAGCTTTTTCATCAGATCGCCGATTACTTTTTCTTGGTTTTCAAGAAAGCTGCGAAAATCGTCGCCGGGATTGTGGATGTTGACCCAACCGTTGCGCGCTCGCACGGCTTCCCATTCGGGTGTGTCATACATCTTGGCAATTGCGTCCTGATATTGAGCTGTCTTTTCATCTGACAGACCCGGTGCGCCGAAGAAACCACGCCAGTTGACGAATGAAGTGTTGATGCCTTGCTCTTTCATCGTCATCGTCATCGCATCGGGAACGGCAGGAACGCGATCGTCCGACGTAACCCCAATGATTTTGACTTCGCCCGCGTTCGACAGGTCAGCCGCTTCGGAAAAACCAGTGGACAGGGCTGCAATTTCGCCTGACAGCAGTGCTGCCATGGCGGTGCCCCCAGCGTCATAGGCAATATAGTTTACTGCGAGTGCGTCGCGTCCAGCCGCTTCCATTGCCATCGCAGCTACAAGGTGATCCATGCCACCCGGAACTGAACCACCACCGATGGGTGTGCCCGCCGGATCTGCATCAAATGCAGCCAGCAGATCGTCCATGGAATTAATAGGGCTGTCTTTGCTTACAACAATGGCTGCGTAGTCGCCGATTGTGCCAGCAACCAATGTCAGATCGCGGAAGTTATGAGGAAACACGCCTGTCAGCGAGCGGATCACAATCGGGGTCGAGTTGACCATCAATGTGTTTTCAAGGCTTGCGGCGTTTTCGATCATATAGCCAATGGCTACACCGCCGCCGCCGCCCGACATGTTCTCATATGTTGCAGAGCCAACAAGACCTGCCTCTGTCAGTGCTTCGCCCGTGCCACGTGCTGTGCCGTCCCAGCCGCCACCGGCACCACCAGGGACGATAAAATGAATTTCATCCAGAACTTGGTGGCCATCCGCAAACATAGGTGATGCAAAGCCAAGTGTTGCTATCGCAGACCCTAGCAGGGCACGACGTGCCATCTTCAAAGTTGTCATATCTCTCTCCCAATTGATAGCCGTTCTCCCGACGGCTAAGGTGTCTAGGAAACCACGATAACCTGACACAAACCTGTCACCTGTCAAAAAAGTTTAATTTCCGCGATGAAGTACCTTCTGGTCGAAGACAATCTGGAGCTTGCAGAAGCGGTTGCGTCACGCATCCGCTTGGATGGGCATACAGTTGATCATGCTGCAAAAATTGCAGATGCGAACGCATTTGCTGACACTGGTGAATATGACCTGATTTTGCTGGACATTATGTTGCCGGATGGGGATGGCCGAAGCTTTCTAAAACAGCACCGGGCGCGCAAAAATCTCACTCCGGTGATTGTTCTGACCGCGCGAAGCCAAGTTTCTGATAGAATCAGTTTGCTCGATTTGGGTGCTGATGATTACCTGACAAAACCGTTCGATCACGCTGAATTACAGGCGCGCTGCCGTGCAGTTTTGCGCCGCAATGCTGGATCCGCTCAATCCGTCCAGACGATAGGCGATGTCGAATTTGATGCTGTATCGGGCCTTTTGGTCGTGAACAAAGAAAGCATCAATTTACGCAATCGCGAACTTCGGTTGCTTGAGCTGTTGATAAGTTCCAAAGGGCAGGTTTTCTCAAAACAGAAACTTGTGGACCGCCTGTTTTCCTATGATGACGACGTGTCCGAAAATGCGATTGAAGTCTATGTTGGGCGACTGCGCAAACATTTGGAGGGATCAAATGTGCGGATCGTGACGCTCCGAGGACTGGGGTATAGGTTGGAGCATGAAAGCTGAGGTGAACGTTTCAGGATCGTTACGAAGGCGGCTCGCTCTTATCATGACAGGGGGTGCAGCGGTGTTGGCTGTGATTTTGTTTTTTGTTGTGCGTGGGCTGGCAGCCCAAGTTGCACAGCAAGGTCAAGACAATATCCTGAACGCATCGATGGCATCAGTATTGGATACCGCCGTAATCCGTGAAGGCCGCGTGACGCTAGATTTCCCTTACTCATCGCTATCGATGCTCAACACCGTTGCAGATGATCGCGTTTTTTACGCAATCCACGAAGGCAGGACCTTGTTGTCTGGCTATGAATGGCTTGTACCGCCGAGTGATTTATCTGCCGGTGCCGCCCATTTTGAAACGACAGTCTTCAACGCAGAACAAGTGCGTGTCGCGACAGGTCTACGGATATTAACTGGAACGGACGGACCTCGAAACGTGTCTGTTTCTGTTGCTCAAACGCAGGATGCGTTGTCAAACACCTTGAATACGATATCGCGCAATATTGCTTTGTTGGGGCTTGGGTTCTTCGTACTGTCATCGGCGCTCGCGATTTGGGCCGCCTCGACCACCAGCGGTCAAATGCGCCGCCTGACATTTTCTGTGACACGCCGCGGACCGCAAGACCTAAGACCTGTGACCCAACCCGTGCCATCAGAAATGGCCCCTTTGGTTGGATCTTTGAATAGGTTTATGTCGCGGCTGGACCACACCTTGACCCAATCTGAAGACTTTATTGCCGAAGCAGCGCACCGCATTCGCACGCCGCTTGCGACGGTACGATCACATGCCGAAGCGACATTGCAGCGCGTGGAGCACACCGAAAATCGAAAATCTTTGCAGGCCATGGTGCGCGCAATTGACGAAAGCAGCCGCGCTGCGGGGCAACTCCTTGATCATGCCATGGTGACGTTTCGCGCCGAAAGCCTCGAGCTGTCGCGGATCGCGCTGGCCGACCTGTTGCGCGACCTCGTTCAAAGCATGTCACCCGTCGCGGAGATGAAAGACATTTCTATTGTGATGGAACTCGACGGACCTGCAGCCTTACAAGGAGATGCGATCTTGCTTCAAAACGCGCTTCGCAATCTTATCGACAATGCTCTGAAATATGCGCCTGTTGAGACGACTGTCACCGTGCGTGTCTCTGAGACACCACGTTTGTCTGTCAGCATTATGGATGAGGGGACAGGGTTTGCGGCGGATGAAATGCAAACGCTCACGGGGCGTTTCGTGCGGGGCAAAGACATGGGTAATAAAGTCGGCTCAGGGCTTGGATTGACGATCGCCCATGAGGTTGCAATTGCGCATGGTGGCGAGATGATATTGACCAACACAGCGGAGGGCGGTGCATGCGTTACCTTGTATTTCTAGTCGCAATTTTGATGTCGTCTCTTGTTGCCGCTCAGAACTGGGAAGACAGGCAGGTTTTCGGAACATCCGACATGCCGCCATTGCGCATACTCTCCAGCACAGACACGTCTTTTTTTGCGCCGATTATTGAAGACTTTATAGCCACGTCGCCGAATACATCTGTGGAATACCTTGTTGCAGGGACTGTTGGTCTAGACCAGTTGTTTCGAGCTCGACCTGATCAGTTCGATATCGTGATCTCTAGTGCAATGGACCTTCAGCTCAAGCTGGCAAACGATGGGTTTTCTTCAGCTGTCGTGAACGTTGACCATCCGGAATGGGCGCAGTGGCACAACAGACTTTTTGCATTTACCTCCGAACCTGCTGCCATTGTCCTCAATCGCCAAGCCTTTAACGACCTATTGGTTCCAAGCAGCCGACAAGATTTGATACAACTGATGCGCGACCATCCGAAACGGTTTCAGGGGCGGGTCGGGACTTATGATGTGAGGCAATCTGGCTTGGGCTATCTTTTTGCCACTCAAGATGCGCGCGCAACTGAGACCTATTGGCGTTTGACAGAAGTGATGGGTCGCGTTGGCGCAAAACTATACTGTTGTTCCGGCCAGATGATCGACGACTTGCGATCGGGTGATCTGATCATGGCCTATAATGTCTTGGGGAGCTACGCACAGGCGGAGGCGGAAGCATCCGATGATCTCATGGTCATCCTACCGTCAGAGTTTCCAACGACTATGATGCGGACGACCTTAGTATCTGTGGCCGCACCAGACCCGCAACGTGCCAAAAGCTTTGTTCGCCACCTCTTGAAATTACAAGCGGTCGGCGATCCACGCATTTTCCCATTGCCACCGCTCGCCGGCTCTCAAGACTATCAAACACAACGGACCATCGGCCTCGATCCAGCTTTGATGACCTATCTGGATAAAATGAAACGGGAAGCATTCATTCGCGAATGGGAAGATGCCATTGTCCAAGTGGACTAGGATTTGCTTGTCTGTGCAGATTTCTTGCTATCGTAGCGAATGCCCCCTTTCTGCCAAATTTGGTGACATCGCCTATGGGGTTGTAAAGGCGGACACTGGCCCATCGGGTGACTACAGCCGCAATGACCACCCCTTCGCTACAAACCCGTCCCGGCTTCAGCCGCTTTGATCGCTGCTGATGATCCTGTGAGGGGGATCACTCCGCGCTGTGTCAGGTCTTCAATGATCAGTGTATCGCCGCCTTTGAGGGGGCGCAGGGCGGTGCGGGGGAGGGTGAGGCTATAGGCGGGCTGGCCTTGTAGCATCACGATTTTGCCGTGTCGGTAGGTGTCGAGCGGGGTGATTTTGCCGCCTGCATAGCTCACAGAAAGGCGCAGGGTGAGCGGGCGGGCACTCCAGAGGCCTGTGATGAAGAGTTGAGCTGTGCTTTCGCCGTCTTCAAAGCGCAGGGTTGCGCCGAGGCCGTTTGCGCCCTGTGCGCTGGCAAAGCTGGCTTTGCCTGAGTGGCCGGCCGTCCAAGCGGGGCTGGACTGCGCGTGGAGCGCGGGGGCAAGAAAGCAGGCAAGCAGAACAACAAAAAAACGCATGAATAGGCCCCAAAACGACAATAGATGCGCATGGGTCGCATATTTTCACGTGTGGGAATAGCGGTCATTGAGCATTTACACTTGGGGTGTTACGCTTGCGCCATGCTCGGCATCGGGGCCAACAGATGTGTAAGAAGGAGGGACTTCGTCCTGTCACCAAACGTTGTTGCGGCCAAAGGCGCGGCGCATGCGGCCCCAAAAAAGGCCAAAGAGCTGAGCAGCGAAGACTTGCTTGCTGCCATACTGAAATCACTTGACGATGATAAAGCTGAAGATGTCGTGCAGATTGATCTGCGCGGGAAGACATCTATTGGCGATTATATGGTTGTTTGCTCCGGGCGCTCGTCGCGTCAGGTGGGCGCGATCTCTGAGAAGCTTGCGGAGCGCTTGAAGCTTGATCACGGCCGCGCCTCAAAGATCGAAGGCAAGAACACGGGCGACTGGGTTTTGGTCGATACGGGCGATATTATCGTTCATGTCTTCCGCCCTGAAGTGCGCGAGTTTTACCAGCTTGAGAAGATGTGGCTGACGCCTGAGGCGGAAAAGGCCTGATATGCGAGTTCAGATCTGCGCGGTGGGCCGTCTGAGAGGCGGGCCTGAGAAAGCGCTGATTGATGATTATGTGACGCGCTTTGAGCGCACGGGGCGGGGGCTAGGGCTTACCGCCCTTTCTGTTGTGGAAGTTGAGGACAAGAAGGGCGGTGGCATGGAGGCTGAGGCCGCCCTTTTGGAGCGGGCTTTGCCTAAGGGCTGCGTCTTGGTTTGTCTCGATGAGCGTGGGCGCGTGGAAAGCTCGCCCCAGTTTGCCGAGCGCTTGGCGGGCTGGCGGGACAAAGGCGCGCAGGATGTGGCATTTGTCATTGGTGGTGCTGACGGGATCGCGCCGAGCCTGCGGTCGCGGGCAGCGCATTCTGTGAGTTTTGGAAAGATGGTCTGGCCGCATATGCTTGTGCGGGTCATGCTGTCCGAGCAGCTTTATCGCGCGGCGTCGATTTTGGCGGGTGCGCCGTATCACCGCGAATAAGGCTCTGGGTGTTGCCCCGAAGCGTTTGAGAGCGTAAACGCTTGTCGCAAAGAAGGTATGGGCAATGAGCAGACAAAAACCGGTTGTTTTGTGTATTTTGGATGGGTGGGGCCACTCGGAGCGGCGTGAGGACAATGCACCTTTGCTGGCCAATACGCCCAATTTTGACAGGATCTCAGCGGAGTGCCCTCACAATTTTCTCACCACTCATGGGCCTGATGTGGGCCTGCCGAGCGGGCAGATGGGCAACTCTGAGGTTGGTCACACCAATATCGGCGCGGGGCGCGTTGTCGCGATGGACCTTGGGCAGATCGATCTGGCGATTGAGGATCAGAGCTATTTTGAGAACGAACGGCTGAAAGCGTTTATCGCTCAGTTGAAGGAGACAGGTGGCACAGCACATCTTGTCGGGCTTGTCTCGGACGGGGGCGTGCATGGCTCGCTTGTGCATCTGATCGCGTCGGTCAATGCGATTGCTGAGGCGGGTGTACCTGTGGCTATTCACGCAATTGCAGACGGGCGCGACGTAGCGCCGAAATCGGCCTTTGGGTATTTTGCGGCCCTCACGGAGGCACTTCCTGCCAATGCCAAGATCGTTACGGTTACGGGGCGATATTTTGCGCTGGATCGTGACAACCGCTGGGAGCGGGTCAAGGAAGCCTATGACGCTATGGTGCATGGGCAAAGCGGCTATAAGGCGATGGACGCGCATGGCGCGATTTCAAATGCTTATAACCGCAGCGAGACCGACGAGTTTATCTCGGCCACGGTTCTGCGCGGCTATGAGGGTATGAAGGACGGTGACGGTGTCTTTTGTCTTAACTTCCGTGCTGACCGCGCGCGGGAGATACTGGCGGCAATGGCTGAGCCTGATTTTGACGGGTTTGACACGGGCGCGCGGCCCAAGCTGCAGATGCTTGGGATGGTTGAATATTCGGAAGCCCACGAGCGCTTTATGGACACGGTCTTCCCGTCTCGGGTGATTGTGAATACGCTGGGCGAATGGGTCGCCAAGCAGGGCCTCCGGCAGTTCCGCCTCGCGGAAACAGAGAAGTATCCACATGTGACCTTCTTTCTCAACGGTGGCAAAGAAGGCGCGGAAGATGGCGAGGTGCGCTACATGGCGCCGAGCCCGAGGGTTGCGACCTATGACATGCAGCCCGAGATGAGCGCCGCAGAAGTCACAGACGCGTTTGTGGGCGCGATTGAAGACGGGTTTGACCTCATCGTAACAAACTACGCGAACCCTGACATGGTCGGCCATACGGGCGATTTGAAAGCCGCGATGAAAGCTTGTGAGGCTGTCGATGAGGGCCTTGGCCGCGTGCTTGCGGCGCTTGAAAAGGCGGGCGGTTCTATGATCGTCACAGCGGATCACGGCAATTGCGAAATGATGCGGGATCCGGTGACAGGGGGTGCGCATACGGCGCATACCATTAACCCTGTGCCTGTGATCCTTGTGGGCGGCCCGAAGGGCGCGGCTTTGCGTGAGGGGCGCTTGAGTGATCTGGCGCCGACACTTCTGGCGCTTATGGGGCTGCCGCAGCCTGAAGAAATGACTGGCGAAAGTTTGATTGTATGAACTGGCGCGCAGCGCTCTTGGCGGCTTGTCTGGCTGTGCCAACGGGGCTCTGGGCGCAAGACGTAAGCCCCGCAGAGGCCGCAGCATCCGCGCTTGAGGATTTGTCCGCCGCGCGGGATCTGCTTGAGGCGGCGAAGGGTGGGCGCGAGCGCGTCGCAGCTTTGAGTGAGACGGTGCGCGCCTATGAGGCGGGGCTGAGCGCCGTGCGCGCAGGGTTGCGCCGCGCCACGATCCGCGAGCGGGAACTGAGCCTTAAGCTCGCCGGTCAGGAAGAGGAGATCGCGGCGCTGCTCACGGTGCTTCAGGCGCGCGGGCGCGCGGGCTCTCCCAGTCTGTTTTTGCATCCCGAGGGGGCGCTGGGCACGGCGCGCGCGGGTATGATTGTGAGCCAGATGACACCTGCGCTGAATGCACAGGCCGACGCTTTGCGCGAAACGCTTGTTGAAGTGAGCACCTTGCGCCAGCTTCAGGCGGGTGCGGAGCGCAGCTTGCAAGACGGGCTCACAGGGGTACAGGACGCGCGCACAGCTCTGAGCCAAGCGATTGCCGACCGCACAGATTTGCCACGCAAGTTTACTGAAGATGCAGTTAAAACGGCATTGCTTATTGCCACCACCGAGACGCTTGAAGCCTTTGCTGCTGGCTTGGGTGAAATCAGCGGCGGGCCTTTGGAAACAGCTGCAAACGTGGATGTGTTTGACCAGAAGGGCGCGCTGCCGTTGCCTGTGGCGGGGCGTGTCTTGCGCCGTGCGGGCGAGGCTGATGCTGCTGGGATCAAACGGCCTGGTGTCTTGCTTGCGACGCGCCCACGCGCGCTTGTCAGCGCTCCTGTGGCCGCAACAATCCGCTATCAGGGGCCGCTTTTGGACTTTGGGAATGTGATGATTCTTGAACCAAAATCAGGGCTTCTGATGGTATTCGCGGGGCTGGATGTGGTGTATGGACGAACAGGTGAGGTGATTGCAGAAGGCGCACCTTTGGGCCTTATGGGCGGCAAAGACGCCGCAATCGGCGAAATATTGACACAAGTTGGTGATGGAACAGGGAGTGACCTTTCACAATCACTCTATTTGGAAGTAAGAGAAGACAATGAGCCAGTGAACCCCGAGAGCTGGTTTCGCACACAAAGGGAAGACTGAGACATGAAGAAATTTCTCATGGCGGCGGCAACCGGAACGCTTGCGAGCGTGCTGATCACCACGCAGGTGGCAGCGCCTTTGCTGGCACAGGAATCCACCAAGACCACGAATGTTTATCAGCAGCTTGATCTGTTTGGTGACATCTTCGAGCGCATTCGTGCGCAATATGTCGAAGAAGTGGACGAGGGCGACCTGATTGAAGCGGCCATCAACGGCATGTTGACCTCGCTTGATCCGCATTCAAGCTACCTTAGCCCGGAAGACGCGGAAGGCATGAAAGTGCAGACCAGCGGCGAGTTTGGCGGGCTTGGCATCGAAGTCACCCAAGAAGAAGGCTTTGTGAAAGTTGTTTCCCCGATTGATGGGACACCAGCGGACGAAGCGGGCGTTGAATCGGGCGACTTTATCACCCACGTGGATGGCGAGAGCCTTTTGGGCCTGACGCTAGATGAAGCTGTGGAGATGATGCGGGGGCCTGTGGGCAGCGAGATTGTCATCACGGTGGCACGGGAAGGCGAAGATGAGCCGCTCGAAATTTCGATCATTCGAGATACCATCAAGCTCACGGCTGTGCGCTCACGCGTAGAAGGCACGAGTGTTGTTTTGCGGGTGACGACGTTTAACCGCCAGACCTCGCCCAACCTTGCTTCGGGGATCAAAGAGCAGATCGAAGAGGCGGGTGGCATGGACAAGGTTAACGGGTTTATCCTTGATCTGCGCAACAACCCTGGCGGGCTGTTGACCGAGGCAATTGCAGTTTCGGATGCATTCCTTGAGAGCGGCGAGATTGTTTCGACCCGTGGGCGCAACCCTGAAGACGGCGAGCGCTATAACGCAACGGCGGGTGACCTGACGGGTGGTAAGCCGATTGTTGTCTTGATCAATGGCGGCTCTGCATCGGCCTCCGAGATTGTGGCAGGGGCGTTGCAAGACCATCGCCGCGCCATCGTGGTTGGTACGAAGAGCTTTGGCAAAGGCTCGGTTCAAACGGTGATGCCGCTCAGAGGCGAGGGCGCGATGCGCTTGACGACGGCGCGGTATTATACGCCATCAGGGCGCTCAATTCAGGCGCTGGGCGTTTCGCCTGATATTGTTGTGGAGCAGCCCCGCCGCAAGCCTGACGCGGAGACGGAAGAAGAGCAAACCAAGTTTGAAGCGCGCACAGAGGCCGACCTGCGTGGCAGCCTCAACAACGACAGCTTGACCGAAGACGAGATTGAACAGATCAAGAAGGATCAGGAAAAGGCGCTCGCAGCAGCCAAGCTGCGCGAAGAGGATTATCAGCTCGCCTACGCGATTGATATTCTCAAGGGACTTGAAGCGCTCGGACCCGAGAGCAAGTAAGGTCTCAGCCTGTTAAAAATCGGAGCCGCACCTGAGAGGGTGCGGCTCTTTGTGTTTGAGAGGGTCTGTGGTTTCGAATTTTTGCTGCGCAAAAATCCGACCGATGCGGGGGCCAGCCCCCGCACCCCCGAGATATTTTGAGAAAGAAAAACTGGGGTGCAGTTTGGGTTTGGTGCGGGATTGCAGAGGGGAACGCAATGCGCCAGAAGGGGCATAACTGGGGGGAAGACTTATGCTGGAAATTTTTGTGCTCTGTGTCGCTGGCTTTGCCACCGGCGCGCTCAATGCGGTTGCGGGGGGCGGAACATTTATTTCCTTTCCTGCGCTGGTTTGGCTTGGTGTGCCGCCGATTATGGCCAATGCCACGGCGACATTGACCGCTATTCCGGGCTATGCGGGGAGCGCTTGGGCGTTCCGGAAGGATATTGCGGCAGAGGGTGCGCTAAGCTTGCCTGTTATGTTGCTGATCTCTGCCCTTGGGGGGCTGATTGGCGCATTGTTGCTAACGGTGACAAACGAGGAGGTCTTTATGGGCCTCGTGCCTTGGCTTTTGCTCGTGGCAACACTGATATTCGCGGCGGGCCCAAAGCTTCTGACGCTTTTGAAGGGTGGCGGGCTTGGCACGATTGGCTCTGTGGCTGTTGTCTTGGGCGTTTCGATTTATGGCGGGTATTTTAACGGTGGTCTCGGGATCATGCTTCTGGCGGTGTTTGGCCTCATGGGATTTGCCAATCTGCACGGGATGAACGGGCTCAAAAACCTGATGTCGACGATGATTTCTATTGTTTCAGCGGGCGCGCTTGCTGTGGCGGGGCTGATTGCTTGGAAGAGCGCGATTGTGCTGGCGCTGGCAACGACGGCAGGGGGCTATTTTGGTGCCGCTTATGCGCGTAAGATCACCAATATGAAGCTTTTGCGCGGTGGGATTGTGGCTGTTGGCCTGATCATGACCGTATTGTTTTTTCTGAAGTGAGGATGTGATGAGCCCTGAAGAGATTGCCCAACTGCCCTATCGCCCCTGTGTGGGGGTGATGCTTGTCAACGCCGAGGGCCACGTGTTTGTGGGCCAGCGACGCGACCGAGACCAAGACGCATGGCAAATGCCGCAGGGCGGCGTGGATGCTGGCGAGGGCGCGCGCGATGCGGCGTTGCGCGAGCTTTGGGAAGAGACAGGTGTAACGGCAGACAAGGTTTCGGTTGAGGGCGAAACGGATGGCTGGCTGCCCTATGATTTGCCCCACGACCTTGTGCCGAAGATCTGGAAAGGCCGCTTTCGCGGGCAAGAACAGAAGTGGTTTCTGATGCGATTTCACGGCCAAAACAGCGATGTCAATATTGCGACCGAGCATCCAGAGTTTTCGGAGTGGCGCTGGCTTCCCGCAGATCAGCTTGTCGCGAATATTGTCCCGTTCAAGCGCGAGGTTTATGCCGCGGTGCTTAAGGCATTTTCAGATCAGATATGATCGTGCCGTTGGCCACCTCTCGAGAGTGAGGCACGCTCCAGCCGACTATCCGCAAATTTAACCCGGGAAATAGCATGCGACGTGCAAACCTTGTGCTTCGCGTGCCTCTGGCGGGCTTTGGCGGCAGATGTTCTGCGCCTTTGGGCAGCGCTCGGCGAACGCGCAGCCTTTGGGTGGGTTGATCGGGGAGGGCGGATCGCCTGAGAGCTTCATCGGGCGCACATAGCCTTTTGACTTGCGCCGTGCGAGTGACGGTGCAGCGGCCAGAAGCGCTCGGGTGTAGGGATGTTGTGGGGCTTCAAAGAGGGCTTCAACAGGCCCGTGTTCAACAATTTTGCCAAGATACATTACGGCGACATCATCGCAGACATGGCGGACCACGCCGAGATCGTGGCTGATAAAGAGGTAGCTTAGGCCAAGTTCGTCTTTGAGACGGGCCAGCAGGTTGAGAATTTGGGCCTGGATGGCCACGTCGAGTGCGGACACTGGCTCGTCGCAGACCAGCAGCTTTGGGTTGGTGGAGAGGGCGCGTGCAATGGAGATGCGCTGACGCTGCCCGCCTGAGAACTGGTGCGGAAACAGGTTGAGCTGATCAGGGCGTAGGCCAACGAGCTTAAAGAGCTCGCGTACGCGCGCGTCGCGTTCGGCGGGTGTTCCTATTTCCATAAGGTCCATCGGCTCGCGGACGATATCGGCAACCCGCGCGCGCGGGTTGAGCGAACTATACGGGTCTTGAAAAATGAGCTGGATATCACGGCGGCGCTGGCGCATGGCCTCATCGGATAGCGTCAGCAGATCCTCTCCTTCAAAGAGCACCTGCCCGCCCGCGGCCTCGGTGAGCCTTATAGCAGCCATCGCTGTTGTGGTTTTGCCTGAGCCGCTTTCGCCGACGATCCCGAGTGCGCGGCCGCGCTCAAGCGTGAAGGAGACGGAGCGCACGGCCTCAAGATACTGGCGCGCGCCGAAGAGGCCTTTTTTGCCCAAGGTGAAGCGCACTGTCAGATCATTGGCTTTAAGAAGGACTGTCATATGCGGGCCTCTTCTACGGCGTGGCAGGCGGAGGGATGATGGCCATGGTTTATCAGCTGCGGTTTCTCGGACAGGCAGCGCGCGTTTGCGTGGGCGCAGCGCGCGGCGAAGGCACATCCCGCGCCCAAGAGGTGCAGAGGCGGGACGACACCGGGGATTTCTTTGAGAGCGGTGTCACCTTTGCCAAGTGCGGGAATGCAATCAATCAGCCCGCGCGCGTAGGGATGTTGTGGGGTGTCGAGCACGCTGTCGGCGGAGGCTTCTTCGATGACGCGGCCTGCATACATGACGGCGACTCGGTCGGCCATTTCGGAAATGGCGCCCATGTCGTGAGTGATGAGAATGATGGCTGCGCCAAACTCGCGCTGGATTTCATTGAGCAGATCAAAGATTTGGGCCTGAACCGTCACATCAAGTGCTGTGGTTGGCTCGTCGGCGATGAGCACCTTTGGACGGCAGGAGACAGCCATCGCGATCATCACGCGCTGACGCATCCCACCTGAAAGCTGATGTGGATAATCGCGCGCGCGCTCGGCGGGAGAGGGGATCCCCACCCGATCGAGCAGGGCCACGGCGTCTTTCATAGCAGTGTCGCGGCTGACCTTCTGGTGTAGCATGATGGCCTCGGCTATTTGCGCGCCAACTGTGAAGACGGGGTTGAGCGAGGTCATCGGCTCTTGAAAAATCATTGCTATTTCAGCGCCGCGCAGGGCCCGCAGGCGGGCCTCGGAGGCGGACGTGAGTTCTTCGCCGTTGAGCGCAATGGAGCCGCCCGCGATACGCCCTGGAGGCGAGGGGATGAGGCCCATGGTGGCGAGGGCTGTGATCGACTTGCCGCAGCCGCTTTCGCCGACAACACCGAGTGTTTCGCCTTCATTGACATGCAGGGAGACACTGTCGAGCGCTGTCACCTCGCCGTAGCGCGTGTTGAATGTGACGCGCAGGTCTTTGATATCAAGAAGAGCGCTCATCGGATGGCCACGGCGCGATTGGTCAGGGGCAGGAACGAGGGTTTTGCACCCCCGCACCCCCGCAGAATATTTTGGGAAAGACAAAGAGCTTGCATGGGCTTAACGCTCCCTCAGCTTTGGGTTGAAGGCGTCGTTGAGGCCGTCGCCGATCAGCGAGACAGCGAAGACTGTGAAGAAGATTGCAAGGCCGGGGAAGGTGACAGGCCACCAAGCATCGAGGATATATTCGCGGTTGGCCCCAATCATGAGGCCCCAAGACATGACATTTGGATCGCCGAGGCCCAGAAAGCTGAGCCCTGCTTCGAAGAGGATGGCGACGCCGATTGTGAGTGTCGCGGAGACGATGAGCGGAGGCATGGCGTTGGGCAGGATGACTTTCCAGATGATGCGCTTGTTTTTGGCGCCAATGGCGCGGGCGGCTGTGACGTATTCCAGCTCTTTGATTTTGAGAAATTCTGCACGGGTGAGCCGAGCTGTCTGCGGCCAGCTTACCACGCCAATGGCCATAGCGATGGTGAAGAGAGAGGGCGAAAAGAGCGTGACCAGTACCATGGCGAAAAGGAGGGCTGGAAGCACCTGAAAGAATTCGGTGATGCGCATCAGGAGATTGTCGACCCAGCCGCCATAAAAGCCCGCCAGCGCACCGAAGGTGATACCGATGATCATGGTGATCATGGCGGCGGTGGCACCGACCGCAAGTGTGGCTCCGCCCCCTGTGAGCAGACCAGCAACAAGGTCGCGGCCGAGGTAATCGGTTCCGAGGGGGAACTCGGGGGTTACGCCGGGGCGCTCGTGGGGCGCCCAGACAACATCAAACGCATCACCTGTGTAAAAGAGCTGGCCATAGAGGGTGAGCAGGATGATGACGGCGAGGATAAACACCCCGACGAGCGCGGGGATATTGCGACGGAACATGCGCCAAGCCTCGCGTGCGGGGCTTTCGGCAGTGTAATCGGACATATCGTTTTGATTGGACATATCAGCGGCCTCTCAGGCGAGGATCAGCCCAGCGATAGGAGATATCGGTGAGGATATTGGCGACAACAACCATCGCGGAGGCAAAGAAGAGCACACCCATGATGGTGGGATAGTCACGGCGCAAGATGCTTTCAAATGCGAGCCGCCCCATGCCGGGCCAATTGAACACGGTTTCGACCAGAAGCGCGCCTGAGATGAGGTTGCCAAACTGCAGACCTGCGACCGTCAGGATGGGCAGGGCCGCGTTGCGCAGGGCATGTTTGAAGAGAACGGTGCGTTCAGGGGAGCCTTTGGCGCGGGCAGTGCGGATGTAATCGGAGCCGAGCACCTCAAGCATGGAGGCGCGCGAGAGGCGGGCGTATTGGGCGAGGTAGATGATCGCCAGTGTAAAGGCGGGCAGCACCAGATGATGCGCCACATCGAGCGCCTGCGTAAGAAAGGGGGCATCGCGCAGCTTGACCGATTGCATGCCTTCAACGGGGAAGATCGGGATGGCGGAGGCAAAGAGAATGATCAGCATGATGCCAGTCCAGAAGACGGGCACGGCGTAGCCTATGGTGGCGAAGACCGAGACGAAGGCGGACATGACGCCATTGGGCTTGCGTGCGGCGATGACACCGAGGAAGACGCCAAGGACGATCGAAATGATCTGGGCTGAGATCACCAGAAGGATCGTCGGGCCAATGCGCGCAGCGATGAGCTTTGAGACAGGCTGGTTGAAAAAGAAGCTTTCACCGAGATTTCCTGTGGCGACGCCTGAAATGTAAATCCAGAGCTGAGTCAGGACCGGCTTGTTGAGGCCATAGTCTTCGCGGATGCTTTCGAGCATCTCCTCGGTCGCACCACCCATTTCGCCTGCAATCACAACAGCAGGATCGCCGGGAGCGAGGCGGATGAGTAAGAAATTGAGAACCACGACACCGAGCATCAGGAGAAGGCCATAGGCAAGGCGGCGTGACAAAAAGGAGAGGCTCATGGGATATCCTAGGTGTTCAGGGTGACAGGGCCGCGCAAGACTGCGGCCCTGTCAAAAAGCCTAGCGCTGGGTTACTCGGCCCACTCGACCATATCCATCGGGTGCATTGTGCCCCAGATGCCTTTTGGTGCGTTTTTCAGCTTCTTGCTAAAGGCCGTGTGATAAGGCGTTGCGTTGATCCAGTAGATCGGCAGATCAGCGGCGACGATCTGCTGGAACTCGGCATAGAGTGCGCGGCGTTTGTCCATGTCCAGCTCCACTGCCGCGGCGCCGAGAATTTCGTCGACACGTGCGTTGCTGTAGGACTGGGTGTTGGACCAGATCACGCCTTTGCGGATGTTGGAGCTGAGGTATGTGCGGTGAACACCGATCACAGGATCACCCCAGTTGAAGACCACGTCCATCGAGAGTTCGAAGTCATGCCCGCCAACGCGGCCTGCCCATGTGGGGAAGTCGGGGGCGGCGCGCACAGTGAGCTCGATGCCGATCTTTTTGAGCTGGGATTTCAGATATTCGGCCACAGACTGCTGTTGCTCTTTGGGGCCAGGAATATAGTCAATCGTCAGTTCCATCCCGTCGCCATAGCCCGCCTCGGCCATGAGCGCGTTGGCTTTGTCCAGATCGGTATCATAGGCGGGAATGCTGCCATCAAAGAAGGGTGAGCTTTCTATGATTGGGCCACGTTGTGGCTTGGAAACGCCACGGTGCAGGGCCTTTGTGATGAAGTCGCGATCAACCGCATAGGCAATGGCCTGACGCACGCGCACATCGCTGAGCTTTTCGGACGCTGTGTTGAATGCGAGCCAGTTGATCGGGCCAACGGCGGCGTAGCCTTCGCTGGTGATTTCAAGGGCGTCGACTTTTTCCAGCCGCTTGATTTCCTGACTTCCCGCCATGAAAGGATAGATGTCGGCATCACCGTTTTCCATCGCAATCAGAAGCGCTGAGGGGTCTTTGATGATGTTGACGATGATTTCGTCAAGCTTTGGGCGGCCCTCAATGAAGAAGTTGGGATTTTTCTTCATTACGATGGCTTCGCCAGCTTTGAATTCTTCAAGCATGAAGGGGCCGGAGCCCACGGGGGCCGAGTTTGCGGGGTGTGATTTCACATCCTGCCCGTCACCGTAGATATGCTTGGGAAGGATCGGCGCAAGGGCGGGGGACATGGCCAGAAGCAGCGCTGGGTGCGGCTGGCTGAGATTGATCACAACGGTGTTGGCGTCGGGCGTGTCGATGCTTGAGACGGGTGCAAACATCGTCTGGAAGGGGTGGTTTTCTTTGATCGTCATGATCGAGAAGGCCACATCTTCGCTTGTGACAGGTTTACCATCGTGGAAGGTCGCGTTTTTCACCAAGTTGAGCGTCACGGAGAGGCCGTCTTCGGCCACTGTCCAGCTTTCGGCGAGGTATGGCTGTGGCTCCCAATTTTCGTCATAGCGCAGGGGCGATGCAAAAATCTGCGTTGAGGGCACGGCTGTGGCGATGCCTGACTGGACTGCGCCGTTGAGGTGGCGGGGCACTTGTGTCGAGGCGATGACCAACGTGCCGCCTTCGGAATAGGCTGGCAGGGCGGAGAGCGACATTGCCGAAACGGCAACAGCACCCAACAGGCGTGTTGTGAACTTCATTTGAGACTCCCTTGGTTTCTTTTTTGTATTGGAAACAGGCTAGCGCGGGCTATCCACTATCAAAACAGTGTTTTCCTTTGCCTAAGCTCGGTTTTTTTGATGTTTTAGGGAGTGGGCGCCAGAAACAGATCGTCAAACGCGCCTTCAGAGGACAAGAGTGCGCAGATTTCCAGCACAGCGTTTACGATCGGAGTGTGGCGGGCGTTGCGGGTGTAGGCGAGGCCAAAGGCGGGTTCGTCTATCGCGCCTATGAGGGGGCGGCAGACGTATCCGCTCGCGCCTTTGCGGTCGTTGGGGCCGCAAATATTGAGAATCGAGTACCCGTAGTTGGCAGCGACGAGGCCGCGCAGGACTGAGGAACTTTGAGTCGTGTGTACAATGCGGGGGGCGAGGCCAGCTTGTTTGAAGATCGATGTGAAGTAGGGCTTCGTTGCGGCGAGATCGAGCATGATCATGGGGAGATCTGCGATATCGGTGAGCGAAAGCTCGGATTTGGCTGCCAGCGGCGAGACTTCGGGCAGGAGAACATAGGGGCGCGCGCGAAACATCGGCTGGAAGAACATCGTATCGGGAATTGTGCGGCGATAGGTTAGGGCGGCGTCTATGACACCGGTGTTGAGAAAGCCGACAAGGCTTTCCATATCGCCTTCGCGCAGTTCAATACGGATTTCAGGGTGCTGGGCGGTGAGGCGGTTGAGGATGCGCGGCAGCATATAGGGGGCTGTTGGAGCGTAGCAGCCCATGCGCAGGCTACCCACTGTTGCGCCTCGGCTTGAGAGCAGGTCGGATTCTAATATGCGAGCATCGGCAAGGAAGGCTGCAATTTTGCTGGCGGCAAGCAGCCCCTCATCGGTAGGGACGATGCCTTTGGCGGGCATCCTGTGAAAGAGCGGTACCCCCATGAGAGCTTCGCTGGCGTCAATCGCCGCAGCAATCGAAGATTGGGAGATGTTCATTTCTCTGGCGGCCTGCACGATTGAGCCTGTGCGCAGAGCGGCATCGACATATCGCAATTGTTTGAGGGTAAAGTGCACGACAGATATCCTCGGAAAAAACGGTGTAAGGGCGATGTTAAATCTATTTTTCCGATTAACAAGCCTGCGTTACTTCTTTGTTCAAAGAGGGAGAGAGTCATGAGCCAGATTACTGTTTTTGCGGCGCGCGAGATCATTACAATGGATCCAAACCGCCCGCGTGCCAGCCATGTTGCCGTGCAAGACGGACATATTCTCGCGGTGGGCGGTCAGGACTGCGCGGCTCAATGGGGCGATGTTGTCTATGACGATAGCTTCAAGGACTCGGTTCTCATGCCCGGCTTTGTGGAGGGTCACGCGCATATGATGGCGGGCGCGATGTGGCAGTATGCCTATGCTGGCTATCACGACCGTATCGATCCTGATGGTAAGCTCTGGCCTGGGATGCAGACGATTGACGCCGTGGTGGAGAGCCTGAGCACAGCGGAAGCGACCTTGCCTGAGGGCAGGGCGCTTGTCGGCTGGGGGTTTGATCCGATCTTCCTTCGCTCCGAGCGGCTGAGCCGAAAGCATCTTGACCAAATCAGCGCAACGCGGCCGATTGCGATCATGTTTTCCAACTTCCATTTGATGTGCGTGAACAGCGTTGCGTTGGAAATGGCGGGGTACGATGCGCAGACCAATGTCGAGGGTGTTCTACGCGGTTCAGACGGTAGTTTGAGTGGTGAGCTTCAAGAGATGGCGGCGATGTTTCCTGTTATGCGTCGTCTCGGCATCGACTTTCGTGGGCTGAGCCAAACCGAGGATGCGATCCGTTCTTATGGGCAGGTTTGTACGCGTGCGGGCGTCACCACCGCGACAGATCTATTCGCCACCATCGAGGCGGATGATTTGGGGACACTTGTGAGTGTTACGGGCGAAGCCAGCTTCCCGATCCGGCTTGTGCCAACGCTTGGGGCGATCGGTGGCAGCCCTGAAGAGATTGCGCAGAAAGCGCTGAAGCTTAAGACACACAGCCATGAGAAGCTCCGCCTTGGTGCTGTAAAGCTCATGACGGACGGCTCCATTCAGGGCTGGACTGCACGCGTGAAGTGGCCCGGATATGTGGGCGGGCAGCCAAACGGAATCTGGAACACGCCGCCTGAAACTATCTTTGCGCTCTGTGAGGAAATGCAGAAGCAGGGCATTCAGATGCATATTCACACAAATGGAGACGAGGCATCCGAAGTCTCTATTGCAGCAATTGAGGCGGCAGGACGCAAGCACCCGTGGCCGAGCGCACGGCATGTTTTGCAGCACTGTCAGATGATGGGGCGTGATCAGTTCCGCAAATGCGCGGATATGGGAATTTGCACCAATATCTTCAGCAATCATATCTGGTATTTTGGCGACCAGCACGCTGAGCTGACCATTGGCGAGGAACGCGCCATGCGCATGGATGCGGCACGCTCTGCACTTGATGAAGGCGTGCGCGTTGCACTTCATTCCGATGCGCCAGTGACGCCTATGGGCCCCTTGTTTACAGCTTGGTGCGCTGTGGCGCGTGAGACGATGAGCGGGCGCGTTCTGGGCGAGGCGCAGCGGATCACCACCGAAGAGGCACTCTATGCGATTACGCTGGGAGCGGCGTATACCCTCAAGCTTGATCACGAGATTGGCTCTATCGAGGCTGGTAAGCGCGCAGATTTTGCCATCTTGGGCGAAGATCCAACAAAAGCCGCAGCGCTTAAGGATGTTGAGGTGCTCGGCACGGTGCTGAG
Organism: Lentibacter algarum; assembly: GCF_040580765.1. Classification (GTDB taxonomy): domain Bacteria; phylum Pseudomonadota; class Alphaproteobacteria; order Rhodobacterales; family Rhodobacteraceae; genus Lentibacter; species Lentibacter algarum. The sequence continues at coordinate 2,507,699 of NZ_CP158687.1, read as the reverse complement.
TGGGGCGCTGCATCTGCTATGAAACGCCTGCCACTCACGGTGATTGCCGGCTATTTGGGCGCGGGCAAGACTACGTTGATCAACCGTTTGCTGGCTGAGCCACACGGGGCGCGCCTGATGGTTCTGGTCAATGATTTTGGAGCTATCAATATTGATGCTGAGCTTTTGGAGAGCGCTGATGAGGACACGTTGACGCTGTCAAACGGCTGTGTCTGCTGCACGATTGGCGGCGATCTGTTCATGGCGATTGGGGATGCGCTTGACCGTGTGCCAAGGCCAGATCATCTTGTCATCGAGGCCAGTGGAGTGGCGCAACCTGCAAAGATAGCCAATGCGGCTCTTGCCGAGCGCGAGCTTTTGTATTCAGGAATTGTCACCGTTGTTGATGCGCTAAATTATCCTGCTTTGGCGAGAGACAGCCTTGTTGGAGAGCAGGTTAAGACTCAGGTGCGCGAGGCGGACTTGGTCTTGCTGGCCAAGGGCGAAAGCGCGGGGTTGAAGCTTGAGCTTACGGTGCTTTCAGGTGCGCCCGTGATGGCCCTTGAGGAGGATTTGTCGCTTGCAGAGCTGCTCTTGGAGCGCAGCGAACACGCGGGGCCTGTGGCGGGCGGTTCGGCACATCCAGCCTATCAGAGCTGGTCCTGTGAGGAAGCGCGTGTTTTTGAGCGCGCGCATCTCTTGAATAAACTCGCGGCGCGGCCTGCGGGGGTATATCGCATCAAAGGGCGGCTCAGGGGCGAGAGCGGCGGGCTTGAGCTTCATGTGGTTGGTGGGCAGGTGAGCGTGCGTGACTGCGCACAGCCTAAAGCTGGCCAGATCGTTGCTATAGGCCCCAAGGCGGCGCTCAGTGCTGACGATATCGAGCGCTGGTGGGCGGCCGATGGCTAAGCTTGCTGGGGTGTCACGAGATGTGTGGTTTTTTGAGTCTTTTGCAAAAGTGTTTGGACAATGCTTGTAAGACGCCAATGTGGCTTCTCTTTTCGTTCTCCAAGTCATATTATCTCTGCATAAAAAAATAATATTTGAGGATTGAACATGAGCCGTTATTTGGCATTGGCGCTATTTTTAGCAGTTTCAGGCTGTGGCACTCTGAGTGGCTTGGGCCATGGAGCTGGGCAGGTCTTTCAGGGGATCGGCAGCGATCTTTCGTCGCTGGGCGATATGTTCCAGAGATAGGCACGGGCGCTTTGATTTAGGTCTGCCAGCGGGCAGGCATACGGGCTTTTCGCAGATCAACTGTCTTGACGCGCTCGGCATCTTCTTGGGCGCGTTGGGTGTCAGGGCAGGGGGTGTCGGCGGCATCCCGAGCCTCCTCTTGCTCCAAGGCAAGGCGGAAGGACAGAGCGGCTGTGGCCAGCCAGAAAGGCTGGAGGAGATAGCCGTTAAAAACAATCCAGAGCATAAGCGCGATTTGGGCGCCGGGCGTCTCAAACTTTGGTTCTGAAATAGGATAGTTGATCAGATCAGGCGTTTGGCCTGTGAAGGCGCTTTGGGCCAGATGGATCAGTGAGCGAAGACTGACCTCTGGGATGAAAAAGATCACGGTAAATAGGGCAAAGCCGCCGAGTACACCAACATAGGAAAGGCGACTTGTCAGGATTGACCAGAAGTTGAACCCGATCCCCCATAAGCCATTGAAGACCCGATCAGAGTGGCCAATGGCATAGGCGGCGGCGGCTGTTGGCACGGCAAAAAGTGCGCCAAGCACTAGAGAAAAAGGTGTGTAGAGTAGGCTGGCCGCGAGGACGGCGGGAATGCGCCCTTCGTTGAAGAGGGCCATATCGCGTGCGAGGGCCTCAAGCGGCGCAGCAAAAAGGTCTGCGAGGTGTGCAGGGCCATATAGGCCGACCAGCATGAATACGACAAGCGCGCTGGCGAGCAGAGACGACAAGCCACGCATCACACTTATTTTGATCACCTCACTGATCAGATACTCCAGCCTCTGGCGGCGCGCCACGCCGATGAACCCAAGCAAGGAGTGCAAGTTTGTAAGCGTGTTGGCTGTATTGGTGAAGGCAATCGTGAGCGGTACAAAGATGATCATTACAGGCGCCGTAAATGCGGCGAGAACGGCGAGAAACGTCGCCAAAACACCATAAAAGCCGAGGCGAAACTCGAAAAAGAATTTCGACACGATAAGGTGTGGTGTGGCACGGATTGCCAGTATGAAGCTGTATCTTAGAAGGCTCATGCTATGCCCGCCCGTTGTGATGCGAGGAGGTTTTAGCCGAAAGATGCGGGTATTTTAGGGCGAAACAAAGCCTTTCGGCTTTGTGCGAAGCTTTGAGGGGAAAATCTGGTGCTGCAGGGGAGGATTGAACTCCCGACCTCGTCATTACCAATGACGCGCTCTACCACTGAGCTACTGCAGCAACGATGTGGCGGGTGATTAGACCCAATTCAGCTTTCACGCAAGGCCAATCTGGACGCTTATGCTCAAGCGCTATAAGAGACCATTATGGAGCCAAAAAACACAAAACCGAAAGCCAAGGGTGAAACCGCCCGTGAAGACCGCTTGAAAGCGGCTTTAAAGGCCAATATGGCGCGCCGTAAGGCGCAGGCTAAGGCACGCACCGCCGCACAAAGTGGTGAGAGTGCGACGAGTAAAGATAAAGGGTAGAGCAGATGGATCAGATTATCGTAACAGGCAGCGGCCCCGTAAGTGGGCAGATCCCGATTGCAGGGGCGAAAAATGCTTGTCTTGCCCTGATGCCGGCCACGCTTTTGAGCGAAGAGCCGCTGACGCTGACCAATGCGCCACGTCTCTCTGATATTCGCACCATGACACAGCTTTTGGAAAGCCTTGGTGCAGAGATTTCTGCGCTCTCGGATGGCCAAGTGATTGCTATGTCGTGCCACGGGGAAATCAATACCCGTGCGGACTATGATATTGTGCGCAAAATGCGCGCGTCAAATCTTGTGCTGGGGCCGCTTCTGGCGCGTGAGGGGCACGCTGTGGTCTCGCTTCCTGGTGGTTGTGCGATTGGCGCGCGCCCGATGGACATCCACACTGATGGTTTGGAGAAAATGGGCGCGACGATTGAGCTGAGGGAAGGCTATCTGCACGCCAAGGCAGGCGGCGGGCGGCTCAAAGGCGCGGTGATCGACTTTCCTTTCGCTTCTGTCGGGGCGACTGAGAATATCATGATGGCAGCGACCCTTGCGAAGGGCACAACTGTGATCAACAACGCCGCGCGTGAGCCCGAGATTGTCGATCTTGCAGACTGCTTGCGCAAGATGGGTGCGCAGATTGACGGCGACGGCACAAGCACGATCACTATTGAGGGTGTGGACCGACTTGGTGGGGCGACCCATCAGGTTGTGACCGACCGGATCGAGCTTGGAACCTATATGCTTGCCCCTGCGATTTGCGGTGGTGAAGTTGAGTGTCTTGGCGGCAAGCTGAGCCTTGTCGAGAGCTTTGTTGCAAAGCTCAACGAGGCGGGCATTGATGTGGAAGAGACAGCTTCGGGCCTCAAAGTGGCGCGCAAGACGGGGCCGATCAAGGCGGTGAATGTGACGACGGAGCCTTTCCCGGGCTTTCCGACCGATTTGCAGGCGCAGATGATGGCATTGCTCTGCACAGCAGAGGGCACATCTGTCCTCGAAGAGAAGATTTTCGAGAACCGCTTTATGCATGCGCCCGAGCTTGAGCGTATGGGGGCAGATATTGAAGTGCACGGCGGCACGGCGACTGTGAAGGGCGTGAAGCGTCTCAAGGGGGCGCCAGTGATGGCGACCGATCTGCGCGCGTCTGTTTCGTTGATCTTGGCGGGTATGGCGGCGGAGGGTGAAACCGTTGTGAACCGTGTCTATCACCTCGATCGCGGTTATGAGCATGTGGTGCGCAAGCTTTCGGGCATTGGTGCAAAAGTCGAACGGGTGAAAGCATCATGAGTGTGGATGCAAGCTTTGAGGACGGGGCCGAGCGGCCACTGAACCTTGGGGCGATGGATACGGATGACCTGAAGGTGATATCGGCTCTTGTGCAGGACGCTGTCTTTCCGATCACCGAAATGAAATATGACCGCAAGGCGCGCCGCTTTGCGCTTTTGATCAATCGTTTTCGCTGGGAAGATAAATCTCAAACCCGCCACGCTCCTGAGCGGGTGCAGGCGTTACTCGCGTTTGACACTGTGTTGGGTGTGGCCACACAGGGGCTTGAACGGGACGATAAGGAAACGGTTCTGTCGCTCCTTACGATGGAGTGGGAGGCGGGCGAGACCCCTACAGGCAAGGTTGTTCTGACGCTCGCGGGCGACGGCGCGATCCGTCTTGACTGTGAAGCGCTTGAAGTCACACTCAAGGATGTGACGCGGCCATACGTGGCTCCGTCAAAGAAAACCCCAAGCCACGAGAGCTGACTGCGACACATCTGGCGCTTGAGGGCGGTGGTCTCTGGGGCTAAGACGGGCGCAAGCCTTGAAAGGACGACCATGCCACAGTTTCTCGACGCGACAACGCCAGACTTTGAAGAGCAGTTTGCCGCCCTTTTGGGGGCGAAACGTGAGGACAGCCCTGATGTGGACGCGGCTGTTGCCGAGATTATTGCGGATGTGCGCGCGCGCGGAGATGCGGCGGTTATTGAGCTCACCGAACGCTATGATCGTCTGACGCTGACGCCTGAAACTCTGCGCTTTGCGCCTGAGGAGATCGAGGCGTTGATTGCTGAGGTTCCCCAGCATGAGCGAGAGGCACTGGAGCTTGCTGCCGAGCGCATCCGCGCCTACCACGCGCGCCAGATGCCTGAAGATGCGAGCTGGGTGGACGAAAGTGGTGCAACACTGGGTTGGCGCTGGACGCCAGTGAGCGCCGCTGGCCTGTATGTGCCGGGGGGGCTGGCGTCTTACCCCTCGTCTGTCTTGATGAATGCGATCCCCGCGAAAGTGGCGGGGGTTGAGCGGCTGGCGATCACTGTTCCCACACCTGACGGAGTGGCCAATCCGCTCGTTCTGCTTGCGGCACGGCTCGCGGGCGTCGATGAAATTTATCGTATCGGTGGGGCACAGGCTGTTGCTGCGTTGGCGTACGGAACGACGAGCATCGCGCCCGTTGATAAGATCACGGGGCCTGGCAACGCCTTTGTCGCGGCGGCCAAGCGGCGGGTTTTTGGCAAGGTCGGCATCGATATGATCGCGGGACCAAGCGAGATTTTGGTGATTGCCGACGGGGACAACGACCCTGACTGGATTGCGCTGGATATGCTCTCACAGGCCGAGCACGACGAGAGTGCTCAATCGATCCTTATCACCACTGACCGTGCTATGGCGAAAGCTGTGGAGGCGGCAATCGAGCGGCATTTGCTCACGCTCGAGCGGCGCGAAATTGCGGGTAAGAGCTGGCGCGATTACGGCGCGGTCATCCTTGTGCCTGACCTTGACGTTGCGGCCGTGCTTTCTAACCGTATTGCGCCCGAGCATCTGGAGCTTTGTGTGGCGGACCCTGATGGGCTGAGTGAACAGATTACCCACGCGGGAGCAATCTTCCTTGGCGCTTGGACGCCCGAAGCGATTGGTGACTATGTGGGCGGGCCGAACCATGTCTTGCCGACTGCGCGCTCGGCGCGGTTCTCTTCTGGCCTGTCGGTGATGGATTTTGTGAAGCGTACAACGCTTGCGAAAATGACCCCTGCCGCTTTGCGCGCAATCGGACCTGCGGCGGAAACGCTGGCGATTTCTGAAAGCCTTGAAGCGCACGGTCTCAGCGTTCGGGCGCGCTTGAATCATTTGAACGAACTCTGAAGGCGCGGCAATTTGAGTTGCGCTTTGGCTGCGCCAAATCGCCTTGGCGAGGGGGGCTTTGCCCTCCTCGCGCTTTCCCCAGGATATTTAGAGAAAGAAAAAGGGTCTTGCGGCAGCTTTTTGCACGGTGTGGTGCATGCTTGTCGTTGCAATCGGTGGGGTGCGCGCTAGATTTGGTGAAACGCGCTAGCCTGCGCGTGGGGACGTTAAGTGAAGTGGAAGGCGCATGATGATGTCGCGGATTTCTCATATTGAGCTGGATGACAGCAACCTGCCGCCGCCGACGCCAGAGATCGAGCAGGAGCGGAAGGTGGCAATCTATGATTTGCTGGAAGACAATGTCTTCACGCTGCCCAAGCGCGACGAGCGTGCTGTCCCAGAAGGGCCCTACCATGTGGGGCTTTCGATCCGTGACAAGCGGCTTGTATTTGATGTGTTGACCGAGGCTGAGGATAAGGCGGCGGAGTTCCATCTCTCGCTGTCGCCGTTTCGTCAAGTTGTGAAAGACTATTGGCAGATTTGTGAGAGCTATTTTGACGCTGTAAAGACGATGCCACCCAGTCAGATCGAAACGATCGATATGGCGCGGCGCGGCATTCACAATGAGGGCGCGCGCATCTTGGCGGAACGTCTCGAGGGCAAAGCCGAAGTGGATAATGACACGGCGCGGCGGCTTTTTACACTCGTCTGCGTTCTACATTTCGGGGGCTAGGGTTTGGGGAATAAGCTTCCGCAATCGGTGTTGTTTTGCTGCGATCATAATGCAGTGCGCTCGCCTATGGCGGAAGGCTTGATGAAAAAGTTCTACGGCTCGGGCACATATGTCCAATCTGCAGGCGTGCGCAATGATCTGGAGATTGACGGGTTTTGCGTGGCTGTTTGCGAGGAACTCGGTGTGGAAATTTCACGCCATCGCTCGCGCAGCTTTGAAGAGATGGAAGAGATGGGCGAGGTGCTCAGCTCTTTTGATGTGGTGGTGGCGTTGTCGCCAACGAGCCGCAATCTGGCCGAGAGCCTGACCAAAGGCTTTCATACCGATCTTGAGTATTGGCCGATCATGGACCCGACTGCCAAGGGCGAAGGACGTGAGGCCAAGCTGGCCGCGTATCGCGAGGCGCGTGATCAAATTATCGCTCAGATTACGGCGCATTGGGGTGCGCCTCAGGAGGGCACATGAGCAAAACTGTTGAAGCCTATTTTGCAGCATTTAATGCTGGCGATATCGAGGCCATGTTGGCTTGTGTGGCCGAAGATGTGGCGCATCATGTCAACGAAGGCCAAGTTCGGCGTGGAAAGGCGGCTTTTGGTGAGTTTTGTGCGCATATGAGCCGCTGCTACCAAGAAGAGCTGACCGATATGGTGATTTTTGCGGCAGAAGGCGGTACACGGGCTGCAGCGGAGTATATTGTAAACGGCACCTATCTTGCGACAGACAGCGGTCTGCCCGAAGCCAATGGACAAAGCTATCGTTTGCCTGCGGGGTCTTTTTTTAGCCTTGAGGGCGATAAGATCAGCCGTGTTGTGACCTATTACAACCTCGCCGACTGGGTGGCGCAAGTGAGCCGCTGATGGAGCTGCGCACCCTGACGGGGCGTGCGCTGGACGCAGTCCTTGATGATCTGGCGCGGCTGCGCATAAAAGTATTTGCCGACTTTCCTTATTTATATGACGGCGACTTTGCCTATGAACGGCGCTACTTAGAGCCGTATCGGGCCAATGATGGCGCTATTGTTGTCGGTGCATTTGAGGGCGACAGGCTTGTGGGCGCGGCCACGGGGATGCCACTCATGGGACATTCGGATGATTTTGCGGCGGCGTTTGCAGACAGCGAAATTGATCTCGGGGACGTGTTCTATTGTGCTGAGTCTGTTCTGTTGCCAGAGTTTCGCGGGCGAGGGATTGGGCATGCGTTTTTTGAAGCGCGTGAAGCGCATGCGCGAGAGCTTGGTTTTGGGAAAGTGGCATTTTGCGCGGTCGTGCGTGGGGAGCATCCCATGGAGCCTAAAGGCTACCGACCGCTTGATCCCTTTTGGCGGGGACGGGGCTATATACCGCTTGAGGGCGTTATTGCGCAGTTTCGCTGGCGGGATTTGGGCGAGGATTCAGAAAGCTCAAAGGCATTGCAGTTCTGGCTGCGTGAACTTTAGAGGGCACAAAAAAACCGCGGCAACTCTGGGCTGCCGCGGCTTATGGTTTCAGCTCATAAAAGCTTACATGCCGTTCTCTTTGATCAGAGCTTTGGCTTGATCAAGCAAAGCTTGGCCATCAAAGCCTTTGCTGTTCATGTCTTCGACCCAGCTTGTAGCAACGCCGCTTGAAGCGTCTTTCCACTCTGCGACTTGCGCGTCTGTCAGAGTGATGATGTTGTTGCCATTGGCTGCTGCAGCTTCACGGCCACCTGCGTCAGCGCCTTGCATCAGCTTGCCTGCGAGGGCTGAAAGATCAGCACCTGACTGGCTGTCGAGCGCGGCTTTGAGCTCGTCTGAGAGGCCTTCATACTTCTGCTTGTTCATCGCGAAGACGAAAGCAGTTGTGTAGAGCGCTTCTGTTCCGAACTCTGTGTGGTTTCCGACAAGCTCTGGGACTTTCAAAGCAGCTGTGACTTCCCATGGGATCACTGTCGCGTCGATCACGCCTTTGGAGAGGGCTTCAGGAATAGCAGGCACCGGCATACCAACAGGTGTTGCGCCGAGGCCCGAGACCATCTGGTTGATGACGCGTGTGGGCGCGCGCAGCTTGACGCCGTTGAGGTCTGCTACGCTTGTGATGGGTTTGTTGGAGTGGATGAGGCCTGGGCCGTGGACGAATGTCGCGAGGATTTTAAAATCCTTGAGGTCCTTGTCGAACATATTGGCTTCGGCGAAGTGCCAGAAGGCGCGTGATGTGGCCTCGGCGTTGTTCATCATGAAGGGAAGTTCAAAGACTTCGGCCTGTGGGAAGCGGCCTGGTGTGTAGCCGAGAACTGTCCAGACGATATCTGCAACGCCGTCCTGCACCTGACCGATGAGCTCAGGTGGCTTGCCGCCGAGCTGCATGGATGGGAAGTGGTCAATCTTGATCTTGCCACCGGAGGCTTCTTCGACGCGCTGAATCCAAGGGTCGATGATCAGCTTTGGCACGTTGGCTTGCTGTGGCAGGAACTGGTGGAACTTCAGTGTGACGTCTTGCGCCTGTGCGGACGCTCCTGTCACTGCGAGGGCTGCGGCAACGGCAAACCCTTTGAGTGCGTTTTTCATAAGTGACATGTTTTTACTCCCTTTTTTGACACGTCTGGTTGGCCCAGAGATTCGAGCTTCAGGCTTCGAAATCAGGCTGGTTCTTTGGCGCTGCTTTGTCAAACGCTGAGAGCGACTGACAAGCGGCGTATACGGCGGAAATATGCGGCAGATCGGCATAAGGAATGCCAAAACGCTCTGCGGAAAAGACCTGTGGCACGAGGCAGATATCGGCAAGGCCGGGTGTATCACCAAAGCAAAATTCGCTCTGCTCGTCGCGCTGGGCAAGGAGGCCTTCGCAGGCTTCAAGCCCGTCGCGCAGCCAGCGTGCGAGCCACGCGTCTTTGGCGGCTTCGTCTAGGCCGAGATCACCTGTCAGGTATTTGAGCACCCTTAGGTTTTGCAGCGGGTGGACCTCACAGGCGATGACTTGTGCGAAGCCACGTTCTTTGGCGCGTGTAACAGGGTTTTTAGACAGAATCGGCGTGTTTGGATGCGTTTCGTCTAGCCATTCGAGAATGGCCAGAGACTGTATCAGAACATCGCCCTCATCCGTCACGAGTGCGGGCAGAAGGCCTTGTGGATTAAGTGCCTTGAAAGCAGGGTCATGCTGTGCGCCGTTTTTGAGGTGCACAGGTCGGAAGTGCGGTTCAACGCCTTTCAGGTTGAACGCGATGCGGCAGCGATAAGAACTCGAACTGCGGAAGTATCCGTAGAATTCCATAAAGTGTTACACCTCCCAATTGATTTTAGATTGATATGTAACATGTATATCAAAGGCAACAAAATTGTTTCATCGCTTTTACCTCTCTTACGAGTGCTCTAGCCTTTAATCGATGTGTGGACGTATTGCAGTTAGCCTTCCAAGCGATTCCATGGCAAAGCTCTTTGCGGCTTTGCCCGCCAACAGTTTGCCTGCAGTTCCAAACTACAATATTTGCCCGACCGATCCTGTGCATGTGGTGCGCATGAGCGGTGAGGGGCGCGCCTTGGTTGGCATGCGCTGGGGGTTTATTCCAGCGTGGTACAAGGCTGCGAATGCGGGGCCTCTGCTGATCAATGCAAGGGCTGAGACGCTAGCCGAAAAGCCCGCTTTCAAAGGCGCAGCGCGGGCGCGGCGCTGTATCATCCCTGCAAGTGGATATTACGAATGGGCTTCGGCGAGCGGTATGAAACTGCCTTGGTACTATGCGCGCCGCGACAGTGATCCAATGGCATTGGCTGGGATCTGGCAAGAGTGGGAAAGCGATGACGGGCCGATCGCAACCTGCGCGATGGTGACGATCGCGTCAAACGAGCTGACGGGACGGGTGCACGACAGGATGCCAGTGATTCTTGAACGCAAGGATTGGGGCAAATGGCTTGGCGAAGAAGGGAAGGGTGCGGCTCGGTTGATGCTCCCTGCCGAGGAAGATGTGCTCATCACCCATCGGGTCAGCCGCATGATCAATAGCAACCGTTCAGAGGGGTCTGAGCTGATTGAACCATGGGAGGGCGACGAGGGCGCTTGACGCTCCCGCAAGCAGCCGATATTGCTGCCACCGAAGCGGGCGTTGTGTAGTGGTAAGACCTTAGCCTTCCAAGCTAATGACGCGGGTTCGATTCCCGCCGCCCGCTCCAAATCATCTTACATCGCCACAGTTGAATGCTTGACGGCCCTGCCTTGGCCCTTCAAAAAGCGCTAGACTTGAAAGGCGCGTAAAACATGGCACGAACAACAGTAAAAGACGGCGAAGAACGCGCGGGTACGAAGGACGTGGCTGCGCTCAAGGCGTTGATGCCATTTATGGCACCTTACCGTGGACTCGTTGTTGCGGCTATTTTGGCGCTGATGCTGACGGCGGCGTTGTCGCTCACTTTGCCGCTGGCTGTGCGCCGTGTGATCGACAACTTCAGCACTGAAAATGTCGAGATACTCGATCTTTATTTTGTCGCCGCGATCGGCGTCGCTGCTCTTCTGGCTCTGGGCACGGGGCTGCGCTATGCGCTTGTCACTCGGCTGGGAGAACGCGTTGTGGCCGATATCCGCAAAGCTGTGTTTGATCGCGTGATCGGGCTGTCGCCGAGCTTTTATGAGACGGTGATGACAGGCGAAATCCTGAGCCGCATCACAACGGATACCACCTTGATCCAATCGGTGATTGGTTCGTCGGTTTCAGTGGCGCTGCGCAATGTGCTGATATTCTTGGGCGGAATGATTTTGATGCTCTTCACAAGCGCCAAGCTCACGGGGCTTGTGTTGTTGATCGTGCCCCTCGTGGTCGTGCCGATTCTGACGCTGGGCCGGCGCTTGCGTGTGCTGAGCCGCGAAAACCAAGACTGGATTGCGGCCTCATCGGGACAGGCAGCCGAAACCCTGAGCGCGGTTCAGACGGTCCAGAGCTTTGCGCAGGAAAGCGTGGCGCGGCGGGACTTTTCTGACGTGACAGAGAAGAGTTTCGAGGTGGCGAAACAGCGTATCACAGTGCGCTCGATTATGACTGTCGCGGTGATGTTTTTGGTCTTTGCTGGCGTTGTCGGGGTTCTCTGGATCGGGACGCGGGATGTGCGTGCGGATCAGATGAGCTCGGGTGCGTTGGTACAGTTTGTGATTTATGCAATCATGGTTGCGGGCGCGGTTGCTGCGCTTTCGGAAATCTGGGGTGAGTTGCAGCGCGCGGCTGGCGCGACAGAGCGGCTTGTGGAGCTTTTGAACGCCACAGACAAAGTGAATGATCCCGCTGCGCCCAAGGATTGCCCTGCGCCTTTGAGGGGCGATGTACGCTTTGAGAGTGTCAGCTTTGCCTATCCGTCACGGCCTGATCGTCAGGCGCTGGATGCGGTGAGCCTTGCTGTGAAACCAGGTGAGACCGTTGCTTTTGTTGGTCCGTCAGGGGCTGGCAAAACCACTGTAATGCAAATGATCCAGCGATTTTATGATCCACAGGAGGGGGCGATCAAGCTCGACGGTGTGGACCTGCGCGAGATGCAGCGGGAAGATTTCCGCAGCCAGATCGCTGTGGTGCCGCAAGACCCTGTGATCTTCTCGGGCAGCGCGCGCGACAACATTCGCTTTGGCCGCCCAGAGGCAAGCGATGCTGAGGTTGAGGCTGCAGCCAAGGCTGCGGCGGCACACGAGTTTATTGAAGCTTTGAGCGAGGGCTATGACACCAAGCTTGGAGAGCGCGGCGTGATGCTTTCGGGGGGACAGAAGCAACGCGTAGCGATTGCGCGGGCGATCTTGCGGGATGCGCCTGTGCTGCTGTTGGATGAGGCCACATCGGCTCTTGATGCCGAGAGCGAACGCGCGGTGCAGGAGGCTGTTGAGCATCTCTCAAAGAACCGCACCACTTTGATCGTGGCGCATCGTTTGGCGACCGTCAAAAAAGCAGACCGTATCGTTGTGATGCAGGATGGAGCGGTTGTGGCTGAGGGTACGCATGATGCGCTTGTCGCGGAAAACGGGCTCTATGCGCGACTGGCGCGGCTTCAGTTTACTGATGGGGCAGAGGCGGCGTGATTTCCCCCTTGCAGGGGGCTCGCTGATCGCCCAAAGTCTGGTTTGTATATGAGTAAAGGAGGGCCAGATGGGTCTTTTCAGTTTTTTCAAGCGCTCAGGCAAACGCCTCAAGAGTGAAGAACCAACCGCCGATGATTTGAAGAAAGAAGTTGCGGATCTCGGGCTTGACGCCGAGGGCCTCGACATCGTGATCGAAGGCGACAAAGTCAAAGTCACGGGGAACGCTGTTTCTGAGGAAATGCGCGAAAAAGTAATCCTCGCAGTTGGCAATGTTGATGGCGTTGCCGAAGTCGAAGACGACGCGGGCGAAGCCAATTTCCACACCGTTGAAAAGGGCGACACGCTCTGGGCTGTCTCTGAAAAGGCGCTGGGCAAAGGCTCACGCTATATGGAGATTTTTGAAGCCAACAAGCCAATGCTTTCGGACCCAGACAAGATTTACCCTGGTCAGGTGCTGCGCATCCCGCAGGACTGAAGCTTTCGTAAAGCACCACAAAATCAAGGGCCTCTGCAAGATATGTGGGGGCCCTTGGCATGTCTGGCTTGCACTTTCTGCGCGTACTGGCCACTGTCGGGGCAAGCTGAAAAGGACGCATCATGGCGCAGACCATCTTTGTTTTGAACGGACCCAACCTCAACCTCCTGGGTAAGCGGGAGCCTGAAATCTATGGTTCTGATACGCTCGCAGATGTGGAGGCTATGTGCCGCAAAGCCGCGCCAAACGCTGTTGTCGACTTTCGTCAAAGCAACCATGAAGGCGTGCTCGTGGACTGGATCCAAGAGGCGCGTGATGCGGCGAGTGCGATTGTGATCAACCCTGCGGCCTATACGCATACGTCTGTGGCAATCCTAGACGCGCTCAGCGCTTTTGACGGGCCTGTCGTCGAGGTCCATATCTCGGATGTGCACAAGCGGGAGGCGTTTCGGCATCATTCTTACGTCAGTTTGCGAGCCGATCATGTGATCGTTGGTCATGGTGTGGCGGGATATGTTGAAGGGTTGGAGTGGGCCTTGGGGCAGCTCTAGAAGCTTATTTTTCTTAGGTTTTGGTAAGTCTAGCAGGCTTTGCTTAGGCAAATCCTAGAGCTGCGTTTTGAAAGGTTAACGCTGCTTTTGGCCGCCAGATTGAGGGGGGTGAAAAGCGTGCACAACCCGTGCACAACCCGTGCACCGCCTGAATGGCAATTTTGGTAAGAGAAAATTAGGTAACGGTGCGTGCGGTGGGGACACGACAGGTGTGTCGGGTGCGCAGAGGTTGCACACCCTGTGAGCTCAATTGCCAAGAATGCCAGGCAGGCGGAGCTTGTTGACGCGGGCGCAGTCGAGCGCCTCCTCATATCCTGCATCGGCGTGACGCCAGACGCCTGAGGCGGGGTCATTCCAGAGGACACGTTCAAGGCGCTTGGCGGCTTCGGGTGTTCCGTCTGCGCAGATGACCACGCCTGAGTGCTGGCTAAAGCCCATACCGACGCCGCCACCGTGGTGCAGCGAGACCCAAGTCGCGCCTGAAGCAGTGTTGACCAGTGCGTTGAGAAGCGGCCAGTCGGAGACGGCATCGGAGCCGTCGCGCATGGCTTCGGTTTCGCGGTTGGGCGAAGCCTGTCCGTCGTCATATAAAGTTGGACATCAGATCGGCTTGAGCACAGGAGGCTCTGGTTCGTTCGTGTGATTGATTATGCTGCTTGTTTTTGATGTTGCAAGCGGCGTTGGCGGATTGTTTGGCTTTTGATCTTCTCCCTTTCCCTCAAAATGGCTTTATCGCGCCCGAAGTAGACGTCAGCGGGTGTGACGTTGTTCAGGCTCTCGTGGTAGCGCTGGTTGTTGTAATACTCGACAAAAGCCCCGATCTGACGCTCGAGATCGCCGGGCAGGTAATAGTTTTCCAGCAGAACACGGTTCTTCATGGTCTGGTGCCAGCGCTCGATCTTACCTTGCGTTTGCGGGTGGAGCGGTGCTCCGCGAACGTGATCCATTCTTTGCCCTTCCAGCCACTCAGCCAGATCGCCAGAGATGTAGCAGGAGCCGTTATCGCTGAGCAGGCGCGGCTTGTGCCGAACAGTGGCTTGATCACAACCGGATGCAGCCAATGCCAGCTCGATCGTGTCTGTTACGTCCTCAGCACGCATATTTGTGCAGAGTTTCCATGCAATGATGTAGCGGCTGTAATCGTCCAGGATTGTGCTCAGATAATACCAGCCCCAGCCGATGATCTTAAAGTAGGTAAAATCAGTCTGCCACATCTCGTTGATAGCTGTGGTTTTGTCTGTGAACTCGTCAGCAGCCTTGATCACCACATAATCAGGCGCAGTGATCAGGTCAGCTGCTTTTAGAATGCGGTAAGCTGATGATTCAGAGACAAAATACCGCTTCTCATCCGTGTATTTGACGGCAAGCTCGCGTGTCGACAACGCCTCGTGCTCCAATGCAAACTCGATCAAATCATCGCGCCTGACGTCTGGGATACGGTTCCAGACAGACTTGGGACGCGGCGAATGATCCGCCAACGCGTCCAGACCACCATCGAGATAAAGATCGTACCATCGATAAAATGTGCTGCGCGGAATGCACAGCATATCAAGCGTCTGTTTGACTGGCAGGTGTGAGCCTTCGACGGTGCGGATGATCTCAAGCTTCTCGGATGCTGGATACCTCATTCCTCGTATCCCCCATTTCCTGTCATGCTTTTTTTGAGCAGCCGGTTTTCAAGAGTCAGATCCGCCACGCACTCTTTCAATGCCAGCGACTCTGAACGCAGCTCCTTCACTTCTGGCGACGTCGCCTGACGCGCAGTGTCCCCAGACAGACGTCGCTTGCCTGCCTCAAGGAATTCCTTAGACCAGCTATAATACAGGCTCTCAGCGATCCCCTCACGACGGCACAACACAGAAATACTTTCCTCGCCACGCAGACCTGCCAAAACAATGCGGATCTTCTCCTCCGCTGAATAGGTTTGCCGTGTCTTGCGGCGGATGTTCTTAACCACCTTGTCGGCGGCATCTTTCGATGTGGTAGGCTTCTTTGTCATCTCGATCTCCTAATCGATAAGATGAACCAGAAATCCTCCGTTGTTCAAATGCTCAGATCTGTCCAGCAGGGGCTGACGTCAGACAGGTTTGGCGGTCATGATAGTAATTCATGCTGCAAAAACCTTGATGCTCTCTCATTTCCCACCACGGATCCTTGCCCTCTTTTTTCAGTTTAGTAATTTCGGAAAACCTTTGAGGGTTGATGCAAGTGGGCTCAAAGTGGCGACATTGTTCGTTGAAAAATTCAGGAACTGACTGCATGACGTGAAAAAAATAGTCTACAGAAGTGAAGAATGGCACATCGATTTTCATAATTTTCCCAGATGGTGATGAAACAAACAGCCCGCCTTCAAAGGCTTTTTCAAGAAGGACTTTTTCAATCAACTCATCCGTAGAGAACCTCTCTGCCATCCAAGTTGATTCTGCCGGATTGCCTTCATCGAACATCAGTTCAAACATGCGATCTAGATTCATGGTTTTCCAAGAAAAAGCCGCCCGATTTGTGTCCCATAGCTTCTTAAGTGTTGTGTAACCTAGTGGGCAAAACATCCCTTTTACGTCCCTTTTTTATGACGACATGCCAGTAATGAACTTTGACCAATCGCTCATCAAGACCCGGCGTTTTTCCAATAAGTCCGAGCGGGCATACGCCCTCTCCACATCAGACCCAACTTGGTGCGCCAAGCTCATTTCAGCGACTTCACGCGGTACGTTTGCCACCTCTGCCGCCCAGTCGCGGAAGGTTGAGCGGAAACCATGTACCGTGACGCCCTCAACCTGCATCCGGCGCAAGAGCATCAACATGGCCATGTTCGACAAAGGCTTGTGCCGTCTCTGGCCCTCAAACACATATTCCGATTCCAGCGCCTTCAACGGTTCTATGATTGCTTGCATTTCATCGGTTAGCGGAACACGGTGATCCTCTCCACCTTTCATCCGCTCCGCTGGACAAGTCCAAAGCTGCGCATCGAGGTCGAGTTCATCCCAGCGCATTCCCAGAACCTCGCCAGTTCGTGATCCCGTGAGGCAAGTAAACATCAGCGCCTTTGCCGCCATCGCGTTGTGCGTCTTGAGGTCGGCATAGAACGTAGGCACATCACGCCACGCCATCGCCTTATGGTGTTTCACCTTGGCTTTGACCTTTGGCAATGCCTGAGCGTCTTTGATTGCAGTCACGGGGTTTTCGCCAGAGCGGAAGCCCTTGGAGCGTGCCACATCAAGAACAGTCTTTATGCGCTGGGCCAGCCGTTTGGCTGTTTCATGTTTGTCTGTCCAGATAGGCGCAAGGCACATCATCACTTCAGGCTGGTCAATGCTATCAATCGGCATCCGCCCGATCTTGGGAAAGGCGTAATCTCGCAATGTGTTGATCCATTGCTGGCCATGCTTGGCGTTTTTCCAAGTCGGCATACGGTCTAAGTGAACTTGTTGCGCCACTTCTTCAAAAGTCGGGATTGCTTGCCGTGCATTGAAGCGAGGGTTCAAGCCCTGCTTTGCCATCCGGCGATATTCCAATGCGCGTTCTCGCGCTTGGTTGAGGGTCACAATGTCAGCACCGCCTAAGCCAAAGTCAGTGCGCAGCGGCGCACCCTGCTTATTCTTTTGGCCTTTAACCACAACGCGTACGATCCAGCGCCGTGCACCAGAAGGATCGACCACCAGATACAGCCCATTGCCATCGCCGTGTCGCCCAGCGCCAAGATTCTCAACTAGCTTCTTTGTGAGTTTTCCAGATAGGCTCATTTAAAAATACCACAATTCATACCACTCAAGGAATAAATATAGGCACTATCGAAAGAAACTCAAGGCAATTGGGAAAGTGCCTCAAGCTCATAAAAACAAAAGAAAAAGGCCGCCCAAGGCGACCTATTCAAATCTAGCAAAAGTGGTAGATGGCGGAGGAGGTGGGATTCGAACCCACGGAGGGCGTTAACCCTCGTCGGTTTTCAAGACCGGTGCATTCAACCACTCTGCCACTCCTCCGACGCGGCTTCCTTAGCCTGAGATTGTGGCAGTGAAAACCACAAAAACACACATTGGGTGAAGATTTTTACAGAGATGTCATTTTATAGGTCTTTTCGGCTGACGAATTTATGCCGATTGCGAAGCGCAGACTTTTCATAAGCGGCCCAAAAGGCTAAGCTCTTGCTCAAAGCGTGTGAAAAAGCGCGGTGGTGAAGCGGGCAGGGCTGTCTCTTGGGGCAGTTCGGCGGGAGTTGGCAGAGAGCAGAATGTATAAACAGTATATTTCCTACGGATTTGGCGGCGCACGCAAGCTTGGCTTGATGTTCGGGGCTGTCTTGGTGATGGCCGGATGTGAAGAGGGCGGTGAATTTACGCTTTTCAAGCCCAAGGTTGAAGGCGAGGCCAATGTTGCATCGGCTGCTGCAGGGCAAAAGACAGTTGAACGCGATGTCGAAGCGCCTGATGTGTTTCAGGTGAGTGAAGCGGGTCTTTGGGATGGTCGCCCCTCGCTTGGCGGGGTCTGGGTTGCGCATCCTGATGTCAAAGAGCCTGAGCGCGTGATTATCCGCAACCCTTCTAACGGTAAGTTTGTGGTGGGGGCGTTGTTCCGTCGTGAGCGGGAAAACCCAGGCCCACGCTTGCAGATCTCTTCAGATGCGGCGGACGCCTTGGGGATGCTTGCAGGGGCGCCAAAAGAGCTAAATGTAACGGCGCTGCGGCGTGAGGAAGTCGCTGTCGAAGCTGATCCTGCGACGGATGGGGCGGCGGGGCTGAGCGAGCCCGAGTTTGTTGCCGAGACATCGCTTGACCCTATCGAGAGTGCGGGTGCGGCGATTGATGCGGCAGATGCTGCTTTGGAGGCCCCTCTGACGCCTGCTCCTGTAGCTGCGCCAGTGGCTACTTCGTCCTTGGCGAAGCCTTTTGTGCAGATCGGTATTTTCAGTGTTGAAAAAAATGCGGGGAACACCGCGACGGCGATGCGCACAGCGGGCATGGTTCCGACTGTGAAGCAGCAGAGCCTGAACGGCAAAACCTTCTGGCGTGTGATTGTCGGACCCGCTCAGAGCAAGTCTGATCTTGCGCAGCTGCTCAAGAAAGTTAAGTCGCAAGGCTTTAACGATGCTTACGCGGTGAGAAACTAAACCCCAAACGGACGGAGGCGCTGATGCTGCGCGCGGCCTTTTCTTCTTTTGTTTTCGGGCTCGCGCTAGCGGGTCAGTCGCTCAGCCTTGCGGCCTTTGAAACGCAGGCAACCTCGGCTTTTGTGCTCGATTACACCACGGGCACTGTTTTGCTCTCTAAGGATGCGGATGTGCCTTTGCCGCCTGCGTCTATGAGTAAACTGATGACGCTATATGTGGCGTTTGAGGCTGTGCGCGACGGGCGACTCAAGCTTGACGAAGAGCTGCGTGTCTCTGAACATGCGATGAGCTATACAGGTTCGACCATGTTTTTGCAGGCGGGCGAGCGTGTTAAAGTCGAAGATCTGTTGCGAGGGATCATTGTGTTGTCGGGCAATGACGCTTGTGCTGTGATTGCCGAGGCGCTTAGCCCCGATGGGACAGAGGCGGGCTTTGCGCGTTTTATGACGGAGCGGGCCGAGGCTTTGGGCATGACTCATTCGACATTTGCCAACGCCAATGGCTGGCCTGATCCGAGGCATCGGATGTCGATGCGGGATTTGGCTATTCTGGGCACAAAGATCATTGAAGATTTCCCTGAGTTCTATGCGATGTTTGCGGAGAAGGAGTTTCTTTTTGACAAGAAAGAAAGCCAGAACCGCTTTAACCGTAATCCGCTTTTGGGGCTCGGGATTGGCGCGGATGGGCTTAAGACGGGTCATACCAAAGAAGCAGGGTATGGGCTTGTCGGCTCTGTGAAACAGGGCGCGCGCCGAATTGTTTTTGTGATTTCAGGATTGCAGACCGAGCAAGCACGTGCGCGCGAGGCTGAAGCAATCACAAGTTGGGCATTTCGCCAGTTTACCACAGCGCAGCTTTTGGAAGAGGGGCAGATCGTGGCGGAAGCCGAGGTCTGGATGGGGGAACAGGCGACTGTGCAGCTCACCGCGGCCAAAGCGCTGAACACTCTTGTACCGACAGGAACAACGGATCGTAAAGTCGAGGCCGAAGTCATTTATGATAGCCCCTTGAAGGCGCCTGTGATGGCAGGTGACCAAGTGGGCAAGCTGATTATCCGTCCCGAGGGGCTGGCGGCCACAGAAGTGCCTTTGATCGCGGCCAAGACGGTTGAGCAGGGCGGTGTGATGGTGCGTCTGAAGACGGCGTCGCAGCGGGTGGTCAAAAAGCTGATGGCTGAGGCTGAGGGCGCGCTTTGAGCCACATTAAAGCGCAGTTTATCACGCTGGAAGGCGTGGACGGGTCAGGAAAGTCGACCCAAGCCAAGCTCTTGAAAGAGGCGCTGGAGGCTGAGGGCCACAGCGTTTTGCTCACCCGCGAACCGGGCGGCTCTCCGGGCGCGGAAGAGATCCGCAGCCTTGTGCTTGAAGGCGAGCCTGACCGCTGGTCTGCCGAGACAGAGATCCTGCTATTTACGGCCGCGCGGCGCGACCATCTGGAGCGCACGATTTTGCCTGCGCTTGCGGCGGGAACCATTGTGATTTGTGATCGCTTTGTGGATTCGACCCGGGTCTATCAAGGGCTCACGCGGGGTGATTTGCGCGATGTTGTGGACAAGCTTCATGCGTTGATGATCGGGCGCGAGGCTGATCTGACGCTTTTGTTTGATATGGACCCAAAGCTTGGCCTCGCACGGGCCAAAGCGCGACAGACGACAGAAGAACGCTTTGAAGATATGGGTCTTGAGATGCAGCTTGCGATGCGGCAGGGCTTTTTGGCACTAGCCAAGGGCGCGCCAGAGCGTTTCGCTGTGATTGATGCGGGGCGCGATATTGAGGCGATTGCGGCGGATACTCTTGCGGCTGTCAGGGTGGCGCTCTGATGGCGGATGAGGCGCTGATCGAACCTGACCGTCTGGACGGTACGCCGCACCCGCGCGACACGGCTAAACTCTATGGGCAAGAGGCTGCCGAGGCGCGTTTCCTGCAAGCGTTTAATGCGGGGCGGTTGCATCACGCCTGGCTTTTGACTGGGCCGAAGGGCGTGGGAAAAGCTACACTGGCATGGCGGATTGCGCGGTTTTTGCTAACCGAAGAGCAGGCAGAGGCGGGGATGTTTGGCGATATGCCTGATGCCAAGCCTGAGCGGCTTGATGTGCGCGCTGACCATCCTGTTTTACAACGTATTCTGGCGGGCAGTGAGCCACGCTTGTTTAAGATCACGCGCTCAATGAACCCAGATACAAAGCGTATGCGCGATGTGATCGTTGTGGATGATGTGCGCAAGCTGGGGCATTTTTTGTCGATGTCAGCGGCGGAAGGCGGGCGACGTGTTGTGATTTTGGACGCGGCGGACGAGATGAATACGCAGGCGGCAAACGCGCTTTTGAAGATGCTCGAAGAGCCGCCCAAGCTGACCACCTTTTTGCTGATCGCGCATCAACCTCAGGGGCTTTTGCCGACGATCCGCTCGCGCTGTCGAGAACTGCGACTGAATACGCTTGAGGCGAATGATATCGCCGCCGCCCTTGAAGCGGCGGGTGTTGAGGCGGGGCTTGGTGCGGAGGCAGCCAGTGCTTTGAGTGCGCTTTCGGGCGGGTCTGTCGGGGCTGCCGCGCGAATGCTCGAGCTTGAAGGGCTGGTGCTATATGGCGAATTGGTTGCGATTTTTGAGAGCTTGCCCAAGCTTGACCGCGCGCGCGTCTTGCGACTTTCAGAGGCCTTTGCTGCGCGGGGCAGCGAGCAGAAGCTTGATCTGTTGCTTGTGCTTTTGGAGACGCTGCTGTTTCGTCTTGCGCGCGCAGGCGCGATGGGAGCGCAGGCGCAAGCCCTAGCGAACCCGAACGAGCCAGCGCTCTTTGAGCGGCTTTCGCCCAATCATCAGGCGGCGCAGCGCTGGGCGGCGCTTTCGGATGAATTGCTCGCGCGTGCGCGCCATGGGCGGGCGGTGAACCTTGACCCTGCTGCGCTGATCCTTGATACGTTCTTGCGTATTCAACGATCCGTGGCAGAGCACAGCGCAAGATGACTTCAAGCACCAAGATAACCGACAGCCACTGCCACCTCGACTTTCCCGACTTTGATGATGCGCGCGCGGAGTATATCAACCGCGCCGTCGAGGCGGGTGTTCATCGTATGGTGACAATCTGCACAAGGCTGAAAAACGAGCCGAATGTGCGCGCAATTGCCGAGGAGTTTGCACCCGTGTTCTACGCTGCGGGGACGCATCCTATGAGCGCGGCGGAAGAGCCTTTGACCAGTGTGGAGGAGCTATGCCGCATGGCCAAACACCCCAAGATGGTCGGGATCGGCGAGACGGGGCTTGATTATCATTACACCGCCGACAGCAAGGACATTCAGCAAAAGAGTTTGCGGATTCACTGCGCGGCGGCAGCGGAGGCGGGTTTGCCTCTGATCATTCATGCGCGGGCGGCAGACGATGATATGGCGCGGATACTTGCGGAAGAGCACGGCAACGCGCCATTCGGGTGTGTGATGCATTGCTTCTCTTCCAGCCGCGAGCTTGCAGAGGCAGCTCTGGATCTTGGATTTTATCTTTCGATGTCGGGGATCGGGACATTTCCGAAAAGTCAGGAGATTCGGGATATTTTTGCGAGTGCGCCAGTTGAGCGCATTCTTGTGGAGACGGACGCGCCCTATCTTGCCCCGCCGCCCTTTAGAGGCAAGCAGAACGAACCTTCATATGTGGTGCATACGGCCAAGGTTGCAGCAGATGTTTACGGCTTGAGCTATGAAGACTTTGCCGCGCAGTGTGAGCGGAATTTTGAGCGTCTCTTCACGAAAGCGGTGTTTGCATGAGCGAGAAGCTGCGCTTTACCATATTGGGCTGCGGCTCTTCGGGGGGCGTCCCACGCCTTGGTGGCCATTGGGGCGATTGTGACCCAGAAAACCCGAAGAACCGCCGACGCCGCTGCTCCATGCTTGTTGAACGTGTTGGAGCGGAGGGTATCACGCGGGTTTTGATTGATACATCGCCTGATATGCGCGCGCAGCTTTTGGACGCTGATGTCGGGGCGCTTGATGCTGTGGTTTATACCCATAGTCACGCGGACCATGTGCATGGCATTGATGATTTGCGTATGATCGTGTTCAACCAGCGCGCGCGTTTGCAAGTCTGGGCCGATGGCGACACGCAGCGCGACCTCTATGCACGCTTTGGCTATGCCTTTGTGCAGCCTAAAGACAGCCCCTATCCGCCCATTTTGGATATGAACACAATCGACGGTCCGTTCGAAATCAGAGGCAAAGGCGGGGCAATCAGCCTCGTTCCGTTTGAGGTCAATCACGGCTCTATCGAGGCTTTGGGCTTTCGCATGGGCGGGCTCGTTTATCTGCCTGATGTGGCGGAGATGTCTGATGAGGGCTGGCTTGCTGTTGAGGGAGCAGATGTTTGGGTGCTTGATGCGCTGCGCCGTACGCCGCATCCGACCCATGCGCATTTGGAAAAGTCGCTCGCGTGGATCGAGCGGGCAGCACCTAAGCGGGCTGTACTCACGAACATGCATATTGATCTGGACTATGCCACTTTGGAGGCTGAAACGCCTTCGCATATCACGCCTGCCTTTGACGGTATGGTGATTGAGTTAGAGGCCTAAAATGCAAGCGCTTCTCGACGTTATCCTGCCAGTTTTTCTTGTGGTCGGGGCGGGATACGCCACTGTCAGATTTGCGTTGTTTTCGGATGGCGTGATCGACGCGATCATGAAGTACACACAGAATTTCGCGATCCCTGCGCTGCTCTTTAAGGCGATTGCTGGGCTTGATCTGAGTGAGAGTTTTGATCCGGCACTGCTGGTGAGTTTTTATACGGGCTCGGCGACCTGTTTTTTTGCGGGGCTTCTGGCCGCGCGCTATCTTTTTAAGCGCGACTGGGAAGACAGTGTTGCCATCGGCTTTTGCTGCCTGTTTGCCAATTCGGTGATGATGGGCCTCGCGATAACGGAGCGGGCCTTTGGGGCTGATGCACTGGCGGCAAATTATGCCATTGTGGCGGTGCATTCGCCGTTTTGTTATGGGCTTGGGATCACCGCTATGGAGATTGCGAGAGCACATGCGACGGGGCAGCCTGCGCGCACTTTGCCGGCGACTGTGGGCAAGGCGATGTTTCGCAACGCACTTGTGCTCGGTATTTTGCTCGGCTTCGCGACAAACCTGTCAGGTGTTGCGCTGCCGCAGGTCTTTAAGGACGCTTTGGGCATGATTGTGAGCACGGCGCTGCCGCTGGCGCTCTTTGGTCTGGGGGGCGTGCTCGTGCGCTACAAGATCAAGGGTGATATCAAGCTTGTTGCGTTTGTTTGTGTTGTCTCGCTGTTTTTGCACCCCACAGTGGTGTGGAACATGGGCAAGGTCATGGAGATTGATGTGGGGCAGTATCGCTCTGCGGTGCTCACGGCGGCGATGGCACCGGGCGTTAACACCTATATTTTCGCGTCAATGTATGGGAAGGCGCAAAAAGTCGCCGCGACCTCTGTCTTGGTCGCGACGGTGTTGTCGATCTTTTCGGTCTGGCTGTGGCTTGACTGGCTGCCTTAAGCGGCATTGGCCAAAGCTTGACGCTTTGCGATAAACGCGGCGCGGCGTGTGCCACGCTGCCAAGGCATTGCTGTTGTTTCTTGACGCGCGGCCTCGATCATTGTGTCGAGCCAGCGCTTGCGTGTCTGGGTCGCCTGCATTTCGTTACTCCTCAAACTGTGCCAGTCGGTGCTGGCTTCATTGTTGCTCAAGAGTAAATAAAGCCCCGAATTGGGGCGCAGATTGGGCGCATTGGAGACAATATTAAAGTGATTTGGAATTAAAACTGAGGCAAATGTGGCGGATCTTTTGCCTAGAGTCGGATCACTGAGACGAGGCGGCCATAGTCTTTTTCGCCACGATGTGTGGTGCGACGGTAGCTGTAAAAGCGCTCCTCGTCCCCATAGGTGCAATGGCCTGTCCAGCGGGCGTCGCCGACACCTCGGGCGCGCAAGCGCGCAAGGCCGAAGGCGGGCAAATCAAAGAGATATTTGTCAGGCGTTGCACCGCTTACAAAAAAGCGTGTGCTTTCGGGGTCTTCGTCAGCGAAGCGCTCGAAAAACTCGTGGCCCACTTCATAGGCGCGTTGCGAAATGCAGGGGCCGATGACGGCGGTTATGTTGGAGGCTGTCGCGCCGAGAGTTTCCATGGCGTCGACTGTGGCTTCAAGCACGCCAGTCTGTGCGCCCTTCCAGCCTGCGTGGGCCGCGCCGATCACGCCAGCGGTTGTGTCAGCGAAGAGAACGGGCTGGCAATCGGCTGTGAGAATGGCGAGGCCAATGCCTTTTGTCGCAGTGACCATTGCGTCGGCCTTAGGCTTCTCGGCGAGCGGCTCTGTGAGCGCAATTGCGTCTGCAGAATGGATTTGATGCACCGACGCGAGGTCCTCTGGGCCCAGATCAAGCGCATCGGCGACGCGGGCACGGTTGAGCGCGACGATTTCGCTTTGGTCCGAGGAGCCTTGGCCACAGTTCAGCCCAGAAAAGATACCTGAAGATGCACCGCCCTTACGGGTGAAGAACCCGTGTTTGAACGTGGCGAGGCCTTCGTCGGTTATGATTTCAAGCACCATTTTGCAATCCTGCGGGGGCGGGCGCACCACTTGGCATGAGCGCCATCACTTTGAAGAGCGTCCCCATTTCTTCGGGGTGCGTCAAGCGGCGATGTGCGGCGATATGGCTTTCGAGCGCCGCGCCAGTGAGGTTTTGGGCGAGAGCTTGCGCGCGGGCGGTTATTCCAAGACGCTCCAAAAACACGCCTTGGGGCGTGAGGGGCGAATGCGCGGCGGGCTCTGCCGCCTGTGCGAGCGCTTGAAAGTCAACGTGGGCTGTAAGATCGGCTGAGCCGAGGCTGTCGAGCGGGCTGACTTTTTCATGGGCTTTGACGGCTTGGAACGTGTCTCCGTTTGATCGCCAGTCTCCATAATCGATGATCAGCGCACATCCGCCATGATCGGCGATATGGGCGCCGATTTCGGAAGCGACGGCCTCGGCAGGGCCGCAGACTTCGACAAGATCGCCAATCTCTGTGTCATCCAACCGGTGTTCTAGAGCTGCAAGTTGGGTTGCGTCTGTGAGGCCGAAGGCAAGCGCACCCTCCTCAAGCCCGACAACGCGCTCGCGCCAGCCTGCTTCATCACGGATAAACTGCCGAATGGGCAGGGCATCAAAGAACTCGTTTGCGACGAGAAGTAGCGGCTGTGGCTTCGGGGCGAAGGTATTTTCCCATGTGGGCTCATAGCCTGCGAGCGCCTCGGCTTGGCGTGCGCGAAGGGCGGGGGACGTTTCGATCAGGACAATTTCGGCTGCAGCGTGAAAGCCAGCCACGCCGCGTGTGGCGCGCAGGATGTCGGCCATGAGCGTGCCACGGCCAGGGCCAAGCTCTGCGAGCGTGAAGGGGGCAGGCGCACCCATATCGAGCCAGCGTTGGGCGAGACAGAGGCCTATCAGCTCCCCAAACATCTGGCTGATTTCGGGAGATGTTGTGAAGTCACCACTCGCACCGAGGGGGTCACGGGTTGTGTAATAGCCATGCTCTGGATGCTGAAGGCAGAGCGCCATGAACTCAGCGAGTGTCAGGGGACCACTGGCGCGGATGAGCGCGGTGATATGGTTTTGAAGTGGGCTCATGCGATGCGTTGGCGCTTGGACCAGAGGATAATGAGCACACCGACAAAGACCATCGGGAGCGAGAGGAGCTGGCCCATGGTCAGTCCAAGGACGACATGACCGAAGGGATTGTCAGGCGTTACGAATTGCGCGTCAGCTTGGCGGAAGTGTTCAACGATAAAACGCGCTGTGCCGTAGCCTGCTATGAAGACGCCTGTTACGAGGCCGCGTGTCTTGAGCGCGCCACGCGAGAAGGCGAGGAACAGCAATACGAGGCCAAGGAGTGCGCCTTCAAGTGCAGCTTGGTAGAGCTGCGACGGATGGCGCGTGAGCTCGGCGCCTGTGTAGAACCATTCGCCCGCTTTTTCACAGCCTTGTAGAACCGTATTGTGACACATGGACGGGAATTTCATCGCCCAAGGTACATCAGAGGGGCGGCCCCAGAGCTCGGCGTTGATAAAATTGGCCAATCGCCCGAGCATGAGGCCCCAAGGCACGCCGAGAGCGATTGTGTCGGCGGCGGCGATCTTGCTGACGCCATTGCGCACACACCAGACCCATGAGGCCACGACCACGCCGAGGAAGCCGCCGTGGAAGGCCATGCCGCCTTGCCAGACCTTGAGGATCTGGGAGGGATTGGCGAGGTAGTAGGCGGGCTCGTAGAACAGCACAAAGCCGAGGCGGCCGCCAAGGATGATCCCGAAAATGATCCATGTGAGCAGGTCTTCAAGCTGTGGCTTGGTGAGGGGCGCTGTGCCGCTCCAGAGCGTGGGGCGGCTGACGGCACGGATACTCACTTTCCATGCAATGATGATCCCCACGATATAGGCGAGCGCATACCAGCGCAGGGAAAACTCCATGCCCGCGATCGGAAGGGTGAATATCTCGGGGGATATTTCGGGGAAGGGGATTTGTGCCAACATGTCTCACGTTGTTGCCTGCCTTGAGGGCGCGGTCAAGCTTGAGAATGTGCGCGCGCTGCCCCATATAGGGGGTAAGCAATGTGCCAAGGAGGCAAGACCCGTGCAAACACGCAATAAAGTTCTGGATGATATCTCCCAGTTGATGACAAACGCGATGGGCGTGGCCCAAGGCGCAAAGACAGAGGCAGAGACGGCCATGAAATCCATGATGGACCGCTGGCTGGCGGACCGTGATTTTGTGACGCGCGACGAGTTTGACGCAGTACGCGCGATGGCCCAGAAGGCCCGTGAAGAGAACGAAGCTCTAAAAGCGCGGCTTGATGCGCTGGAAGCAGCAAAGCCTGCGGCGAAGAAGCCTGCGGCCAAAAAGTAAGGCTTGCCTGACATAACAGGGACTGGTTCACTTTGGCTATGAGCCAAGATGAACCAGACCTTGATGCAGCCTACGGACTGAAAACTCCTGATGATAGCAAGCGGCTCTATGCGGCTTGGGCCAAGACCTATGACGCGGGGTTTGCGGCTAGGATGGATTATTGTTTGCCTGAGCGGGTTGTGCAGGCGTTCGTTGAGTGCCGCCCGAGGGGGCCTGTGCTTGATATTGGCGCGGGAACGGGGCTTGTCGGCGCCCATCTTGCGGCGGCGGACCTAGGGCCAGTGGATGGCGTGGACATCAGCCAAGAAATGCTGGATGTGGCCGCAGAGCGCGGTGTTTATCGGCGGCTGTTTATAGGCGATATGGCCGCGCGGCTTGATGTGGCGGATGGGACCTATCAAAGTGTTGTTTCGTCGGGGACGTTTACCACAGGGCATGTCGGGCCAGAGGCTCTGGACGAGGTGCTGCGGGTGGCAGCAACCGGTGCGCAAATCGCGATTTCTGTAAGCAAGGCGCATTTTGAGGCGGCAGGGTTTGCCAAGACGTTTGCGAAGCTTGAGGGGCAGATTACTGCTCTAGAGTTAAAAACCGTGCGGATTTATGGCGACAAGGCAGAAGGCGACCATGCCCTAGATGAGGGGTATATGGCGTTGTTTGGGAGGCGTTAGGATGATTGCGTATGTCACTGTCGGGGCGGATGATATGGTTGCGGCAGAGCGGTTTTACTCAGCGTTTTTGCCTGCGCTCGGCTATCGGCTGGAGCGATATCACGACGATTTGAGCTACATTCTAACTGTTGCTGCGGGGGAGCGTTCGGTTTTGCCTGACTTTTATGTGAAAGCGCCGTTTGATGGCGGGCCTGCCACGGCGGGCAATGGCAATATG
This sequence comes from Lentibacter algarum, assembly GCF_040580765.1. Lineage (GTDB taxonomy): Bacteria > Pseudomonadota > Alphaproteobacteria > Rhodobacterales > Rhodobacteraceae > Lentibacter > Lentibacter algarum. The sequence goes on along the minus strand of NZ_CP158687.1, from coordinate 2,479,354 downwards.
GTGGCGTTTGAAGCACGCAATCAGGCGCAGGTGCGCGCACTCCATGTGGCAGCGCTGTCAGCGGGCGGAGCAGACGAGGGCCAGCCCGGCTTTCGCGAGAGCTATGGCCCTCAGTTTTATGTGGGCTATCTGCGCGATCCACAGGGCAACAAGATTGCTCTGTTTTCAAGTGACCCCGATGAGCGTGGGCGGGACGGTTAAATAGATCCGCGCTCCTCGGGAATAACTTTACCTGGATTCATGATATTTTGCGGATCGAGCGCTTGCTTAATGGCGCGCATGGCGGCGAGCGCAGTTTTGTTTTTGCGGCGTGCCATTGAGGGGAGTTTGTAAGTCCCGATGCCATGTTCGGCGGAAAAGCTGCCACCGAACTTAAGCACGCAATCTTCGATGATTTCTGTCACTTCGTCTTTGCGCTCGGCTGTCATGTTCGCTGTTTTCACGGCGTAGTGCGCGTTTCCGTCGCCAAGATGCGCGACAATGATCACAAAAGGATCCGGGTCAATCTTGCGGATTTCTCCGTCGATCATATCAAGAACGGCTTCCATCTTGTCAGTTGGTACAGCGATATCGGCGCTTACCATGGGCATGAATGGCATGCAGATTTCGGCGGCGGCCTCGCGGCGGGCCCACATCTCGCGGCGCTGCACTTCGTTTTGCGCGATCACTGCGTCGAGCACGTCTCCGCATTCCAAAAGAGCGGCAAGCGTGCCTTCAAGCGTGACCGAAACGGCAGGGCGGCCATCGGGGGCAAGGGCATCAGAACTTGCGCCGACTTCGACGAGGATGTTGACATCATAATGCTCTTCAAACGGCGCGCGCGCGCCTTTGACGACCTTAAGATGCGTGTCGATGAAGCCACGCGGCATGTATTCAAAGGCCTCAACGCTGCCGCCTGTGGCTGCTTGCAGTTTTGCCAACAGATCAAGTGCTGCGGGAAGACTTTTGACGGCGACCATAGCGGTTGCATAGGCGCGCGGCTTGGGAAACAGCTTGAGCACTGCACCTGTAATGATCCCAAGTGTGCCTTCGGCTCCGATAAAGAGATGCTTGAGGTTGTAGCCTGAGTTGTCTTTGTGCAGCTCGCTCATAATATTCATGATCTCGCCATTGGGCAAAACGACCTCTAGCCCTAGGCAGAGATCTCGCGTGTTGCCATAGCGCAGGACATTGGAGCCGCCTGCATTTGTCGAGAGGTTACCACCGATCATAGCGGAGCCTTGCGCACCGAAGGTGAGCGGGAAGATGAGGCTGTGGTCATCAACTGCTTCGCGTAAATTCGAGAGGACAACGCCCGCTTCGACCACGGCGATACGCGCTTCGGGGCGGATTTCGCGAATTTTGTTCATCCGCTCCAGCGAGATCATGACGGCGCCTTCGGCACTTGTGCCAACGCAGAGGCCGGTATTGCCTGAGACAGGAACAACTGCGGTCTTGTTCGCGCTCGCAAGCTTTACAACGGCCGAGACCTCTTCTGTGCTGGCGGGGCGCACGACGGCGAGGGGCGTCCAGCTTTCCGTGTTCATCCAGTCGTGGCTGTATTTGGCCATATCGGCCGCCGTCAGAACGTTGGCGTCTCCGACGATGGCTTTGAGTTGTTCTAGCATGTGCGCGCTCCCCTAATGCGGGGAGGTTAGTCCGACAATCCGACCTCATCAAGACAATGTCGCCCCTGACGGTCTTCCACTTCGATGACCCAGAGATCGGGGTCCATACTGCCCTGTTTGGCAAGCGAGGCATCGACTGTTGCCTCGTCTCCTTCGGCGAGCAGCTCCCAGCTGCGGCTGTCTGTGAGAAAGTCAAAACGGCGCTGGAAGGCCTGCGCGTGGCCATCAAGGGTGTTTAGTTTTATCAGCACTGCACCCGCGGTATCGTCGCCGTGTTTGACCACGAAAGCCGGGATATCATGGAGACGGAGGCGTGTGAGGTAGGCAGAGACCCAGAATTCCGAGGTCAGCCGTGTCACGCGTTGCCATCCTTGAAATCAAGGCCCATCTCGGAGTAGCGCTCGGCCTCATCCAGCCAGTTCGGGCGGACTTTGACCTGCAAGAACAGGTGGACCTTGCGCCCAAGAAATTCTTCGAGTTCCTCGCGCGATGCTTTGGAGACAGCCTTGATTGTCTCTCCGCGTTTGCCGAGCAGGATGCCTTTGTGGCCATCGCGCATCACATAGATGATCTGGTCAACGCGACAGGAGCCGTCTTTGCGCTCTTCCCAAGCTTCTGTTTCAACGGTCAGCTGGTAGGGCAGCTCTTGGTGCAATCTGAGCGTCAGCTTTTCGCGCGTCATTTCGGCAGCAATCATGCGCATGGGCAGATCGGCAATCTGATCTTCGGGATAGAGCCAAGGCCCTTCGGGCAGTTCGGAGGCCAGCCATTCGCGTAGGGCGGGGACGCCATGACCGCGCTCAGCCGAGATCATGAAGGTTTTGACGAAAGGGTGCAGAGAGTTCATCTGCTCGGTGAGTTGCAACAGGGAGTCGGACTTAACCTTGTCGATCTTATTGATCGCTAGGGCGACTTTTTGATCAGGATTGAGGCCTTTGAGGCTCTCCAGAATGTGCTTTACGCCTTCTGAAATCCCGCGGTGTGCCTCGATCAGCATCACGACGATATCGGCATCTGCTGCGCCGCCCCACGCGGCGGCGACCATGGCTCGGTCAAGCCTGCGGCGGGGCTTGAAGAGACCGGGGGTGTCGACAAACACGATTTGGGCCTCGCCTTCGAGTGCGACGCCACGGATGCGGGCGCGTGTGGTTTGTACCTTGTGGGTGACAATACTCACTTTTGCGCCAACCATGCGGTTGAGCAGCGTAGATTTGCCAGCGTTCGGTTCTCCGATGAGGGCAACAAAGCCTGCGCGTGTGGTCATGTGATGGGCTCCAATAGGGTTGGGCGCTCTTTAACGGGTTTCATTGCCCGCTGCCAGCACTGCGTGCGCGGGAGAAGCTATAAAGGCCTGCGAGCACGATAATTGTGGCACCAAGCAGTGTAAGCGGATCGGGGCGCTCGCCAAAAACAGTGAAGGCGATGAGCAGTGCGAAGACGAGCCGCGTGTAGCGGTAGGGCGCAACAAAGCCAACATCGCCCGCTCGCATGGCGCGTGTGAGCGAGGCATAGGCCAGTACGCCGACAATCGCTGCACCAGCTGTGAGGAGTAGGCTTTGGCCCGTTGGAAGGCTGGGGACTGTTCCCTCAAGCGCTGAGAGCAATAGGCCCGCGACTGTCAGAACCGCAAAGCCGAGGCTGCCCAGCTGTGCTGTAGACATTGCGGGTGGGCTGGCCCGTGTGGCCAGATCGCGGCCCGCAAAACCGATCGTGGCGAGAAGGGCATAGAGCGATGTGATTTGAAAGCTCTCAAAGCCCGGGCGGATCACGACGAGCACACCAAGAAAGCCCAAGGCCATCGCTATCCAGCGCCGCCAGCCGACGGCCTCAGCAAAGATGAAAATTGCACCGAGCGTAACCACAATTGGAGCGGCTTGTAGAATTGCTGATGTGCTTGAGAGTGGCGCATGGGCGAGGGCGAGGCCAAAGAAAAGCCGCCCCATCAGCTCAAAGGCGGAGCGGATGAGCATTGTGCGCTTTAGGCAAGCGGGATGCCAGACGGCTTCGCCTGCGCGCAGCGACAGGCTGGCAAAGATGACAAGGCCCATGAGGCCAAAAGCAATCAGGGCTGAGCTAACAGATGTGAGTTGAGTGGCGGCTTTGAAGAAACTGTCCTCAAGCGCAAACGCGCCCATGGCGAGGATCATAAAGCCTGCGCCCGTTTTGTTGGCGCTCATGAAGCGCTTTCGATTTGTGCCAGCAGAAGGGCGGCGGCCGCTTGCTCGGCTGCGCGCTTGGAGCTCGCTGTAGAGGCGGCGGTTTCACCGCTGGCAAGGCGCACTTCGATTGTGAACTCGGGCGCATGGTCTGGGCCTTGGCGCGCGGTTTCAACGTATTTGGGCGGGTTTTGTTTGCGGGCCTGTGCCCATTCTTGCAGTGCGGTCTTCGGGTCGCGCGCATCGCTCTCGACAGATTTGATGCGTTTTGCCCAGAGCTTAAGGATCAGGGCCTTGGCGGCGTCAAACCCGCCGTCGAGATAGACCGCTGCGATCACGGCTTCCATGGCGTCGCCGAGAAGCGCGGTTTTGCGCCGCCCACCAGACATCATCTCGGAGCGGCCCAGCTTGAGGACGGCGCCTATGTCTATATCACGGGCAATGTCGGCGCAGGTTTCTTTGCGCACGAGGGCGTTATAGCGCGGCGCAAGCTGGCCTTCGCTGGCGGACATGTCGTCTTTGAGCAGGGCCTCTGAAATGACAAGCCCAAGCACGCGATCCCCGAGGAACTCAAGGCGCTGGTTGTCGGGGCGTGTGGGCGAAGACATCGAGCTATGCGTGAGGGCACGATTGAGCAGCTCTGGGCGCGCAAAGTGATGCCCTAATACGCCTTCAAAGGCCTGAAGATCGGATGAAAGTTTCAATCTATTCTCTTGAAAAAGCGGTCAGCGCGCCATGTCCAGAAGTAGAGCATTGAGCTTCCGCCAGAGGAGAACATGACACGGTCGGCGCGGCCGATCAGATTTTCATAGGGAACAAAACCGACTCCGCCAACACGCTGATCAAAGCGGCTGTCGGTTGAGTTGTCGCGATTGTCGCCCATGAAGAAATAGTGGCCCGCGGGGACAGTGAAAACTGGGGTGGTGTCGGCGCGTTGATCGCCGATGTTGAGGATCGCGTGAGAGCGTCCGTTTGGCAGCGTTTCGATTTGGCGTGATTTGGTGCACTCGGCACCCATACCGACTGAGCCATTTTCGCAGCGCGGGCGCATTCTCTGGGGGCCTTGCAGCTCGAATGTCTCGCTGAACACGCCATCATCCTGAAGTTTTACCGGGGTTCCGTTGATGCTGAGAACGCCATTTGTGAGCTGTACCGTATCGCCGGGCAGGCCGATGAGGCGCTTGATGAAATCTGAGCCGTTGACTGGATGGCGGAAGACCACAACATCGCCGCGCTCGGGCTCACCGCCAAAGAGACGGCCGTTTTCACCGCGCGACCAGCCGCAGACGTCCTCTGCATCCACGTTGATGCCAATGGCGGGCAGGCGCACCGATGGGCAAGAGGCGTAGGAGTAGCCGTAGGCCATTTTGTTTACGAAGAGGAAGTCGCCAATCAGCAACGTGTCTTTCATTGAGCCTGATGGAATCCAGAAGGGCTGGAAGAAGAGGGTGCGAAACACCCCTGCGATGAGCAGGGCGTAGACGATTGTCTTGATCGTTTCGACAAATCCGCCGCCGCTTTTTTTCTCTTCTGTGGTCATCAAATAAATCCCTAAAAGCTGAGAACTACATGAGCCGCAAGGGCGTGGGTGTCAACCCAGAGGCCGCTCTGAGGGCGCTTTATACCTGTGCTTCGGCTGCAATCGGGCGGGCCTCTATCACAACAAATGCTTGCGCCCACGGGTGATCATCCGTCAGGGTCACATGGATCAAGGCCTCGTGCCCTGCGGGTGTGAGAGCATCAAGCCGTTCCTTGGCCCAGCCCGTGACTTCCATGACGGGCTGGCCAGTGTGCAAATTGCTCACCTGCATGTCTTTCCAAGCGATACCCATGCGCAGGCCTGTGCCTAGCGCTTTGGAACAGGCTTCTTTGGCGGCCCAACGTTTGGCATAGGTTCCTGCCGTATCGGCGCGACGCTCGGCTTTGGCTTGTTCTGTTTCGGTAAAGACACGATTGCGGAACCTGTCGCCAAACCGTTCGAGCGTGGCGGCTATGCGCTCGATATTGGCAAGATCGGTCCCGATGCCTAAGATCACCCGCGCACCTCGTCCATTAGTGCGCGCATCTGAAGAATGGCGGCTTCCATGCCGATAAAGAGCGATTCGGCCATCAGGAAGTGCCCGATATTGAGCTCCATCACTTCAGGGATCGCGGCGATGGGCTTAACTGTCTCGAAGGTGAGGCCGTGGCCTGCGTGCACTTCAAGTCCGAGCGAATGCGCCAAAGTCGCGCCTTCGATCAATGCTGCGAGCTCGGCGTCGCGTTTGGCAAAATTACCTTCGTAGTGGTAGTCGCAATACGCGCCTGTGTGCAGTTCGACGACGGCCGCACCAATGCGAGCAGAAGCCTCAATCTGAGCAGCTTCATGCCCAACAAACATTGAAACGCGACATCCAGCGGCAGAGAGGGGCGCGATAAAATGCGCAAGGCGCGCCTCATCACCAGCCACATCAAGGCCACCTTCTGTGGTGCGCTCCTCGCGCTTTTCGGGGACGATACAGACGGCGTGTGGCTTGTGGGCCAGCGCGATGGATTGCATCTCAATGGTTGCGGCCATCTCGAAGTTGAGTGGTGTTGTGAGCGCGGCCATCAGCCCGTCAATATCTGCGTCGCGGATGTGGCGCCTGTCTTCTCGCAGGTGCGCAGTGATGCCATCGGCACCTGCCGCTTCGGCGAGCTTGGCCGCGCGCACGGGATCGGGATAGGCGCTGCCGCGGGCGTTGCGCACTGTGGCCACGTGGTCGATGTTTACGCCCAGTCGTAGTTTGTTGCTCTGTGCCATGATGGCTCCTATCGATTCGATATACTCATCTAGATTTGATCAAATTCACGCAGGAAGCCCAAGAGTTTTATTCTGGTGCTTTGGCGCTTTGCTTTTCGAGCTTCTTTTTGCGCAGGGCAGCGAGCTTTTCCTTGATCCGCCCTTTGCGGCGGTTTTGATAGGCTCGGATCAGTGGCACTGCGATGTAATAGCAGATCGACGCGGTGATTATGCCTGGAATGATCCCGCCGATAAGGTAAGGGAAAAAGACCTCGTCATAAAACACAGAGAGGCCGTGCCAGTCTGCTGTTTCTTCTGTGAACATCGACATGAAGTTGTGCCACAGATCGCCGCCCGCCTCGGCGAATTTGCCTCCAAGCTTTTGTTCGGCGACCTCAAACTCTGTCCCCAAGAGCCAGTGACCTGTCTTCAGAGAGGCGACGCCGATGGGAATATAGGTGAGCGGGTTGCCAAAAAATGTCGCGAGAAGTGCTGCGATCAGATTGCCCTGCATTACGCGTGAAACGAGCGCTGCGACAATAAAGTGCATTCCGTAGAACGGCGTAAATGTTGTGAAAACACCAGCCCAGACGCCGCGTGCAATCTTGTGAGGCGGGTCGGGGAGCCGGTGCAAACGGTGGCGGATATAGTGAAACGCGCGCGCCCATCCACCCTTAGGGTAGAGGGATTCTGCGATGACCTTCCACCACGCCCGTTTGTCTCGCCGTTTAAAGACCAAAACTTCTGTCCTTACCGTTTTTTGTTACTGCGCCTCAGCCCCGTTTTCAACGTTGCTGGCGTCGGGGTCAACAACCCGTTCGAGCAAGGCGACATCATTTTCCGCCTCCAGCACCGAGCTCAGCGTATGCAAATGCTCCGCGTCGCTTAAATCAACATCAAGCCGCAATTTGTAAAAGTCTGGTTTGCGATCCAGAAACACTAGGTTGGAGATATTGGCCTTGGCCTCACCGATCAAGGTGCAGACCCGTCCTAAAACCCCGGCATCATTGCCGATCGTCAATTCCAAGGTCACAGGATAGATTGCGGGGTGGTTGCCTGACTGCCAGTGGAGATCGAGCCAGCGCTCTGGCTGGTCCTCAAAATCGCTGAGCCTGTCACAATCAATCCGATGTGCCACAACGCCTTTGCCACGATAGGTGATACCGACAATGCGCTCGCCCGGAAGCGGCTGACAGCAGGTGCCCCGTTGGAAATGTTGACCCGAGGAAAGGCCGATGACGGCGCGCTCCGGGGGCACAGCTTCGGTGCGGTCTTCGATCAGGTCGGGGTAGACCGCCTGTACAACGCTGCGGGCCTCTATTTCGGCGCTGCCCAGACGGGCGAGCACTTCATCTCCATCCTCAAGGCGTAGCTTTTTGGCGGCACTGTTGAGCACTTTGTCGGTGGCTTTTTTACCGACGTTTTCAAAGGCGGCGCGGGCGATCTCGCGGCCCAGTTTGATAAAGCGTTCACGGTCCATCTCGCGCAAGGCGCGGCGGATGGCGCTTTTGGCTTTGCCTGTTACAGCCATGTCGAGCCATGTCGGCTGCGGGGTCTGGCCCTCGGCTGTGATGATCTCGACAGACTGGCCGTTGCGAATACGGGTCCAAAGGGGAACGCGCATGTGATCAATCTTGGCGCCGACACAGGCATCGCCGATGCGCGTGTGAATTGCATAGGCAAAATCAAGCGGAGTCGCACCTCTGGGGAGCTTAATCACATCGCCCTTTGGCGAGAAGCAGAAGACCTGATCTGCGTACATTTCGAGTTTGACGATTTCAAGGAAGGCGTCGTGATCTTCCTCGGCGTCAAACTGCTCGGTCAGGCCAGACACCCATTTGACTGGGTCCACGGCGAAGGGGTTTTCGGTGCGCACACCGTCGCGGTAGGACCAATGCGCTGCTACACCACTTTCGGCAACATCGTGCATTTGATAGGTGCGGATCTGAACTTCAACTCGCTTGCCGTCACGGCCAGAAACGGTCGTATGGATCGAGCGATAGCCGTTTGATTTGGGTTGGCTGATATAGTCCTTGAAGCGTCCCGGGATGGCGCGCCAACGTTGGTGAATCACACCAAGGATGCGGTAACAATCTGCTTCATTTTGAGCGATGATACGGAAGCCGTAGATGTCGGACAGGCGAGAGAACGCCAGCTCTTTTTCCTGCATCTTACGCCAGATCGAGTAGGGCTTTTTAGCGCGCCCGATAATCTGGGCTTGGATGCCCGCTTTGTCGAGCTCAAGGTTCATGTCGTTTGTGATTCGATCAATCACATCGTCGGTTTCGTTTTGCAGCGTAATGAAACGGCGCATGATCGAGGCGCGGCCCTCTGGATTGAGAACTTTGAACGCAAGGTCTTCAAGCTCTTCGCGCATCCACTGCATACCCATACGGCCCGCAAGCGGAGCGTAAATGTCCATGGTCTCACGCGCTTTTTGCGCTTGTTTTTCAGGGCGCATGGCTTTGATCGTGCGCATGTTGTGCAAACGGTCAGCCAATTTGACAAAAATCACGCGCAGATCGCGCGACATGGCGATGAACAGCTTGCGGAAGTTCTCGGCCTGTTTTGTCTCGGTGGAGGAGAGCTGTAGATTGGTCAGCTTGGTGACACCATCGACAAGATCAGCGACTTCACGACCGAATTTATCTGTGACGATCTCGTAGGATGCGCCAGTGTCCTCGATTGTGTCATGCAAAAGCGCAGTGATGAGCGTGCTGTCGTCCAGCCGCTGACCCGCCAGTATCTGTGCGACAGCAAAAGGGTGCGTGAAATATGATTCGCCAGAGTGACGCTTCTGGCCCTCATGCGCAGCTTTTGCAAAATCGTAGGCCTCTGCGATGAGGCGCTCGTTTGTTTTGGGGTTGTATGCGCGGACGAGGCTTAAAAGCTCATCGACTGGAGGAATCATCCGCTACATCACCTTGTTGGCAGGTTAGCCCTGACCTTGTGCTTCCATCAATTGGCGAAGGAGCTGCTCTTCTGTCATGTCGTCATCAGACGGCTTGTCAGCCTCAGCACCCATAAGAAGCGCCATAGCATCATCTTCAGGCTCATCAACTTCGATCTGTGTCTGGTTGCTCTCGATCAGACGCTCGCGCAGATCGCCAGCTGTCTGAGTTTCGTCCGCGATTTCACGCAGGGCAACAACAGGGTTTTTGTCGTTGTCACGGTCTACTGTGAGCGACGCACCAGCAGAGATTTCGCGTGCGCGATGCGACGCAAGCATGACAAGCTCAAAGCGGTTTGGAACTTTGTCTACGCAATCTTCAACGGTCACACGGGCCATGGGTCACTCCAGATCAGTCTTGTGAAGGCCCGTATTTAGGAGCCTTGTGCCTGAAACACAAGGCCAAAAAGCCCCCTCACAAGGGCAAAACCAAGTCTTTTTCGCTGGCAGGCAGTGAAGCAAGCATCTCTTTGACGGTGAGTCCTGAGGTTGGGTGGGCCCAATCAGGGGCAATCTCAGCAAGCGGGACAAGCACAAAAGCGCGCTCGGCGAGGCGCGGATGAGGCAGGATAAGCTCGCTTGGGGCATCGCTGCGCTGGGCGTCTGGGGGGAGGGTTTGCCATTGGGTATAGGTCTTCATATCAGGAAGAACACGCTGTCCTGCCGAAAGAAGATCAAGATCAAGGCATCGCATGCCCCAGCGCTGGAGGCGCTCGCGGCCAAACTCCGCTTCAATGTCGTGCAAGCGGTGCAATACCTCTTTGGGCGATTTGTCAGAGGACAAGCATGCCGCTGCATTGACGTAGTCGGGCCCTGCGCCAGCGGGGAAGCAGGGGGTCTGAAAAAAGCGGCTTACGGCCTCCACTTTGAGGCCCGTCTCTGGCAGGCGTTTGAGGGCGGCGCGCAGGGTGATCTCGGGGCCTCCGAGTGCGGACGGCATATTGCCGCCGAGAGCGATTAAGTATGTTTGTGCTTTGCTAGACACAGGCCTATCCTCGCGCTGATTTGTGTTGCCCTTCAAAGGGTTTTTTTTAAGAGTGCTATCTGTGTAGTAGCCCTGCTTGCTTGACCGCTTAACAGTCCAGTTTTTTGCAAGCCAGTGGTTTTTGGAAGGACTTTTTATGTTTTACAAGGATGAGCGCTTGGCGCTGTTCATTGATGGGTCAAACTTATACGCCGCCGCGAAATCTCTCGGGTTTGATATCGACTATAAATTATTGCGCAGCGAATTTATGCGCCGTGGCAAGCTTTTGCGCGCGTTTTATTATACGGCTTTGTTGGAAAATGACGAGTATTCGCCGATCCGCCCGCTGGTCGACTGGCTGAACTATAACGGCTTTAATATGGTCACTAAGCCAGCCAAGGAGTTCACCGACAGCCAAGGCCGCCGCAAAGTTAAGGGCAATATGGATATCGAGCTTGCTGTCGATGCTATGGAGCTCGCGCCGCATGTGGACCATATTGTGATTTTCTCTGGCGATGGTGACTTCCGCCCGCTTGTGGAAAGCTTGCAGCGTCAAGGTGTGCGGGTCTCTGTTGTGTCCACGATCCGCAGCCAGCCGCCTATGATTGCGGATGAGTTGCGCCGTCAGGCGGACAATTTCATCGAGCTGAACGATCTCAAAGATGTCATTGGGCGCCCGTCGCGCGAGGACGTTCTAGGGGACGACGGCGATCTTGATGATCTCGACTAGGTTTTAGGCCAAAGCGGGGCGCGATTGTCTTTGGACGCCGCGCCCTTTTTTTGTCCGTAGGTCTGGACCTGCGCAGGCGCATCGCTTAGCTCAGGGGAACGAGGAGCGCGCCAATGAAAAAACCACCTCTCAAAGTTATTCTTGCCGCCCCGCGCGGCTTTTGTGCGGGGGTCGACCGCGCCATCAAGATTGTCGAGATGGCAATCGAGAAATGGGGGGCGCCCGTCTATGTGCGCCACGAGATTGTGCACAACAAATATGTTGTCGATGATTTGCGCGCCAAAGGCGCTGTTTTTGTCGAGGAACTTGAAGATTGCCCTGATGATCGCCCTGTTATCTTTTCGGCGCATGGCGTGCCGAAGGCTGTGCCAGCTGAAGCTGCGCGGCGCGAGATGGTTTTTGTCGATGCGACTTGCCCGCTTGTGAGCAAGGTACATATCGAGGCAGAGCGCCATCACGATGCAGGCTTGCAGATCATCATGATTGGTCACGAGGGTCATCCTGAAACTGTCGGGACGATGGGACAACTGCCTGAGGGCGAAGTTTTGCTTGTGGAAACCGAGGCGGACGTGGGCGGCGTAGCTGTGCGTGACGTGGCCAAGCTTGCGTTTGTGACGCAAACCACTTTGTCTGTTGATGACACAGCGGGCATTGTTGCGGCCCTTCAAGCACGCTTTCCCAAGATCGTTGGCCCGCACAAAGAGGACATCTGCTACGCAACAACCAACCGTCAGGAGGCAGTGAAGGCCATGGCGGGGCGCGTTGATGCTATGCTTGTTGTTGGCGCGCCAAATTCGTCTAATTCACAGCGGCTTGTTGAAGTTGGCTCCAATGCGGGTTGTGGCTATTCGCAGCTCGTACAGCGGGCGGCCAATATAGACTGGCGTGCGCTTGAGGGGATTAACTCCATTGGAATCACAGCGGGCGCCTCGGCTCCTGAGCTTTTGGTGCAGGAAGTGATTGACGCATTGGGCGCGCGCTATGAACTTGATATTGAAGTGCTCGAAACGGCCAAAGAAAACGTTGAATTCAAAGTGCCGCGTGTTTTGAGGACGCCAGCATGAGCGCGGCTCCGCGGCGTATTCCGCGTGCGCCGCTTGTTTTGGGTCTTGCTGGGCTGCTGCCCTTTCTTTGGGGCGCGCTCACGGCGCATTTTGGCAGCTTTGGTACAGAGGCGTTTTTGGGTGAGCGGCTCATCGGCCTTGCGGCATTGATCTCTTACGGCACGGTGATTTTGTGCTTCATGTCGGGCATTCTTTGGGGCTTTTCTATGCAACTCACGGGAGCGGTCGCAACTCGAGGCTACCTATTGTCTGTGTTGCCAGCACTGTGGGCTTTTTTCTGTGTCGGTGGTGAGGCATCACTTCTGGCTTTGATGGCGGGCTTTGCGGCTCTTCTTGCTTTGGATTTCTGGTTTGTTCGCACTGGCGCCGCGCCTGTCTGGTGGATGTCGCTGCGCGTTCTGCTTACCTCAGTTGTGTTGGCCTGCCTGCTTTTGGGGCTGTTGATATGAGTGCGGATGCGAAGACACTGGCGATTTATGATGCGAAGGCTGCGGACTACGCAAAAATTGTTGTGAGCAAGGCCGAACACAAAAGCCTAATCGGCTTTGTTGAAGACTTGCCAAAGGGCGCGCATGTACTGGATTTGGGCTGCGGTCCTGGGCACTACGCGGCTGAAATGCTCAAGCGCGGGTGCACTGTGGATGCCGTTGATGGGTCTGCTGCGATGGTTGCTCTGGCGCAGGCCGTTGAGGGGCTAAATGCAACGCAGGCTCTGTTTGATGACTTGGATGCAGTTGAAACATACGATGGCGTATGGGCGAGCTTCTCACTTTTGCATGCGCCGCGCAAGAAGCTGCCGCAACATTTGGGCCAGATCAAGCGCGCTTTGAAGCCTAGTGGAGTGTTTCACATTGGCATGAAGCTCGGTGATGCTGAGGCGCGAGATGCGTTGGGGCGGGCCTATACCTATGTGAGCGAGCCTGAGCTTCTAGAGCTTTTGACCGACGCGGGCTTTGAGCCCTATGATATCTTTAAAGGAGAGGGGACTGGCTTGTCTGGATCCATCGATAAATTCATTCTGGTGCGCGCCCATGGCTGAGCTTTTTGCCTATACGGACGGCGCCTGTTCGGGCAACCCGGGTCCAGGAGGCTGGGGGGTGCTTTTGCGCGCGGTCGAGGGGGAAGCTGTGCTCAAGGAACGTGAGCTTAAGGGCGGTGAAGCGGATACAACGAACAACCGTATGGAGCTCTTGGCTGCGATCAACGCATTGGAACGGCTTGAAAAACCATCGCGCCTGACTGTTGTCACAGACAGTGCCTATGTCAAAAACGGCGTAACAGGCTGGATCTTTGGCTGGAAGCGCAACGGCTGGAAGACCTCTAACAAAAAGCCTGTGAAAAATGTTGATCTCTGGCAGCGTCTCGACGCGGCGCAGGAACGTCACAGCGTAACTTGGAAGTGGATTAAAGGACACGCAGGCCATGCTGAAAACGAGCGCGCTGACGAGCTTGCACGCGCGGGTATGGCGCCATTCAAACCGTCGCGGAACGAGGCATGAGCGCGCTTGCTCTGCTTGACTATACATCGGTCTTTATCTTTGCACTGACTGGGGCTCTGGCGGCCTCGCGCGCGCAGCTTGATATTATTGGGTTTGCATTTCTGGCTTCGCTTACGGCGGTTGGCGGTGGCACTTTGCGTGACCTTTTGCTCGACAGAAACCCTGTGTTTTGGATTGCTCAGCCTGAGCACATTGCGATCGCTTGTGTCGCAGCCGGTCTGATTTTCTTTACGGCACATTTGTTTGAAAGCCGCGCACGGCTTTTGCTCTGGCTTGATGCTTTGGCGCTTGGTGTTGCGGTTGCGGCGGGAGTGGGTGTGGCGATGTCGCTTGGCCACGGCGCACCTGTAGTGCTCCTTATGGGTGTGATGACAGGGACATTCGGTGGGTTGATGCGCGACGTCGTGGCCAACGAGGTTCCGATGGTGTTGCGGCAGGGAGAACTTTACGTTTCGGCGGCCTTTGGTGGAGCCATTGTTGCGCTTTTATCTGCCAATGTTTCGGGTGCGCCACTGGTCGTGCTTGGCTCTTGCGTCCTGAGCACATTTGTTTTGCGAGCGGGATCTATCGCCTTTGGCTGGCGCCTGCCAGTTTACCGCGCACGGCCCCCTAAGCTCTAACGCTTAAAGTATTTTTGCCATACCCATATGACGAGTAATGCGCCCATGACCGCGCCGATGAGGCCGCCGAGCATCCCCATGACGCTTAACAAAAAGCGCAGAAGAAAGCCGCCGATCAGCGCACCTGCTATTCCGATCGCCATGGTCGTGACGATGTCGGTTTCGAGGCGCATCATGCGTGTTGCGAGAAAACCTGCAGCCGCGCCGATGATGATCAGATAGAGTGCCATCTACTTCCTCCAATGCGTTGGAATAATGACCAATGCGCCGATGGATGCGGCGATCGCGTTTATTCCGTGACTGTTGAAGCCTATATTGAACATCAGGCTTATGAAGTAAAAAACAAAGGCACCGCCAACACAGATGATGATCGATTGAAGGATACCGTTGCGGGTGAAGCCCGAGCGCTCGCTCAGATAGCCGACAATACCAGCGATCACGACTGTTCCGATCATGGAGGGAAACATAGGGCTTGCTCCTTAGCTGAGGCGCGCCCCCTTGGGGAGCGGCGTGCCGCGTGTAAACTCAGAGATATCTTGCGCCTGACTGCCCGCTTTTTGCAAGCGCAGCAGTTCTACCGCGCCAGAGCCACAAGCAACATGCGCTGGCGTATGGATGACTTCACCTGCTTCTCCGCTACCCTGAGACATGCGGGAGGCAAGAATTTTGAGGCGCGCTCCGTTGAGTTCGCACCACGCTCCCGGGAAGGGAGACAGGCCGCGAATTTGACGGTCGATTTCGTCAGAGGATTGGGTCCAATCGATGCGCGCTTCGTCTTTGCGGATTTTTTCGGCATAGGTAATGCCCGTATCGGGCTGGGCGACGGGTGTGAGGGTTGGTAATGTGTCCAGAGCTGTGACGA
Organism: Lentibacter algarum; assembly: GCF_040580765.1. GTDB lineage: Bacteria > Pseudomonadota > Alphaproteobacteria > Rhodobacterales > Rhodobacteraceae > Lentibacter > Lentibacter algarum. The sequence continues at coordinate 2,464,141 of NZ_CP158687.1, read as the reverse complement.
TTGCCTCAGAGCCAAGGGCAGACAGGCGATCATGGAGCTGAAGTGTGGTTTCTTCCGCGCCAATCTGGGTCGCTGTGCGCAAAAGCACAGGACCTGTGTCAAGGCCAGCTTCCATCTGCATAATGCAAACGCCTGTGTCGGTGTCCCCAGCCATAATCGCTCGGTGGATGGGTGCCGCGCCGCGCCAACGCGGCAAGAGGGAGGCATGGATATTGAGGCAACCATACGTTGGCGTATCCAAAATAGCTTGCGGCAAAATCAGCCCGTAGGCGACCACCACGGCCACTTCAGGTTTGAGGCAGGCGAAGTCCTTTTGCGCCTCTTCGGACTTGAGTGAAACAGGATGGCGAACATCTAGTCCAAGTTCTAGAGCGCGTGCATGGACGGCTGTAGGGCGCTCTTTTTTGCCTCGTCCAGCAGGGCGAGGGGGCTGACAATAGACTGCGGCAATCTCGTGACCCGCCCTGACCAGTGCTTCCAGAACAGGAACGCTAAAGTCAGGAGAACCCATAAAAACAAGTCTCATGAGAGCTTCCTTGCGCGGCGCAGAAGCATGTCGCGCTTCACTTTTGAGAGACGGTCAAAATACATTTGGCCGTTGAGGTGGTCGATTTGGTGTTGGACGGATGTGGCCCAGAGGCCGACGTAGTCGCGGCGCTCGATGATGCCTTCGGAGTTAAGGAAGCGTACGCTGACCCCGCGGGGGCGTTTGATAACAGCTGACACACCGGGGAGATTCGGGCTGGCCTCGTCATGCTCACGAAAGACGCCGCTGGCGTCGATGATCTCGGGATTGGCCATGAGCACAGCTTTGCCGCGTTCTTCGCTCGCATCTACGACTGCAAGCCGCAGCATCACGCCGATTTGGGGTGCGGCAAGACCGACACCAGGCATAGCTTCCATCGTGTCGACCATATCGGACCAGATGGCGCGGATTTCATCGGTTATGGCTTCAACGGGTGAGGCCTTGGTGCGCAGGCGTTTGTCGGGCCAAGGGATACAGAGTCTGGCTGTCATGTGTGCGCTTTCAGGTAAGGCGTTTCAAGGTCAGTGCGCAGATTAGGCGATACGCGGTCAAAGTGAAGCTTGCCATCGAGATGATCAAACTCGTGCTGGATAATGCGGGCCTCTGCGCCGTCAAACTGCGCTGCCTGTGGCGCACCATGCTGATCGCGCCAGCGGACAAAGACGCTTGAGGGGCGTAGAACGGGCACGCCCACATCAGGCACAGAGAGGCACATTTCTTCTAGTGAAGTGGGTTCGCCGCAAGGCTCGATCTCGGGGTTGATCATAACGAGCGGTGTGGGCGTGCCCTCTTTCCACCCTGCGTCCATGACAAAGAGACGCGCAAGGACGCCGACTTGTGGGCCAGCGAGGCCACGGCCCTTGGCGGCATACATCGTGTCAAACATATCATTCAGCAGCGTTTCGGAAGTGGGCGCATCGACAGGGGCGCAGACCGTAGAGAGGCGCGGATCAGGCCACTGAACGATAGGCAAAACGCTCATGTGCGCATCATCTCACGTTTGAGCTTTTGCATTTTGCGGGTGATCATCTGGCGGCGCATTGCACCGAGATAATCAATGAAGAGCTTGCCATTGAGGTGGTCAATCTCGTGCTGGACACAGGTCGCCCAGAGGCCATCGAAAGTATTGCTCTGCTCGCGTCCGTCGCGGTCGATCCAACGCACATCAACGGTCTTGGGGCGAGTCACTTCGCCGTATTGAGCAGGGATTGAGAGGCAGCCCTCATCATAGGTGTTTGTTTCGTCTGACGCAGCCACAATTTCTGGATTAAACATGACCATCGGCTTGGGCGTCTCGCCTTCTTCCTTGACGCAATCCAGCACGATAACGCGCGAGAGAACGCCGATCTGGGGCGCGGCAAGGCCAATGCCCGGCGCGTCGTACATGGTCACGAGCATATCGTCGCCAAGCTTGCGCAGATCATCCGAAAGGTCTGGCACAGGAGCGCAGACCTTTTTGAGGCGGGGGTCGGGGTGTATCAGAATAGGCCTTTTCATAGGGCTCATTTAGGCGATGCGGCGGGGCACTGCAACACGCTGTGCAACATGGCCTTGCACTCGTTTTTTAATCGGCTAGCTTTTGCGCAGGCCAAACATGGGCCGACCACGGGCCCAACACTGGAGAGCACCCCATGAATTTTGACGAGATTATCGACCGCAAGGGCACCCATTCTGCGAAATGGGACATGATGGACAAGCTCTATAATGTGCCTGCGGAAGACGGGATCGCCATGTGGGTTGCAGATATGGATTTTCGTCCACCCGCTTGTGTGCAGAACGCGCTGCAGGGGATGCTGGATCACGGGATTTACGGCTATTATGGCGGCGATACAGAATACCGTGCGGCGATCTGCTGGTGGATGAAAACCCGTCATGGCTGGGAGGTTGATCCCGCTGCGATCTTTACGACCCACGGGCTCGTCAATGGTACGGCGCTTTGTGTGGACACATGGACCGAAAAGGGTGACGGGGTCGTGCTCTTCACGCCCGTCTACCATGCTTTTGCCAAGGTGATTAAGGCCAATGGTCGGCGCGTTGTTGAATGCCCCTTGGTGCTTGAGAACGGGCGCTACGAAATGGACTTTGATAACTATGATGCGCTGCTGGATGGCTCAGAGAAGATGGTTATTCTGTGCTCACCTCATAACCCTGGCGGACGTGTCTGGAGTGAGGCTGAGTTGAAGCAGGTGGCTGAGTTTGCCAAGACGCATGATCTGATTTTGGTGTCTGATGAAATCCACCATGATCTTGTGATGCCTGAGGCCAAGCATATCGCAATGGCCAATATCGAGGGGATTGAGGACCGCCTTGTTATGATGACGGCGACAACCAAGACCTTTAATATCGCAGGTGGGCATTCGGGGAATGTGATTATCCCGAACGAGACGTTGCGCGCTGAGTTTGGCGCGAAGATGATGGCGCTGGGCATTTCGGCAAACTCTTTTGGGCTTGAGATGGCCGAGGCTGCCTATAGCCCAGAGGGTGCGGAGTGGGTTGATGCGCTTGTGGCCTATATCAACGGGAATCGTGAGATATTTGATGCGGGGATCAACAGTATTCCGGGCTTGAAGTCGATGCCGCTTGAGGCGACCTATCTGGCGTGGGTTGATTTTGAAGACACAGGCATGAGCCGTGAAGAGTTTACCCGCCGTGTCGAGGAAGATGCCAAGATCGCAGCCAACCACGGGCCAACTTTTGGCACAGGTGGGGAGAGTTTCATGCGCTTTAACTTGGCCACACCACGCGCCTATGTTGAGCAGGCCGTGGAGCGGCTTCAGAAAGCTTTTGCTGATCTGCAGTGATCAATGGAGTGAGGGTGCCGCCTTGCCGATAAGGGCCACGGGCGCGTTTTCGTCACGCTCGTAATCCAGCGGGGCTTTGTCTTGCGCTTGAGTGGCGCGCTTGAACTCATAGTGCATCATATCGCCTTCAGCCTCGGTGGCGATGATCAATCCGTTCATCAAATGTTTGGTGCCATCGTAAATATCCACCAGCCCTCGCAGCTTAGGCGCGCCTGAGACATCAAGCGCAAAGCCTTTGTCCCACAACTTGAGGATTGGATATTGTGTCTCGCCCATCTGCACGCGCAGACGCGAGGACTTTTTCATAGCGGCTTTGCGGGCAGCCTTGAGAGCAGCCTCGATCTCGGGGGATAGATAATCAGTCATTGTGTGCGCCTTTCCTGTGCCTAATAGATTTGCACGGTTTGGTTGAGAAACAAGTAATGAATTCGTTCTAAGCGCTAAATGTTGCACCTGTGTAACGCTCTCTCTGTGCATCAGCGCAGGGGCGCTGCGCGGGAGCGAGTGTTTATCGTCAGGATCAGTGCAGTTAGGAAGGGGCAAGACAGAAACGAGGAGGCCCTGATGGGACAGTTGGTAGACGGCACATGGCATGATGTTTGGTATGATACGACGTCAACGGGCGGTGCGTTTGAGCGGACCACGGCCAAGTTTCGCAACTGGATCACGGCTGATGGCGCGGCGGGACCGACTGGTGAGGGTGGCTTTCCTGCGGTGAGCGGGCGGTATCATCTCTATGTGTCCTATGCCTGCCCGTGGGCGCACCGCACGTTGATTTTTCGGGCACTGAAGGGGCTGGAGGCGCATATCAGCATATCCGCAGTGCATCCTGATATGCTCTCGGAGGGCTGGACTTTTGAAACAGATGCGCATGGGGCCACGGGTGATACGCTCTATGGGCTGCCTTTTGCGCGGGACATTTATCTGAAGGCTGATCCGCAGATATCAGGGCGGGTGACCGTGCCGATATTGTGGGACAAAGAGCGCGAGACGATCGTGAGCAACGAAAGCTCAGAGATCATCCGTATGCTGAACTCTGCGTTTGACGAGCTGACAGGGAATAGGGACGACTACTGGCCTGAGCCGCTGCGCAGTGAGATTGAAGAGGTGAATGCGCGGATCTATGACACCCTGAACAACGGCGTCTACAAGGCAGGGTTTGCGACCACACAGGCGGCTTATGATGCGGCGGTTGATCCTCTGTTTGATACGATGGACTGGCTCGAGGCGCGGCTCACAGAGGGGCGGTACTTGATGGGCGGGCAGATCACCGAAGCGGATTGGCGTCTGTTCACGACGCTTGTGCGGTTTGATCCAGTCTATCATTTACACTTCAAGTGCAACCGTGCGCGGCTGATTGATTATCCCAATCTCTGGGCCTACACGCGCGAGCTCTATCAGATTGAGGGCGTCGCTCAGACCGTGAACCTTGAGCACATCGTGCGTCATTATCACTATAGCCATGACACGATTAACCCCAATCGTATCCTTCCAACAAACCCTGTTCTGGACTTTATGGAGCCACATGGGCGGGGTTAAAACGCGTTATCTTGTGGATAACTGCCTCTGAGGCCCCATATAAAGGGTCGAAACGTTGACAAGCTTGTGCTGCGGCCGCCAGACTGGGTCTATTCAGAATCACAGGTGTAATACGGGCAGTGCGATTTCATAAGCTCAGACTTACGGGGTTCAAAAGCTTCGTCGATCCGACCGACCTGATTATTCAGGACGGTCTGACAGGCGTCGTCGGGCCAAATGGCTGTGGTAAATCCAACCTGCTTGAAGCCCTGCGCTGGGTGATGGGCGAAAACCGCCCCACCGCTATGCGTGGCGGCGGGATGGAAGACGTGATCTTTGCAGGCGCATCCTCGCGGCCCGCGCGCAACTTTGCCGAAGTCTCGCTTCATATCGACAACCAAGACCGCCTCGCGCCTGCTGGCTTTAATGACATGGACAACCTCGAGGTCGTCCGCCGTATCACACGCGACGTCGGCAGTGCTTATAAAGCCAACGGCAAGGACACCCGCGCGCGCGATGTTCAGATGCTGTTTGCGGATGCCTCTACAGGGGCGCATTCCCCTGCGCTTGTGCGGCAGGGGCAGATCAGCGAGCTGATCAACGCCAAGCCCAAGAGCCGCCGCCGTATTCTCGAAGAGGCAGCAGGGATTTCGGGCCTCTATCAGCGCCGCCACGAGGCCGAGCTAAAGCTTAAGGGCGCAGAAACAAACTTGACGCGGGTTGACGATGTCCTTGAACAGTTGGCCGCGCAGCTGGCGCAGCTGGCCCGCCAAGCCCGTCAAGCGGCGCGCTACCGTGAGATCGGGGATGAGCTGCGGCGTGCGGAGGGGTTGCTGCTTTATCGGCGGTGGAAGGAAGCGCAAGTCGCGCATCTTGAGGAACAGAATATTCTAAAGGAGCGTACTGTAGCTGCAGCGCAGGCCGAAGCGGCCGCGCGGGAGGCGACGAAGCTGCGCCAACAGCGCGAAGATGCGTTGCCCGCTCTGCGCGAGGAAGAAGCCATCGCTGCGGCAGTGCTCCAGCGCCTCTCGGTACAGCGCGACACTTTGGAAGACCAAGAAAAGCGCGCGATTGCAACGATTGAAACGCTGGAAGCGCGGATCAGGCAGCTGGCGGCTGATATGGAGCGTGAGGAAGCGCTCAACCGTGACGCAGGCGAAACCATTGCGCGGCTGGAGTGGGAAACCGAAGAACTGAAAAAGGCGGGCGCGGGCCATGAGGCCAAGCTGGCGCAAGCCGCGGAAGCGTCTCAAGAGGCAGCACAGGTCTTGCAGGCGCGTGAGAATGCACTGTCTGAGCTGACTGAAGATGTGGCTCGCTTGGCTGCAAGGCATCAGTCTGCACAGCGCTTGCTAGAAGACAGTCGCAAGACAGAAGCCCGCTCCAGCGAAGAGGCTGAAAAAGCCAAGCGCGCTGCGGGCGAAGCTCGGGCGCTTTTGGAAAAAGCGGCGGTAGATTTTGAAGCGGCGCAGCAGGCTGAGAGCGCGGCCACCAAGCGCTCGCAGGATGCGGAGGAGGCGCTCACCGCTGCAGAGGCGGCGCGGGCGGCCACGCAATCCCGCGAGGCGGATGCGCGGGCAGAGCTGAGCGAAGCAGACGGAGAAGTGAATGCGCTCTCGGCTGAAGCCAGCGCCTTGGCGCGGCTTGTGGAGCGCGACACCGCCGAGGGCGGGCAGATCATTGATCAGCTGCAAGTGACGCCAGGCTATGAGAAGGCGCTGGGCGCGGCGCTGGCAGATGATTTGCGCGCCCCTGAAGTGGGCGAAGACGGGCCGTCGGGCTGGGCGAGCCTGCCAGCTTATCGAGATGCGCAAGCGTTGCCTGCGGGTGTTGAGCCGCTTTCGGCGCATGTGAATGTGCCTGCGGTTCTGACACGGCGGATGGCCCAGATCGGGCTTGTGGAGGCCGAGGCGGCTGCCGCGTTGCAGGCCGAGCTGAAGCCCGGGCAGCGGCTTGTGAGCCTTGATGGCGATTTGTGGCGCTGGGACGGGTTTCGCGCCTGGGCCGAGGATGCGCCGAGCGCGGCAGCCTTGCGTCTGGAGCAGATGAACCGTCTCGAAGCGCTCAAGCAGCAGATGGAAGCTGCCACTTCAAAAGCGCAGGGCGCGCGGCTGGCGCATCAGGTTCTTACAGAGCAGCTCAAGCGTGATGGTGAGGCCGACAAGGCCGCCCGCGAGGCACGGCGTGCAGCCGATACAGCCGTGGCAGAAGCCGCGCGGGCTTTGAGCCGCGCGGAAGCGGACCGCACCTTGGCAGAGTCGCGGCTGGACTCTCTTGGCCTTGCTGTGAAACGCCATGAGGACGAAGCAATGGCAGCGCGGCGCTCTTTGCAGGAGGCTGAGCGCGGCCTTGCGGGCCTTGGCAACCTTGAGACGGCGCGGGCCGAAGTCGAAGACGTGAAGATGACCGTTGAGGCCGCGCGCATGACCATGATGGCGAAGCGCTCGGGGCACGACGAATTGCGCCGCGAGGGCGAGGCACGCACGCGGCGGGGGCAGGAAGTCACGAAGGAGCTTTCAGGCTGGCGCCACCGTTTGGAGACAGCAGAAAAGCGGATTGCCGAACTGGCCGAGCGCAAGACTGCGAGCGAGGCTGAGCTGAAAGATGCCACGGCGGCGCCTGAAGAAATTGCGGCAAAACGTGAAGAGCTTGGCCATTCGATCTCACAGGCGGAGGCGCGCAAGGCCAAGGCCTCTGACGCGCTCTCGACAGCCGAAGGCGCTGAGCGTGATGCGACACTGGCCGAGCGCGAGGCGGAGCGCGCGGCAAGCGAGGCACGCGAGGCGCGGGCGCGCTCGGAGGCACGCACAGATGCGGCAGGCGAGACCGTAGCATACGCGGCGGAACGGATCGAGGAAGAGCAGGACACAACGCCAGAGGCGCTTTTGGAGAGCCTTGGGGCAGACCCTGAGAAGATGCCTGCTTCTGAGATGATCGAACAGGATGTGAACCGTCTGAAGCGGCAGCGGGATGCGCTTGGCGCAGTTAACCTGCGGGCCGAGGAAGATGCGAAGGAAGTCTCTCAGGAGCATGACGGGCTTTTGCTTGAAAAGACCGATCTGGAAGAGGCGATCCGTGCTTTGCGTACAGGCATTGCCAGCCTGAACCGCGAGGGGCGCGAGCGGCTGCTGACCGCCTTTGAGCAGGTGAACGACAACTTCTCGATGTTGTTCAAACACCTCTTTGGTGGCGGGGATGCCAATCTTGTTTTGGTGGAGAGCGACGACCCGCTAGATGCAGGGCTTGAGATTATGTGTCAGCCGCCTGGCAAGAAGCTTGCGACGCTTTCGCTTTTGTCTGGTGGGGAACAGACACTCACGGCGATGGCGCTGATCTTTGCGGTTTTCCTTGCGAACCCTGCGCCGATCTGTGTGCTCGACGAAGTCGACGCGCCTTTGGATGATGCGAACGTCACGCGCTTTTGTGACTTGCTTGACGAGATGTGCCGCCAGACCGACACACGCTTTCTGATCATCACGCACCATGCTGTGACGATGAGCCGGATGGACCGCTTGTATGGCGTCACGATGCAGGAGCGAGGCGTGAGCCAGCTTGTCTCTGTCGACCTGAAGAAGGCCGAGGCGATGGTGGCTTAGTTAAGGCTGCGTCCCGCTGGGTTAATGGCGCTGAGAAGGGCTGATTCTAGGGGGGTGATATGCGTGCACAATCCGTGCACAACCCGTGCACCGTCTGAAACGGGCTTTTGTTTACACAAAATTAGGTAATGCGGCGTGCGGTGTGCAAGGGGCCGGCTTGACAGCGGTCTGACCTAGGAGAGCAGCCGACGCGCCGTGCGGCCTTTTCTGGACTTGATAGCAAGGGCAAACAGCAACGCGACTGCCAATGTGCAGCCCCTTTGGAAACTTCTGTTTCGTTGTTTCTCTGCCATGAACGATCCGTGGGAAAACCCTGATATTATCTCACCAGCGCCCAGAAGTTGCCCGATTGTGAGGCGATACCATGCTTTGAGAAAAGAATAATCAAGGGATTATCGAGCATGGACCGACTGACTGAAATGGAAGCCTTTGCAATGGTCGTAGACCAAGGCGGGTTTACGGACGCAGCCAAGAAAATGGGGATTTCAAAATCCGCTGTTTCAAAGCACGTCTCCAGCCTTGAGGCCCGTCTGGGCGCGCGGCTTTTGAACCGCACGACGCGGCGGGTCAGCCCGACCGAGATTGGCCTCGCGTATTATGACCGTGCACGGCGCGTTTTGAATGATGCGGGCGAGGCAGATGCGCTTGTGTCGTCCATGCAATCCGATCCCTCTGGCCTATTGAGAATTTCTGTGGCGACAGATTTTGGTGTGAACCACCTTTCGCCTGTGTTGGGCGAGTTCCTCGCGGATTTCCCTGATATCACCGTGAATATGGTCCTCAACAATCGCTATGTGGAGCTGATTTCTGAGGGCTTTGACATGGCCATCCGCATTGGTGATCTGGAAGATAGCTCTTTGCGAGCACGCAAGCTTACCGAGACGAGCATGCGAATGATTGCGAGCCCAAGCTATTTCCAACGCTATGGGCGGCCCCAGAAAATTGACGATCTCAATGAGCACAAGCTTTTGCATTATTCCAACCATTCGGCAGGCAATGTCTGGAAGATTACCGCGCCATCCGGTGAAAAGCGTCAAGTGCGCACGGCTGGCTGGCTAACTGTGAATGACGGTCAATCGCTGCTCAATGCGGCTGTGTCTGGCCTTGGCATCGCCTATCTGCCGAGCTTTCTCTATGCGGAGGCGCTTGAGAAGGGTCTTGTGGAAGATGCGATCCCTGATCTGCCGATGGAGACACAAGGTATCTATGCGGTGTATCCGCCCGGACGCTTTACGCAGCCCAAAGTGCGCGCCTTTATCGACTTTCTGGTTCACTCGTTTGGCGACAAAGGGCCAAGTGACTGGTAAGGTCGATCCCCTGATTTTCCCCGCGGTTTATCCGCAACTGGCCCCGGTTGATCCGGGGCCTTTTTTGTGGCGTGGCGCTCGCTGTATGCGGCTGTCCAATATCAGTGAATGCGATTTACAGACGTGGCCTAGGCTGTAGAACGGGCGGCAGCCATGACCGCAGTTTATTATTTAAATCAAGACGTTGTCTTAACGCGTCGGAACGGGGACGTCTCCGCGATAGTCATAAAAGCCACGGCCTGTTTTGCGGCCCAGCCAGCCTGCGGCCACATATTTCGTCAAGAGCGGGCAGGGGCGATATTTGGTATCAGCGAGGCCGTCATGCAGCACGTTCATGATTGCGAGGCAGGTATCAAGGCCGATAAAGTCAGCAAGCTCAAGTGGACCCATCGGGTGATTGGCGCCGAGCTTCATGGCGTTGTCAATCGAGGCGACATTGCCGACGCCTTCATAGAGGGTATAGCAGGCCTCATTGATCATCGGGATCAGGATGCGATTGACGATAAATGCGGGGAAGTCTTCGGCGGAGGCGGCTGTCTTTCCGAGCTTTTCGACCACGGCGAGGCAGCTCTGATATGTCTCGTCATCAGTGGCGATGCCGCGGATCAGCTCGACCAGCTGCATGAGCGGAACCGGGTTCATAAAGTGAAAGCCCATGAACTTTTCGGGGCGGTCCGTGCGTGCGGCGAGGCGGGTGATCGAGATCGAGGAGGTATTTGATGTGATGATCGTGTGCTCGGGCAGGTGGGGTACGATGCCTTCGATGATCTTGTTTTTGATGTCTTCGTTTTCTGTTGCGGATTCGATCACGAGATCGGCTGTGCCGAGCGCGGCTACATCAAGCGCAGGGCTGATGCGGGCGAGGCCAGCTTGCATATCGGCTTCTGTGATGAGATTGCGCGACACTTGGCGCACCATGTTTTTCTCGATCTTGGCGAGCGCGGCTGTGAGCGCGTCTTGGCTGAGATCATTGAGCGTAACGTCATACCCCGCGAGCGCCATAACATGCGCGATACCATTGCCCATCTGGCCTGCACCGATGACGCCGACTGTTTTGATATCCATGCTGCTCTCCTTCGGGGTTAATCACGACAATAAGCCGCGGCTTAAGCAGGCTGCAAGGCGAAAGATAGGCCTTTAATTTCCGACCATTTTATCTGTTAGGGAATTGGAAATGGCTGTGGCGCATCTTCGGTTTTGGGTGAACTAAAATTGTGGTGGGAACTATGTCCTATGAAAGAATAGGGGGCGCAGCCCTTGACTATCGACTCTGCGAGTATGACGGATCGCGGCTGGCCTTTCGCGGCCCTAAACGCAGCCTTGATGAGCCTTTTGTAGCCGTGCTGGGAGGCACAGAAACCTTCGGGAAATTTGTGCCGCGTCCCTATGTGGACCGACTGGAAGACAAGCTGGAAATGCCCTGCCTTAACCTTGGGGTCATGAGCGCTGGGCTTGATGCTTTTGCGAGCGATCTTGGTGTTTTGAGTATGGCGGCGCGGGCGGAGGCCGTCATTGTGCAAGCGATGGGTGTGCACAATCTCTCGAACCGCTTTTATACGGTGCATCCGCGCCGCAACGACCGCTTTTTGCGGGCCTCAGACCAGATGAGAAAGTTGTTTCGGGGCGTGGATTTCACCGAGTTTCACTTTACCAATCATCTGTTGCGCCATTTGGCACGCTATCATCCGGACGGGTTTATTCTGTTGATGCAGGAATTGCAGCAGGCTTGGGTGGCGCGGATGCGGCTTTTGGCGGATCGGGTGGCGAAGCCGATGGTGCTGTTGTGGTTTGCGGATCATGGCCCCGATGAGAAGCGTGGCTTTGCCCATGCGGCGAGTGCGCCTTTTGGCGTGACCCAAGATATGATTGATGCGCTGGAAGGCGATATGGCACGCACGGTGATCTGTCGTGCAAGTCCAGCGGCTCTGGCGCGTGGCTATGAGGGTATGGTTTTTGCCGATCAGGAAGCTTTGGCGGCGATGCAGCTTTTGGGGCCTGCAGTGCATCAGGAAGCGGCAGATGCGCTTGAGCCTGTGCTGCGGCGCTTGCTTAAACGCTAGCTCAAGTCAGCGTTGAGCCACGTGCGGACTGCGGCCTCAAAGGCGCGGGGGCGCTCGGCGTGAAGCCAGTGCCCTGCCTCTGGGATTTTGGCAAAGCGCGCTTCTGAGAAGAGCGCTTTGATCTGGGGCCGGTGATCGCGCGTCACGTAGTGTGACGTTGCGCCTGTGAGAAAGAGGGAGGGGCCTGTGAAGCATGCGTCTATTGCCGGAAAGCTTAGGATCTGGGGCATATTCGCTTCAAGAGCGGCCAGATTGAGCCGCCATTTGCGTGCTTTCAGATCCAGAGACTGGGTGAAGAACGAGGCGAGCGTCGGGTCTTCGACCAGCGGCAGGAGCGCGGCTTGGGCTTCGGCGCGACCCTCTATCTGGGAGAGGTCGAGCGTGCGCATGGCGTTGATGTATTGCTGTTGGGAGTGGCTGTAGCTCACGGGGGCGATATCGGCGACAGTGAGGCGGTTGACCATCTCGGCGTGCTCAAGGGCAAGTACCATAGCGGCTTTGCCACCCATGGAGTGGCCCAAGACGTCGGCTTGGCCTCCGTGTGCAGCGATCACTTCGGCAAGGTCATCGGCCAAGGCGGTGTAACTGTGATCATCTGAGTGTAGCGAGCTGCCGTGGTTGCGCATGTCGACGGCGATCACTTGGCGCTCATCGGAGAGGCGCTTGGCGATAACGCCCCAGTTGCGGCCTGAGCCGAAGAGGCCATGCGCGATGAGCAGCGGGGGCTTGGCGTTGGCGATGCCATGGGTGATAGTGTGTAACATATGCGAGTGATACGCCATTTTCCGCGGGAAGGAAAAGGCGCAAGTTAGGCGGGATGTGATGTGATTGAGGCGAGCCGTTTGAGCGAAATGGAGCGTGAGCTGCGGGGGCTGATGGCCGCACATCTGGGCGTGGACAAGCCAAGCCTGGCCGCAGGGTTACGCAGCGTTGGCAGGGGGCTACCCCTGCGCCAAAGGCAGAACGGGGCGCGGCTCACTGAGGCACTCGAGAAAGTCTCACATCCGCAGCTTTGTGTGCAGCTTGACGAGGCCGCTATCGTCAAGTCGCATGGGCGCTTGAAAGCCTATTTGGAAAAGATTGACCGCAGCGAAGTAAAGCGCCGACAGTGGATACGGGCTGGCTCGGCGCTGGCATTTAATCTGTTGATTGTGTTGACGGTTCTGATTGTTGTGTTGCGGCTGCGCGGCTTTATCTAGGCGCATTTATGGTGCGCTGGGAGCCAAAGAAAAAGCCCGCGACCTTTGCAGCGCGGGCTTCATCAATCTGATGGAGGCGAGGCTTAGCGCGCGTAGGCGTCAGAAAATCCTGCACGTCTTGCTGTGGCGACAGCCGCGTTGATCTGGCCCGCGGCGAAGGGCCCTGCCATCACCAAACGATAAGATTTGCCACCTTTTTTCAATGTACCAAAGCGTGCGGGCAGGCCTGCGGCGGAGATGCGTTGTGCTGCGCGCTGGGCATTGGCTTCGCTTGAGAACATGCCAACTTGAACGTAGCGCCCGTCTGTTCCGCTTTTGGCCGTACCCCCTTGTTTGCGGGGCGTGGCGGCTGCGGCAGGCTTGCTGCGTGAGGATGTTGTCAGACCCATCGCGGCGTTTTGATCGTTCATGCTTGTGTAAGGGTAGCGCAGCTCTGGGAAGAGATTGTTGACGACCCGACCTGTCCCCTTGACGTAGAGCTTACGTGGGATTGTACGTGTCCAGATGAGGTCTGACTGGCGGATGCCCTCCACTGTCATTTGAGCGCGCTTCGGATTGAGTCGGTCGTCATCCCATGCCTTGCGGTAGCCCTTCGGCACTTTGTTGGTGACCGCTGAGCGCTGTTGTTCGTTGTACACATGGCGCGGGACAACACGGGTGTTGCCAGCGGCATTGATCTGGCCTGTTTGGCTGTTGCGCGTGATGATGCGTTGGCCTGTTGGTGTGCCTGAGATTTCTGGTGCAGAGCTCGGCTGTTGTGCAACGCGCTGCTGGACAGTTTTTTTCTGGCCATTGCGCATGACTGTGACGGGTTGGCGCTGAACCTGAACTGCGCCAGTCACAGGCTGAGTTTGTGAGCCGCAGCGCACACCCGGTCCAGAGCCGGCGTATTGGGCGCTGATCCCAGTGAAATTGGCGCAGGTTGTGGCGCGTGTGACGCGCTGTACCTGACGGGGTGCAGGCGCTGGCACTGGCGCAATTGTACGCTGGACAGGCTGAACGCGCTGTGGCGCTGGCTGAATGCGCGCTTGCTGCACGCGCTGAGGCGCGGGCCGTGTTGTCGGAGTCGCATCTATCACACGGGGCTGCGGTGCAGGAGCGACGCGCGGTGCCGGCTTGGCCACAACAGGTTTTGGAGCAGGCTTGGGCGCGGCAGCAGGCTTGGCAGCTGCAACACGCGGCGCTGGTGCTGGCGCAGGAGCTGCGGCGGCGGGCGCTTCGTTGTTGGTGATCTGCACTGGAGCATTTGCGCTCTGGGCTTGGGCGAGGTTGGCTTCAGCTCCAGAGAAGGTCGGCTTGAGCCCACAGAGGAGCTTGCGCGAGCGCGAAACCCGCGGGATCCAGTTGACGCGGCCATCAATCCCGGCGCGCACAAAAGCACAGCCGTTGTTATCGACGAATTGTTTGCCTTTGTAAGAACTGGGCGGGAAATTCACTGGTCCGTCAACATCACGCAGGGCCTGTGCCTGCGCTGTTGAGAGCGTCAGTGTTAGGAAAAATGCGCAAAGCGCGGCGACTCGTTTACAACTCATATCTTGCCCCCACAAGTGTGCAAGGAACATGCCCGATCACCAAAGACGAGTCTAGCCGAGAATAGTGCAAATATGCGCTATTTTGTGCCGAACATGCGGTCACCCGCATCCCCTAGGCCTGGAACGATGTAGCCTTGTTCATTGAGACATTCATCCAGCGAGGCTGTGATGATGCGCACATCAGGGTGGGCTTCCTGCATCCGCGCAACGCCTTCAGGGGCTGCAAGAAGGCAAAGGAAGGTGATGCGGCGCGCACCGGCTGCTTTGAGGAGATCAATGGCCGCGACAGAGGAATTGCCCGTGGCAAGCATGGGGTCAATCGCAAGGACATCGCGCTCGCTGATGTCTTCGGGGACTTTGAAGTAATACTGAACGGGCTTGAGCGTTTCCTCGTCGCGGTAGAGGCCGACAAAGCCGACACGCGCGGACGGGATCAGGTGTAACAGGCTATCAAGCATGCCGTTTCCTGCCCGCAAGATTGAGACAAGCGCGAGCTTCTTGCCTGACAGGTAGGGCGACTGCATCGGCTGGAGCGGGGTTTCGACCTCGCGCATTTCCAGCGGCAGATCGCGGGTGGCTTCATAAGCGAGGAGCTGGGCAATTTCGCCAAGGAGCTGCCGGAAGTGCGCGGAGGGTGTGGTCTTGTCGCGCATGAAGCTGAGTTTGTGCTGCACCAGAGGGTGATCAACGACTGTTAGATTTTTGCTCATATTCTTATCTCGCTTTCGTCTGGCGCTTTAGAGGAAGCTTACCCCTGATCCGCGTTCTTTTAGGCCAAGATGAGCCGCTATGGAGGCGGCGACATCTATCATTTGGATGTGTCCTATCTCACCTTGGCCTGCGCCCGCAACCAGAACGGGGACACGTTCTCTGGTATGGTCGGAGCCTTGCCATGTCGGATCATTGCCGTGATCAGCTGTGAGGATGAGCAGATCGTTTTGGCGCAGTGCAGCCAAAATATGGCGGAGCTCTCTGTCAAACCATGTGAGGTGGGCGGCGTAGCCTTCGGCATCGCGCCGATGGCCGAATTCGGTATCAAACTCCACGAAATTGGCAAACGTCAGGGAGCCATCAGGGGCTGTGTTGATGCGGTCATGGAGGCCTTGCATCAGCTCCGCGTCGCGGCCCTTTGTGGCGGTGTCGATGCCGCGGTGAGAGAATATATCGCTGATTTTGCCGATGGCGTGGGTGTGGTGCCCCTCTGCCTGCGCCCAGTCCAGCAGCGTGGGCGCGGGCGTGGCGATGGCGTAGTCATGGCGGTTCTTTGTCCGTTGAAAGCTGCCGTTGGCGCCGATGAAGGGGCGGGCGATAACGCGCCCCACCTTGAGGGCATGGAGATGTGGCGCGAGGTCTTCACAGAGCTTGAGAAGGCGCGGCAGGCCGAAGTGGTCTTCATGCGCGGCGATCTGGAAGACCGAATCTGCAGAGGTGTAACAGATCGGCCAGCCTGTCTTGATGTGCTCTTGGGCGAGGCTATCAATGATCTCTGTGCCAGAGGCGTGGCTGTTGCCGAGGGTTCCTTCTGTGCCTGCAAGCTTGGCGACCAGTGCGAGCAGATCAGGGGGGAAGGCTGGGGTTGTGTCAGGGAAATAGTGCCACGCCCAAGGGACGGGCACGCCCGCAAGCTCCCAATGGCCTGACGGGGTGTCCTTGCCGAGGCTTACTTCTGTGGCGGCGGCAAAACGGCCAGCAAGCTCTGCTGTGTTTGGTAGGGCGAGGCCAGAAGCGAGCGTGATGGCTTGTTTGAGGCCGAGGCTTTCCATGTTGGGCAGTGCGGGCGCGCAGGCCTGATAAATATGACCCAGCGTGTTTGCGCCTGTGTCGGGTAAGGCGCCGTTGAAGAACTGGTCGGCATCTGGTGCGCCGCCGATACCAGCGCTGTCGAGCACGACAAGGAAGGCGCGGCTCATGCTGTGACCCTCTCAAGCAAGAGAGGCTGTTCTGTTGGGGCTGAGCCAAGAGTTGTGGCTTGAAGAACGTCCACTGCTGCGCGGCGGGCGGCGTCTTCGCGGCTGGCATGGACGCGGGCGATGGGCTGGCCCTTTTCGACGCGTGTCCCGAGCGGGAGCATGTCAGAGAGGCCGACAGCGTAGTCGATGCTGTCACTTTCAACCTGCCGCCCACCGCCGAGGCTGACCACAGCAAGGCCGAGCGCTTCGCCATCATAGGCAGCGATATAGCCCGCTTCGGGGGCTGTGACTTCGCGGATGATATTGGCTTCGGGCAGGTAGCGCGCCCAGTTGTCGGCAAACCCGCGGGGCCCGCCTTGGGCCGCACACATGCGTGCGAAGGCTTCGGCGGCGCGGCCTGAAGCGATGGCTTGCGTGATCTTGGTTGCGCCCTCTTCGGGTGAGCTTGCGAGGGCTGCATCGGCGAGGAGCTGCCCACCAAGCGCGGCGGTGATATCGGCGAGGCGGGACGGGGCGGGAGAGGTGAGCGCGCGCATGATCTCGGAGATTTCGAGGGCATTTCCAAGCGACGCGACGAGGGGCTGGCTCATCTCTGTGATGAGGGCGGATGTCTTGCAGCCTGCGGCATTGGCGATACTGACGAGCGATTGCGCAAGTGCGCGGGCTTCGTCAGGCGTTTTCATAAACGCGCCAGAGCCGCATTTGACATCGAGCACCAGCGCCTCAAGCCCTGCGGCGAGCTTTTTGGAAAGGATCGATGCGGTGATGAGGTCAAGGCTTTCGACCGTACTTGTCACATCGCGGATCGCATAGAGGCGCTTGTCAGCGGGGGCGAGATTGGGGGATGCGGAGACGATGGCGAGGCCATTTTCACGCACGGCGCGCTGAAACTCGCCCATGCTGAGCGCGGTCTTGAAGCCGGGGATGGCGTCGAGCTTGTCGAGCGTACCGCCCGTGTGGCCAAGGCCGCGACCAGAGATCATGGGCACGAACGCTCCGCAGGCGGCAAGCGCGGGGGCAAGCAGAAGCGAGACGCAATCCCCGATCCCGCCTGTGGAGTGCTTGTCAACGATGGGTGCGGGGAGGTCCCATTCTGTGACATCACCGCTGTCGCGCATGGCGAGGGTGAGGGCGACGGAGTCTTCATGAGAGAGCTTGGAGAGCACCACGCCCATGGCAAAGGCCCCTGCTTGGGCATCAGACACGGAGCCATCGGCCAAGCCTTGGGCAAAGCTGCCGAGCGCTGCCGAGCCGATGGGCTGACCACGGCGCAGAGCGGCGAGCAGGGCGCGGGTGTTGGTCATGTGTTGTCCATGTGGGCGCTGGCAAAGGCACCAGGAAGCAATTCGGCAAGGGTGTAGCTGATTTCTGTGCCTGCCGTTGTGGCGAGGGTTACACGGGTGTCGGCTTGGCCGAACTCCATAAGCTTTTGGCGGCAGCCGCCACAGGGAGGCACAGGTGCGGGGCTATCGGCGATGACGTAGACCTCGGTGAGCTGTGTTTGCCCAGCGGCGACCATGGCCGCGATTGCCCCTGCCTCGGCACATGTGCCTTCGGGATAGGCGACATTTTCGACGTTGCAGCCAGAAAACACCTCGCCTGAGGCGGCGCGAATGGCGGCGCCGACCTTAAAGTTGGAATAGGGGGCGTAGGCATTGGCGCGGACAGTGCGCGCGGCGTCAGAGAGGGACATGCTGTGTCTTTCTGTTTGTTTTGGGGTATCTTGGAAGGGACAGACTGGCGAGTGCAAGGGGAGATTCGTCAGAATGAGAAATTTGGCTTCACATTAATTGGTTTAATGTTAAACTACTTTTGAAAAGGCTCAGGGCCGAGGGAGAGACTATGTCGATTGATAAGACCGAAACGGCGCGCGAAGCGGCGCTGAACTATCACGAATTTCCACGCCCTGGGAAGCTTGAGATCCGCCCGACAAAGCCGATGGCCAACGGACGCGACTTGGCCCGTGCTTACTCTCCTGGTGTTGCGGAGGCCTGTATCGAAATTGCTAAAAATCCAGCAGATGCAAGCCGTTACACGGCCCGAGGAAATCTTGTGGCTGTGGTGACAAACGGCACGGCTGTGCTGGGCCTTGGCAATATCGGCGCGCTGGCGTCCAAGCCCGTGATGGAAGGGAAGGCGGTCTTGTTCAAGAAATTTGCAGGGATTGATTGCTTTGATATCGAAGTGAACGAGAGTGACCCTGTGAAGCTGGCCGAGATTGTTTGTGCGCTGGAGCCAACCTTTGGAGCGATCAACCTTGAGGACATCAAGGCGCCCGATTGCTTTATTGTCGAGAAAATCTGCCGTGAGCGCATGGGCATCCCTGTATTTCATGACGACCAGCACGGCACAGCGATTGTTGTGGGCGCGGCGGCGACAAATGCGCTGCATGTGGTGGGTAAGAAGTTTGAAGACATCAAGATTGTCAGCACGGGCGGCGGCGCGGCAGGGATCGCCTGCCTCAACCTTTTGCTGAAGCTTGGTGTGAAGCGTGAAAATGTCTGGCTTTGTGACATTCACGGCCTCGTTTATGAGGGCCGCGAAGAGGACATGAACCCCCAGAAGGCGGCATTTGCACAAAAGACGGACAAGCGCACACTTGATGATGTGGTTGATGGTGCGGATATGTTTTTGGGCCTGTCTGGGCCCGGTGTGCTTAAACCTGAGCATGTGAAGAAGATGAGCAAGCGGCCCGTGATCTTTGCGCTGGCGAACCCGACCCCCGAGATTATGCCTGATGAGGTGCGTGCTGTGGCGCCTGATGCTGTGATTGCGACGGGACGGTCTGACTATCCGAACCAAGTCAACAATGTGCTGTGTTTTCCGTTTATCTTCCGTGGTGCGCTTGATGTGGGCGCAACCGAGATCAATGATGCGATGCAGATTGGCTGTGTGGACGGGATCGCGGCTCTGGCGCGCGCGACCACAAGTGCGGAGGCGGCAGCCGCCTATAAGGGCGAGGCGCTGACCTTTGGTGCGGAGTATCTTATTCCCAAGCCGTTTGACCTGCGTCTTTCGGCTGTCGTCAGCTCGGCTGTGGCCAAGGCGGCTATGGAAACGGGCGTTGCAACCAAACCGTTGGAAGATTTGGAGGCTTATAAAGAGCGGCTCAATGCGTCGGTCTTTAAGTCGGCGCTTTTGATGCGGCCTGTGTTTGATGCGGCGAGCCATGCCTCGCGGCGGATTATCTTTGCCGAGGGTGAGGATGAGCGCGTGCTGCGTGCCGCGCAGGCAATTTTGGAAGAGACAACGGAGCGCCCCATTTTGATTGGTCGCCCAGAGGTGATTGAGGCGCGCTGTGAGCGTTTCGGGATTACGGCGCGGGCTGGCAAGGATTTTGAACTGGTCAATCCAGAGAATGACCCGCGCTATCGCGATTTCTGGGGCAGCTATCACGAGATCATGGCGCGCAAGGGCGTCACGCCTGACTTGGCCCGTGCGATCATGCGCACGAATACGACAGCGATTGGTGCGATTGCTGTCCATCGTGGCGAGGCCGACAGCCTCATTTGCGGAACATTCGGCGAGTTTCGCTGGCACTTGAACTATGTGCAGCAGGTACTTGGCAGTCGCGAGTTGCGGCCCCACGGGGCCTTGTCGATGATGATCCTTGAGGATGGGCCGCTGTTTATTGCTGATACGCATGTGCATACGCTGCCGACGCCTGAGCAGATCGCCGAGGCGGCGATAGGTGCTGCGCGCCATGCCAAGCGCTTTGGCGTTGAGCCGAAAGTGGCGCTTTGCAGCCAGAGCCAGTTTGGCAATCAGCCGTTTGGCTCGGGGGAACGCATTCGTGCGGCGATTGAGATTTTGGACGCAGCGCCACGGGACTTTCAATATGAGGGCGAGATGAATGTTGACGCGGCGCTTGACCCGGAGCTGCGTGAGCGCTTGCTTCCAGCTGGCAGGCTTGAGGGCGTGGCGAATGTGTTGATTTTTGGCCATGCGGATGCGGCCTCGGCGGCGCGTAATATCCTGAAAATGAAGGCGGGCGGGCTCGAAGTTGGCCCGATCCTCATGGGTATGGGAAACCGTGCGCATGTTGTCAGCCCCGGGATCACGGCGCGGGGACTGCTCAACATGGCGGCGATTGCGGGCACGCCTGTGAAAAGCTATGGCTGAGTTTTCAGGTAGGACTTCGCAAATTTGCAAATGATGCGATATTGTCTGCGAAGCTTAGGCTTCGTGGATATATTTGCAAAAATTTGCAGCAGAAATTGCAAAATATTTGCGCCAAACTGCCGCGCATTGTGACTCCTTGCTTGCCTAAGGGTCGGGCTGGCCTTTACCTCTCTTGTCAAAGTGGAGGAGAACACTATGGGCAATACCGCGGGCTATAAAGCGCTCTATGATGGCTGGAAGGCCGACCCTGAAGCCTTTTGGATGAAGGCGGCTGAAGCGATTAACTGGGACGAGAAACCCTCAAAGGCGCTCTTTGACAAGGGCGACAATCTTTATGAGTGGTTTGCCGACGCAAAGTGCAACACCTGCTATAATGCCGTTGACCGCCATGTAGAGGCAGGGCGCGGCGAGCAGACGGCTATTATCTATGACAGCCCCATCACTCACACCAAACGCGAGATTTCGTATGTCGAGCTGCGCAACCGCGTCGCGACACTCGCAGGCGCGCTGCGCGCCAAGGGGATCGAGAAGGGTGACCGCGTCATCATTTACATGCCGATGGTGCCTGAAGCACTTGAAGCGATGCTGGCCTGTGCGCGGCTCGGCGCTGTGCATTCTGTTGTGTTTGGCGGCTTTGCGGCGAGCGAGCTTGCTGTTCGGATTGATGATGCCAAGCCCAAGGCCATTATCGCGGCCTCCTGTGGCCTCGAGCCAGGACGCGTTGTACATTACAAGCCGCTTCTTGACGGGGCCATTGATATGGCCACTCATAAGCCTGAGTTCACCGTTATTTTCCAGCGGGAACAAGAAGTTGCTGAGCTCAAAGAAGGCCGTGACTTTAACTGGCACGGGTTTCAATATGGCGTTGAGCCAGCCGAGTGTGTGCCTGTAGAGGGCAACCACCCTGCCTATATTCTTTACACCTCTGGCACGACTGGTGCGCCCAAGGGCGTGATCCGTCACACCGCTGGTCACATGGTGGCGCTCAACTGGAGCATGAAGAATATCTACAATGTCGACCCCGGCGATGTCTTTTGGGCGGCGTCGGATGTGGGCTGGGTTGTGGGGCATAGCTATATTGCCTACGGGCCGCTGATTCATGGCAATACGACGATTGTCTTTGAGGGCAAGCCCGTGGGCACGCCTGATGCGGGGACATTCTGGCGGGTTATTTCCGAGCATAAGGTGAAAAGCTTTTTCACAGCGCCGACCGCCTTCCGCGCTGTCAAACGCGTCGATCCGAAGGGCGAGTTTGTCGGGAAATACGACCTAAGCTGTCTGAAGACTGTCTATCTTGCCGGTGAGCGGGCCGACCCCGATACGATTGTCTGGGCGCAAGATCAGCTCAAGGTTCCTGTGATTGACCATTGGTGGCAGACCGAGACGGGCTGGGCCATTGCGGCGAATCCTGTGGGCGTCGAGATGTTGCCTGTGAAGCTTGGCAGCCCCTCAGTGCCTATGCCGGGGTATGATGTGCATATTCTGGATGAGGCGGGACATGAGCTGCCTGCGGGAGAGCTGGGCGCGATTGCGGTCAAGCTGCCGCTGCCGCCCGGAACGCTTCCCAACCTGTGGAACGCAGAGGCGCGCTTTCAGAAGAGTTACCTCAACACCTTCCCTGGTTACTACGAGACGGGTGATGCTGGGATGATTGATGAGGATGGCTACCTCTATATCATGGCGCGCACGGATGATGTGATCAACGTAGCGGGCCACCGTCTGAGCACAGGCGGGATGGAAGAAGTGCTCGCCTCTCACCCTGATGTTGCGGAATGCGCTGTGATTGGTGTGAGCGACGAGCTTAAGGGGCAGTTGCCTGTCGGATTTGTATGCCTGTCCAATGGCGTGAACCGTCCGCATGAGGAAATCGTCAAGGAATGTGTGACCCTTGTGCGCGAGAAGATCGGTCCTGTGGCGGCATTTAAGCTTGCTTGCGTTGTTGAGCGTTTGCCCAAGACACGCTCGGGCAAAATTTTGCGTGGTACGATGGTCTCGATTGCTGATGGCAAGGAGTTCAAGATGCCAGCGACGATTGATGATCCAGCCATTTTGGATGAAATCAAGGTTGCGCTGCAAGGGATCGGCTTTGCGAAGTAAGCTCTGAGCATCATTGCAAATGAGGCCCGCCTGATCAGGCGGGCCTTTTCTTTTGGGATGGTGTCGGTAAGCTCTGTTGCAACAGGGTTGGGAGGCTTTGATGATATCGTCAAGGATTGCAGGATTTCACAATTTGAGCCGTGCGGGGCGGCTGGAAAAGCTTGTTGAGCTAGGGCTCTTGAGTGAGCGTGAGGCCGCTGAGCTTGCGCTTGAGGCTGGGCCGCTCGCAGAGCTGGCCGACAATCTTTCGGAGAATGTGATCGGGGCTGTCGCTGTGCCGCTTGGGGTCGCGACCAACCTGACTGTGGATGGCCAAGATGTGCTTGTTGCGATGGCGACGGAGGAGAGCTCTGTTATTGCTGCGGTGAGCAACGGCGCGCGGGCTTGCCGTGAACTGGGCGGTGTTTTCACAGAGGCCGATGACCCCTGCATGATTGCGCAGGTGCAGATCACCGGGCTCGCAGATTTGGCAGCGGCGAAGGCTAAAGTGGAGAGCCTCGCGAGCGAGATTGGCAAGCTCTGTGATGCATGTGACCCGATGCTTGTGAAGCTGGGCGGGGGCTTTCGGGACCTTGAGGTGCGCATTTGTGGCCCGTTTCTTGTTGTGCATTTGATTGTCGATGTGCGCGACGCGATGGGCGCGAATGCTGTGAACACGATGGCCGAAGCGCTGGCGCCCAAGCTGGAGGGCTGGACGGGCGGCAAAGTGGGATTGCGTATATTGAGCAATCTTGCGGACCGACGTCTTGTGCGCGCGAGGGCGGTTTGGCGGGCCGAAGAGATTGGTGAGGATATGGTCCGCGGGATTGTGTCGGCCTATGAATTTGCCGCGCATGACCCTTACCGCGCGGCGACGCACAACAAGGGCATCATGAACGGGATTTCGGCTGTGGCGCTGGCGACGGGCAATGACACCCGCGCTTTAGAGGCTGGTGCGCATGCCTTTGCGTCTACGAAAGGCAATGCTGGCGGCTATGGGCCGTTGAGTCGCTATGGTGTGACGGACGACGGCGACCTTTGGGGAGAGATTGAGCTCCCGATGGCTGTCGGGATCGTCGGTGGAGCCACGCGCGCACATCCGACGGCGCAAAAAGCACTCAAGATCATGGGGATCACGCGGGGGGAGCGGCTAGGGCGCATCACTGCAGCTGTGGGTCTTATTCAGAACTTCTCGGCGCTGCGCGCTTTGGCCGGCGAGGGGATCCAGCGCGGGCACATGGGGCTTCATGCGCGCAATGTGGCGATTGTGGCGGGGGCCAAGGGCGCGGATATCGAGCGGATTGCCAAGCTGATGATCGAGCGGTTGGAAATTCGCGAGGATGTGGCGCGCGCGCTTTTGGACGAAGGCTAAGCGCTTGTGACGTGCCGATCTTTTGGGGAGGCTGTTATGGGCAAAACGAAACAGCGGTTGCGCAAAGTGAAAGGCGGCTGTGCTGTTGCAATACACGTGAGGGCGGCCTAGGCTCTTTTTCATGAAACATGTTCCAAAAGAGACCACGGATGATGCGCTTATTCAGGAATTTCTGAAAAAGGGTGGCGAAGTGAAGGTGGGCAAGACCAAGCCCGCAAACCCTGAGCTTGGCCTGAGCAACAACCAGTGGAACAATAAGCTGACCCGCGAAGAAAAGGCCGCACGCGACAAGAAAGCGTGAGCGTCTAAAAAGCGGACTGCAGGCGGCCCATGGGGTCGCCACACTCGTTGAGTGCATTGATTTAAACGAATTGCTCGCGGATCAGGCGTTCTTCGAGGCCGTGCTCTGGATCAAACAGAATGTGGTGTGTGATGTTTGGCTCCGAGCGGATCTGAACGGTCGCGACATTGAGAAACGAGTTGCTGTCGGCATCGGCCATGACAGGGCGTTTCTCGGGCTCGGAGACTTCAATCTCGACCATCGCAGATTTGGGCAGGAGCGCGCCGCGCCAGCGCCGTGGGCGGAACGGCGCAATGGCTGTGAGGGCGAGAACATCAGAGCCAATCGGCAGGATCGGGCCGTGGGCCGAGTAATTGTAAGCAGTTGAACCCGCGGGCGTCGCGACCAGTGCGCCATCACAAACAAGCTCTTCCATACGCAGGCGACCATCAACTGTAATTTTCAGTTTCGCGGCCTGTGGGCCCATCCGCAGCACGGAGACTTCGTTGATTGCCAATGCTTCATGCACCGTTCCGTCTGTGCAGGTGGCGGTCATGGCGAGCGGGTTGATTGTGGTTTCAGCGGCGGCTTCGAGCCGCGCCATCAGGTCTGCTTCGTTATATTCATTCATCAGGAAGCCGACGGTTCCACGGTTCATTCCGTAGACGGGCGCGGGGAGTGCTTGCGTCCGATGCAGGGTCTGCAGCATGAAGCCATCGCCGCCGAGCGCAACAATGATATCTGCTTCTGCTTCGGGGGCTTCGCCATAGCGACTGATGAGGGCGGCGCGCGCCGTTTGGGCCAAGGGTGCCTCGGAGGCGGTGAAGGCAATTTTCAGGGCCATATTGGGCGCGTCCTCGTTTCCTATAGGCGGCAAGATTACCCTATAAAAACGGCTTGTCCACCGCAGGCCTAAGGTTTTGGCGTGCTGGTGTTGGTATTGGTCGCAATTGGTGTTCCTTTTTGCAAAAGTTTCCAATAGGAAACGCAGGAATCGAAAGTTATTTCATAAGGAAGCACCATGTCTGATAAAGGTTTCTTCACTGAGGCGCTGGCCTCGCGCGACCCTGAGCTCTGGGGCGCAGTCGAAAGCGAACTTGGCCGCCAGCGCGACGAGATCGAGCTGATCGCAAGCGAGAACATTGTTTCGGCTGCTGTGATGGAAGCGCAGGGCACAGTTCTGACCAACAAATACGCCGAAGGCTATCCAGGCCGTCGCTATTATGGCGGCTGTCAGTATGTGGATGTGGCTGAAACGCTCGCCATCGAGCGCGCTTGCCAACTTTTTGACTGTGGCTTTGCCAACGTTCAGCCAAACTCTGGCTCACAGGCCAACCAAGGTGTTTTCACTGCTCTGTTGCAGCCTGGAGATACGATCCTTGGGATGGATCTGGCTTCTGGTGGCCACCTGACACACGGCGCAAAGCCGAACCAGTCGGGCAAGTGGTTTAACGCTGTTCATTATGGCGTACGCGAGAGCGACAATCTGATTGATTATGATCAGGTTGCGGCGTTGGCCAAAGAGCATCAGCCCAAGCTGATCATCGCGGGCGGCTCGGCTGTTCCACGGGTCATCGACTTTGCGAAATTCCGTGAGATTGCTGACTCTGTAGGCGCATACCTCCACGTAGACATGGCGCATTTTGCAGGCCTCGTTGCGGCGGGCGAGCACCCATCGCCTTTCCCACATGCGCATGTGGCAACAACCACAACACACAAGACGCTCCGCGGCCCACGCGGTGGCATGATCCTGACGAATGACGAGGCCTTGGCCAAGAAGTTCAACTCGGCGATCTTCCCAGGGATTCAGGGTGGCCCGCTGATGCACGTTATCGCAGCCAAGGCTGTGGCTTTTGGTGAGGCACTGCGCCCCGAATTTAAAGACTACATGAAGCAGGTGCGTGCCAATGCTGTCGCCCTGTCAGACCAGCTTATCAAAGGCGGTCTGGATATTGTGACGGGTGGCACAGACACGCATGTGATGCTTGTGGACCTGCGTCCCAAGAAAGTAACGGGCAATATCACCGATGCGGCTCTGGGCCGTGCCCATATCACCACAAACAAGAACGGTATCCCGTTTGACCCAGAAAAGCCGATGGTGACATCAGGTATTCGCCTCGGCACACCTGCGGGCACGACACGCGGCTTCGGCGAGGCCGAGTTCCGTCAGATCGCGGACTGGATTGTGGAAGTGGTTGATGGATTGGCCGCGAACGGCCCAGAGGGCAACGAGGCTGTAGAAGCCAAAGTGCGCGGTGAAGTGGCCGAAATGCTGAAGAAGTTCCCGCTTTACCCGAACCTCTGAGACGCACAGCGAGGCGGGCTGACACCTGCATGACAAGACAAAGGCCCCTCGCGGTGACGCGGGGGGCTTTTCTTTCTCTTTGGTTTGGGCTTTTGATAGCACAAGCCAAAGGAGTGCGAGATGCAGAACGGATTTTCAGACGCGGTGATGGGTGCGGTGCGCGGGCGGTTTGCTCATGTGGACAGTTGTCCTTTTGAGGGGCGTCGGGTTTTCTTTGAGAATGCGGGTGGCGCTTTGACGCTCAACTCTGTGGTAGAGACCAGCGCGAAGTTTGCAGCCATTCCTGACAACCAAGGCCGCGCCAACGGGGCGAGCCGTGCGCTTGTCGAGATTATTGACCGCGCCAAGGCGGATATGGCCTTGATGATGAACGCGCCGCAGGGGCAGTTTTTTGTGGGCGAGAGCGGCACGGAGCTTTTGTTTCGTCTCATTATGAATGCTTGTCTTGCCCGCAAGGGGCAGGGGCAGGTTCTCAGCTCGTCTCTTGAGCATCCGGCGAGCCGCTCGGCGGCTGCGCGCTGGGCGGGGGAGGCGGAGCTGCATCATGTTGTGATCGCTCATGACGATGCGGCAGGCACGATTGAGGCCGCCGCTTACGCAGAGGCTGTCACTGAAGACACTGTTGTGGCGACGATCGTGCATACCTCGCCTGTCACGGGGATGGGTGTGGATGTGGGCGCTGTCAGCCGCGCCATTCGCGCCAAGGCGCCTGACTGTTTGATCATTGTTGACGGTATCCAGCATGCAGCACACGGCGCAATTGATCTCGCGGCTTATGATGTCGATGGCTATGTGATCAGCCCTTACAAGATGTTCTCCCGTCATGGCTTCGGGCTGGCGTGGATGTCTGAGGCGTTGGAACGTGTGGCACATAATGCGCTCGACGGTGGACCTGCGCTCAACTGGGAGATGGGGACGCGGGACACGGGGGCATACGCGACGCTTTCGGATGTCTGCGGCTATCTGGAGTGGTTGGGCGGCGAAGTCTCGGGCAAGAGCGACCGCCGTGAGCGGATCATTGCAGCGGGCGAGGCCATTCATGGGCAGGAAAAGGCGCTCACTGATGCGATGATTGACGGGGTTGGCAACCTCGCGGGCCTGCGCGAAATGGAGCGTGTGACGATTCTGGGGGGGCCTGACAATGATGCGCGAGAGGGGCTCGTTTCGCTTGTGGTCGAGGGCGTGCCCTCGGTGGAGGTTGTCGAGCGTTTGAATGCTGCAGGAATTCGTACGCATCTGCGCAAAGCGGATCATTACTCGGGCAATATCCTGACGCCGCTTGGGCTGGACGGCTGTGTGCGCGTGTCTTTGTGTCACTATAACTCTGTGCAGGATGTGAGCCAGTTTCTTGCGGTGATGAAAGAGATCGCGGAGTAAGGGGCTCTCTTTTCGAATTTTGCTTCGCAAAATCCGACCGTCTGGGGGACCAGTCCCCCAGACCCCCTGGGATCTTTCTGCAAAGAGGAACTGGGATGTTTGGCCTGTGACGCCACGGCAACGCTGCCTTGTTTTGACCTTTCGGGGCTAATCTGGCGTAGTAAGGCAAACGTGGTGCGCGCAAGGAGACTGCTATGCAGCTGACCGTTGATGGAAAGACACATTATCTGGATGTAGAGGGCGAGATGCCCTTGCTGTGGGTTTTGCGCGACGAGCTCAACATTAAGGGCGTGAAATACGGCTGCGGGATTGCGGCCTGTGGCGCATGTACGGTTCATATTGACGGTGAGGCTGTGCGCTCTTGTCAGGTTGCTGCCGAGGATGTCTGGGGCGAGGTCACGACAATCAACGGACTGGGCAGCCCTGAGGCGATGCATGCGGTGCAGGCGGCTTGGGCAGTGCATCAAGTGGCGCAATGTGGCTATTGTCAGTCTGGACAGATGATGCAAGCGGCGGCTTTGTTGGCCGAGGTGGCTGCGCCCAGTGACGTCGAGATTGACGCGGCGATGAGCGGGAACCTCTGCCGCTGTGGGACGTATCCACGCATCAGGGCGGCTGTGAAGACAGCGGCCAAGACGCTGGCGGAGGGCTGAGATATGGGCAAGGTGAAAACAATTGCGCGGCGCTCTTTTCTGATTGGGTCTGCGGCTGTTCTGGGGGGTGTGGCCTTTGGGGTCTGGCGCGCTAAGACACCTTACACAAACCCGCTTCTCAAGCGGCTGGGCGAGGGAGAGGCGGCGCTGACGCCTTATGTGAAGATTGACGCCTCTGGCGTAACTTTGATCACGCCGCGGGCGGACAAAGGGCAGGGCGCTTATCATGTGCAGGCCGCCCTGATTGCCGAGGAGCTGGATGTAACACTTGAAGCTGTGAAAATCGATCCCGGTCCACCTGATCGCGCGTATTGGAACACAGCGCTCGCAGCTGAGGCAGCCGAGTTTAACGCGCCTGAAGAGGGCTTTGTGCAAGACGCTTTAACGGGTGTTTTGGGCTCGGTGATGAAGTTTGTCGGCCTGCAAATTACGGGCGGGTCAACCACTGTGCCCGATGGCTTTATAAAGTTGCGGGCGGCGGGGGCCAGCGCGCGTGAGACTCTGAAGCTGGCGGCGGCTGAGCAGCTTGGTGTGGCTGTGGGCGATTTGCGCACCGAAGCGGGGCAAGTGATTGCGCCTGACGGAACTGCTTTGCGCTATGAAGAGCTGGCGGAGGCTGTTGCGGGCATGGAGCCTGTGCAGGATGTGGCGCTGCGCGACCCGAGCGAATGGCGCTACTTGGGCAAGCCGATGCAGCGGGTGGATATTCTGGCGAAATCGACAGGCACGCAGGCGTATGGGATCGACTTTGAGATCGAGGGCATGGTGTATGCCGCTCTGAAGCTTGCGCCTGCGCAGGGTGGTGGACTTGTGAGCTATGACGCGAGCGCGGCGCTTGAGATGCGTGGCGTGAGCGGAGTTTATGACGTGAGCGGCGGTGTGGCCGTTGTGGCGGACAACACTTGGCGTGCGTTTCAGGCGGCAGAGGCTGTGGAGGCCGAGTGGAGCGCGTCTGACATGCCTGCGAATATGGCAGAGCACTGGGCCGCACTTGAGGCGAGCTTTGTGCCGAGCCATCAGGACAGCCGTGTGCGAGACGATGGCGATGTAGACACAGCGATGCTTGAAGGCGAGGCCGTGACAGCGGACTACCGCGCGCCCTATCTGGCGCATGCGCCGCTGGAGCCTGTGAGCGCAACTGTGCTTGTAAGCGATGCGCGCGTCGACGTCTGGACGGGGACGCAGATTCCGCGATTTGTGCAGGCAACTGTGGCGAAGATCGCGGGCTTGGATGCCGATGCTGTGCATGTGCATGTGCTGATGATGGGCGGCAGCTTTGGCCACCGTCTTGAGGATGATGTGGTGCGACAGGCGGCAGAAGTGGCTGTGCAAATGCGCGGCGTGCCTGTGAAGCTCACCTATAGTCGTGAAACCGATATGGCGCATGATTACACCCGCCAGATTGCCGCTGCGAAGATGCGCGGCACGGTGAAGGACGGCCGCGTGCAGGCCTATGATCTCTCCATCGCGATGCCGAGTGTGATTGTGAGCCAGATGGGGCGGCAAGGTCTGGGCGTTCCGGGGCCGGACAGCCAGATTGTGGCGGGGGCATTTGAGCAGCCCTTCGCGATCCCGCATCATCGGGTGACGGGGTATCGCGCGGATCCGCTGGCGCCTGTGAGCTCGTGGCGCTCTGTTGGGGCGTCAACCAACGGGTTTTTCTATAACCTTGGTTTGGAAGAGCTCATCGAGGCGGCAGGGGCTGATCCGCTGGAGGAGCGTCTGCGCCTCGCGAGCGACCCTTTGGCGCGAAAGGTGCTAGAAGCTGTCGGCGAAATGTCAGATTGGGACGGGGTGAGCCTTGGGCCGCGCCGTGGACGCGGCGTTGCGATGACGCGCTCCTTTGGGGTGCATTGTGCCGAGGTGGTCGAGGTTACTGATACGGACGATGGCATACGGATCGACAAGGTGTATGTGGCTGCCGAAGTCGGCCGTGTGCTTGACCCTGTGAATTTTGAAAATCAGGTCCAGGGTGGTGTTGTTTGGGCGCTGGGTCATGCGATGAATTGCGAAATCACCTATGAGGGCGGCGTTGCAGAACAGCTTAACTTTGACAGCTTTGACGGCATGCGGATGAGCCAGTGTCCCGAGATTGTTGTGCGTGGGCTTGAGAACGGCGAGGCTGTGCGTGGGGTGGGCGAACCGCCTGTGCCCCCGGCGGCCCCTGCGCTTGCGGCCGCGATCTATGCGGCAACGGGTGTACGGCTGCGGGAGATGCCGTTTTCCAAGTTTGTGAGGTTTGCAAGTTAGGGTTCGAGTTTCACTTTTGCGAAACCCGACGCGCTAGAGGACCAGTCCTCCAGACCGCAGGTAAAGCTGGGGCCAGTCCCCCAGACCCTCTGGGATATTTCTGGAAAGAGGAAGCAGTGGGTGGAGCGTGTTTTCTGCTGCTGCCTGAATTTTGCCATAGGGATGAAGTAGAAGGCGCGACTTGTAACCCTGTTGGTGCCATGGCAGAGCAAAAGGATGAAACGAATGAAGCAGGCGAGGATGGATACGATGAACAGTGAGCCAGTGGGCGATTTGCGCGGGAGTTTTCTTGAGGCGATGAGCCGTGCGGCGAATTCTGTTTATATCGTAACAACCGATGGTGTTGCGGGGCGCGGGGGCGTCACTGTGACGGCATTTTCGAGCGTGTCTGCGGACGTCAGCGAACCTCGTTTGTTGATTTGCATGCATCATGAAAGCAGCACTGCACAGCTTATTCGGGCGAATGGTGTGTTCTGTGTCAATATTTTGAGCGCAGCACATGAAGAACTTTCCGAGCGCTTTGCAGGGCGGCGCGGCAAAGGGGAGGACCGCTTTGCGGAAGGCAACTGGACGCGCGCAAGCAGTGGCTTGTTGCGGCTTGAAGATGCTTTGGCGAGTTATGATTGCCGCCTGAGCGAGCAAAGCCTTGTGGGGACACATCATGTCTTGTTTGGGGCTGTGCAGGATGTGGTCTTGGGGCCAGATGCAACGCCGCTTTTGCACACGCGCCGTGGCTATGGGCAGGTTGCTGAAGGCTAGGCTCCCGAGCCGTGTGCCAAGGAGCCTTGCGGTGTTACAATCAGCTGATCCTTAGATCGGGCCATCTTCGAGATGCAGCTTCATCTCGATCAAGACCTGTTGCAGCGCTGTCGTCTCTTTGAGCAGGCGTTTGGCTTCATTGACTGTGATGACGCCGTCTTCAATTGACTGCTGGTATTCTGCCATCAGCATGGCAAAGCGCTGGCTGAGGGCGATGACATCGGCGTTGATGCCGCCTTTGTCGTCTATGTTACGGCGCCTGTCATCATAGGACAGGGTGATGCCCTTGAGATCAGCCAAGGCGGAGGTGACATGCGGGTAGCTCGCAGCCTCTTCGAGTGCGGCGACAGCATCAATCGGCATGAAGCGATCTGAGTGTTCCTCGTTGTCGGAGTAATAGCGGCCCAAGGTTGCTTTGGACTTTCCTGTGAGGGTGCAAGCGGGCTCTATACCCACGTCTTTTACCAAAGCTTCTGTGTGCTTTTTTAAATAGCTTCCAACGCCTGCCATTAACTCTTTCCCAACCTTTTTCCCTCTAAGTGAATATTAGGGGAATTGAACAATAGTTTTCCCATTAAACGGTTTAATGGTAAATGTCATGAGTGAATTAACCTGCGGTTTTCAGGTGTTAGTGAGTGGTCGACGAGTGTTATAGTCGCCAAGCGTACGGGACTTTTGGGCAGGCATGTATGCGTCTGCTTGAGTCTCTTAGGGGTCGCGGGGTGCGTGTATGCTCCATCCCCAGTGGCCTGTCTGCACGGTTACGCCGCGCGACCCCGACCGTTAACGATTGCGCCCCGCGCCTGCTGTCTCAGGTGTCGGGGCTTTTTCTTTGGGGTAAGGACCGTTGGCTTTCTGTGGCGGTTTGCTCCGTAAAACGCTTGAATTACTGGGGTTTGGGGCTAAAACAGGCCCATGGCAAAACTCTATTTCAACTACTCCACCATGAACGCTGGCAAATCAGCAGTGCTCTTGCAGGCGGCGCATAACTACCGTGAGCGGGGTATGGTTCCCTATCTTATGCTCGCCGCCTTTGATGAGCGTGGAGGCAAAGGACGCATTGCGAGCCGTATCGGGATTGGTGCGGATGCGGATACGTTTTTGCCCGGTGATGACCTCTATGAGAAGATTGAGTCGCGGCTGAAAGAGGGGCCTGTGGCCTGTGTTTTTGTCGACGAAGCCCATTTCATGGAGAAAAAGCAGGTCTGGCAGCTGGCAAAAGCGGTCGATGATCTTCACATTCCTGTGATGTGTTATGGGCTGCGTGTCGATTTTCGGGGCGAACTTTTTCCCAGCTCTGCGGCTCTGCTTGCTTGGGCGGACGAGATGCGAGAAGTCCGCACGATATGTCATTGCGGACGCAAAGCGACCATGGTTGTGCGCAATGGGCCAGACGGAAAGCCGATGATGGACGGGGCGCAAATATTGGTTGGCGGAAATGAAACCTATGTGAGCCTCTGCCGGCGTCACTGGCGTGAGGCGGTGAATGATGCGTAGGGTTGGTGCTCTCCTGAGCCTCGCTCTCGTGCTCGGATTTGTTTACTTTGGTCTGACTTATATTTTTGGAGCATGGGAGCGCGATAGCAGTGACGCGCATGGCGAGGCGCGCCGTGAATTCATGGCGGCTTTGCCTGAAAGTGACTGTTTGGTCGCGGATGAAATCAGCGATGTGGCCGAAGAATGGGGCTGGGAGACGCGCGAAGAAACTGGCTTTGGCTGGTGTGTGGCGCCGGTTGGTGTGGCGCGCTGGTTGAGAGTGACTGTGGAGCCCGCGCTGCCGTTTTCGACAGCGGATGAGAATGCAGCATTTTTTGCTTTTGATGCCGCCGGCTGCTCTGTGCCGTGGCGCTATGGCTCAGGCGCAGGGACGACTTGCCCTGACTGAACTCGGCTTTTCTCGGCGCGAATATCCGACCCGCTGTAGGCCAGCCCCAAGATTCCTAAAATATCTGTGGCACTCTAAAAGCGCTATATGCGCTCTAGAATGACGGAGCCGACGGAGTAGCCCGCGCCAAAAGAGCATATGACACCAATGTCGCCTTGGCCGAGCCCCGACTGGTGCTTGGAGAAGGCAATGATGCTTCCAGCGGAAGAGGTGTTGGCATAATCTTGCAGGATGTTGGGCTGCTCTTCAGGCTCTGGCACGCGGCCAAGCACTTTGCGGCCGACAAAATCGTTCATGGTTTTGTTGGCTTGGTGCAGCCACATGCGCTTAAGCTCTTCAGGGGTCAGGCCGTCGGCTTCAAGATGCGCGAGGATATGGGCTGAGACCATCGGCACAACCTCTTTAAAGACCTTGCGGCCCTCTTGCATGAATTGCATGTCGCGGCGGTCATCAAGATCCTGACCTGTGGTGCGCGTGCGGCGCAAAAAGCCGTTGTTGTTGCGGATATTATTGGAAAACTCGGTGGCACAGCGGGTTGAGCGAATTTTGAAAAGCGGCTTGGCCGCTTCGGCCTCACGTTCGATCAGGGTGGCTGTGCAGACATCGCCAAAGATAAAGTGGCAGTCGCGGTCACGCCATTCCAGATGCCCTGAGCAGATTTCTGGATTGACCACGAGTGCTTTCTTCGCGGAGCCCACGCGGATCATATCTGACGCCGCTTGGATGCCAAAGGTGGCCGAAGAGCAGGCGACATTCATATCAAAGGCAAAACCACCCGCGCCGAGGAGCTTCTGGATTTCGACGGCGATGGCGGGATAGGCGCGCTCGTGATTTGAGGCGGCGCAGATGACGAGATCAACGTCGCTTGCATCGACACCCGCTTGGGCAAGCGCTTTTTGGCAGGCATCGAGCGCCATTTCGGCCATGATGCCTGGCTCGTCATCGACGCGCTCTCGCAACACAGGGTGCATGATGGCAGGGTCGAGCACGCCTTTTTTGTCCATAACGTAGCGCTGCTCAATGCCTGAAGCCTTGAAGATAAACTCAACGGAGGAGCCTGCCTTGGCTTCTATCTCACCCGCTGCGATGGCGTCGGCGTGCTCTTTATTGAAGGCCTCTGCATAGGCATTGAAGGCCTCGACCAGCTCGGCGTTTGTGATCGTGTCGGAGGGCGTGAAAACGCCTGTTCCTGAGATGACGGGCTGGTGCATGGTGTCACTTTCCTTGAGGGTTTGGCCAAGATCACCCATCGGGTGCGGCTGCGTCAAGCCTTAGAGCGCGTTGGGGGGTGTCTCGCCTGCAAAGAAGGCGTCAAGGTTATCAAGGCTCATGTGGCCCATGTTGTCGCGCACTTCTTCTGTGGCGGTACCAAGATGAGGCAGCAGCGTGACGGTATCAAGCTTGCGCAGGGCGTTTGGAACGGCTGGCTCGTGCTCATAGACATCAAGGCCAGCACCCGCGATGGCCTGTGCTTCAAGGGCGGCGATCAGGGCGGTTTCGTCAACAATTTCACCGCGCGCGATATTGATAAAATGCGCAGTCGGTTTCATCGCGTCAAAAATACTTGCGTTGATCAGGTGGGTCGTTTCCGCGCCGCCCGGGGTGGCGACCACAAGAAAGTCGACTTCGGCTGCAAGCGTCTCAAGGTTCGCGATCTGTGTCGCTGGAAAATCAATCTCTTTCGGAGAGCGATTGAAAAATTTGACACTCATGCCAAAGCCGAAGTGGCAGCGCCGTGCGATGGCTTGCCCGATACGGCCCATGCCTACAATGCCGACAGTTTTTCCGCTGACGTGGCTGCCGAGCATTTGCGTTGGCGTCCAGCCAGCCCAATTGCCGGAACGTGCGAGGCGCTCGCCTTCACCCGCACGGCGGGCCGACATCAAGAGAAGCGTCAGGCCGATATCGGCGGTGGCGTCGGTGACAGCGCCTGGTGTGTTCGTCACGGTAATGCCGTGATCACGGGCAGCGGCGACATCGATGTGGTTGATGCCAACTCCGAAGTTGGCCAGAATTTTGCATTTGGTGCGGCCAAATTCTGCAAAAATATCAGCCGAGAACATATCGCCCAACGTTGGGATCATTCCATCATAGAGGACGAGTGAGGAGCGCATTTCAGCCGCGCTCATAGGGCTGTCACTCTTGCGCAGCGTGATATCATAGCTGGCATGGGCGCGCTGCATGACCGCGTCGGTCAAGGCACGGGAAACTAGAATTTTCTTCATGTCTTAGCTCATTCTTTCGCCATTGGGCACAGGGGTGTCGGGGCGCAAAAGCACCACGCCGCCATTTGTATCATGCAGACCCAGAACAAGCACTTCGGACATAAACTTGCCAATCTGTCTTGGCGCAAAATTGACCACAGCGATGACTTGTTGTCCGATCAGCGCCTCGGGGGTGTAGTGGTCCGTAATCTGGGCAGAGGATTTTTTCTGGCCGATCTCGCCACCAAAATCAACCACAAGCTTGATCGCAGGTTTGCGCGCCTCTGGGTAGGGCGCAGCCTCGATCACTGTGCCGACGCGGATATCGACTTTGAGGAAGTCCTCAAAACCGACGGTGGGCGTCACGGTATCAGGCATCGCGCGCGAGTTCCTTGGAGCGATTGGTCGCGGCGGCGACGGTGCGGCGGATGAGCGGCGGCAAGCCACGGTCGCTGTCCATAAGTTCGTCAAGTCCCGCTTGTGTTGTGCCGTTTGGGCTTGTCACATTTACGCGCAGCTGGCTGGGCGTTTCGCTTGATGCAATCGCGAGCGCGCCTGCGCCAGCGACCGTCGCCTTGGCGAGTTGCATTGCCAGTTCGGGTGCAAGGCCTTGGGCCTCACCTGCAGCAGCCAGACATTCGATCAGATGAAAGACATAGGCGGGGCCAGAACCAGAGACACCAGTGACTGCGTCAATCTGGTTTTCGGACTTCAGCCGCACGACTGTCCCGACGGCTTCAAGCAGCGCTTGGGCGGCATTGAGGTGTGTCGCTGTGGTCGCTTTGTTGCCAACGATTGCTGTGATGCCTTGGGCGACAGCCGCAGGCGTGTTCGGCATGGCGCGCACAATCGGGGTGTCTGCACCAAGCACCGCTTCGAAATGCTTAATCGGCGTGCCAGCCGCGACAGAGATCACCAAGGTTGACCCGCCGCCCATCGCCTGAAGCGTGGGCAGGGCTGCCCCCATCATCTGGGGCTTCACTGCGACAATCACGATCGCCGGAGCTTCGGGAAGCTCTGTATTCAGATGTGCGCCCGTGGCTCGGAGCCACTCGGACGGCTTTGGATCAATCACATAAACGGAGGCTGCAGGTAGACCGCCCTTGAGCCAGCCTTCCAGCATGGCCGACCCCATTTTACCGCAGCCCAGCAGAACAAGGCCTTTTGTTGCAATATCAGAATATGTCATTTCTGCCCCCGAAAGCGTTCGGGGATAGGTTACGCGTGGCCGTAGGCCTCTGCAATGGCGACTTGCATCGCTTCACGTGGCGTCCGTCCGCCCCAAACCACGAGCTGGAAAGCGGGGTAGTACCGCTCGGAAGCACAGACGGCGTTGTTGATCAGCGTGTCGATCTGTTCGGGCGAGGCCAGAATGCCCCCCGCAAGGACGAGGCCATATTTGTAGACCATCAGTTTTTGTTCGGCCCAGTAGGAGAAGGCGCCAGTCCAGCACTGATCGTTGACTTCATTGAGCGAACCGTAAAGGTCTGGGAGGCGATCCTCTGGTGGCTCCATCTCGAAGGTGCAGATCATTCGTAGGGTTTCGTCATAGTCAGACCATGCGAGTGTCACGCCATAGGTGCGCCACTGGCCTTCGACTGACATAGAAATCTGGTTGTCCGCCACGCGGTCGAACTCCCAGTCATTGTGGGAGGCCAGACTCTCAACAATGTCGATGGGGTGAATTTCGTCGTCTAGATATTGTTCTGACAGTGCCATTTCGCCACCTCATTTTTGCGTCAAAGTGCCTGCTCTTATGCAGCGCAAACACCCTGATTTGCCCGATAGGATGGGGTTTAGTCCCCTTGTCCTACCAAATATGGTAAGCGTGGCCTTCCGATCCTGTAAAGCTATTTATTGTGGATAACCCCAATAACTTGTGGATAGCCTGTGAGTGGATACTATTTATGCTGCAAACGTGCTCAAAAGGGCGACAGCAAAGACAAGCCCTGTCGCAAAGAGAAGCGCCATGACGGCAAAAGAACCCATGTCTTTTGCGTGTTTGGCCGCAAGAGACCACTCTGGTGAGACATGATCCACAATCTCTTCGATTGCTGTATTGAGTGCCTCAACCGCCAATGTCAGAAGCGCAAGCACCGCCACCGCTACGATCCACGCAAGCGGTGCCCCAAGTATCACGAGCAGTCCAAGCCCGAGCGCTGCCGCCAGAAGCTCATGGCGAAAGGCTGTTTCATGCCAGAGGCGGAGAAAGCCTTGTGACGAATAGCGCGTCGCGGCAAAGAGATGGGCTATGCCTGTGACTTTTTCTGGAACGGGGTTTTGCGGTGCGTCTTGCATATTGGGCCTTTCGAGGGAACCTGCACCAAAGGTTTCCCAAATCGCGCCGCGCCGCAAGGGGCGACTTGCAGAGGCCGTGTGCCGCGCGCACTATGGGTCAGCTTATGGGGAGACAAGCGATGGACAACGCACGGCTGAAACGGATCGAAGACTGGATGCGCGACTACCGAAAAGCAGGGCGCTACAGCGGCTCTTCGCTTCTGGTCTATCGTCATGGCGAGGAAGCTTTTTTTGCTGCCGATGGGCTTGCGTCTGTGGCGCGCGGTCAGGCCTATGAGAGAGACACTATCCTGCGAATCTATTCGATGACCAAGCTGGTCACGACCGCGCTTTTGATGATGCTGGTGGAGCGTGGACAGGTTGTGCTCGATACGCCTGTTGCGCAATATTTGCCAGAGTTTGGCCAGATGCGTGCGCTGCGGCAGGGGGCCACGGGCGAAGATCAGACGGACCCCGCGCGCAGCCCCACGCTACACGAGCTGCTCACCCACACGAGCGGCATGACCTACGGCTTCAACACAGGTGTTGTGCCCGAGGCCTATGCGCGCCGCTTTTCAGAGATCGGCTTGCAGGATGTTACGCTTGAGGCTTGGTGCAAGGTGCTTGCAGAGCTGCCACTTTGCTTCCAGCCAGGAACAGCTTGGGAATATTCTGTTGGGATCGATGTGATTGGCCGTGTGATCGAAGTGATCACAGGTGAGACGCTCGCCGCCGTGATGCAGCGCGAGATTTTTGATCCTCTTGGCATGGTTGATACGGGCTTTGATGTACCTGCCAACAAACTTGCGCGCTTTGCCGACTGTTATGAGAAGCGCGAGGGCGATCCGCTTGCGCTCTTTGATAGCGCCGAGGACAGCCGCTTTTCTGAGGGCCGAGTCAGCCTACACGCTGGCGGTGGCGGGCTTGTCTCGACGCTGGATGATTACATGCGTTTTGGCGAAATGATCCGCCTTGGCGGTGCGCTCGAAGGCGTGCGCCTGCTCAGCCCTCGCACGGTCAGGTTTATGACAAGCAATCATCTTAAGGGGGATATCGCCTCTATGGGCGCTGAGAGTTTTGCAGAAATGCCAATGACAGGGATGGGCTTTGGCCTCGGTGGCGCTGTGGTTCTCGATCCGGCCCGCGTGCGGGTTCAGGGCTCGGTTGGAGACTTTGGCTGGGGCGGTTTGGCGAGCACATATTTCTGGACGGACCCCGTTGAGCAACTGAGCGTGGTCTTCTTCACCCAGCTTATCCCCTCATCAAGTTACAGCAATCGCGCCGAGCTGAAGGCACTCATACACGGGGCATTGCTTGATTAAGCGCGGCGCAATCGCTCACTTCATTTTCATGATAATACAGGTGGTCGAGCCGGTGGCGTAGAGTTTGCCGTCGCTTACGCCCCTGATCTCGCCATTGGCGATTCCTGTGGAGCGGCCTGCGTGTTGGCATGTCCCGATGGCCTCGACCTCTGTGCCAAGCGGAATTGGCCGCAGGATATTCACCTTGAATTCAAGCGTGGTGTAGACAGAGCCTTTCGGCACTCGTGTCATCACGGCGCAGGCCATGCAACTGTCCAGAATTGTGCCATACCAGCCGCCATGAACCGTGCCCATCGGATTGGTTGTGCTGAATTCTGGGGTGCCTGTGAAGACGGTTTTGCCTTCTTCCACAAGCGTTGGCCAAAAGCCCATAAGTGCGCCGATAGGCGGGCCTGCAAGTTTGCCGTCGCGGACGTCCTGCATAAACTCAAGCCCAGAGCGCGCGAGTGTCGCCTCCATATCAGGCAGCTCTTCCGGGCTCTTGGCGATATAACGTGTCTGGCTCATCTGCGCTCCGTAGGATGACTTTACAAAACGCTAGAGCGGCCCCCTTGGGGGCGCAACTCTTACGCCACGTTGCGCAAGGCGGCACGCGGCTCAAGCCCGAGCGCCACGCAGATGTCACGCGTGAGTGAGGGGCGGTTGAGTGTGTAGAAGTGAAAACGCGAGACACCTTCCTGCATCAGGATATCGCAGAGTTCTGTTGCCTGTGCTGTCGCCAGAAGCTCCTCGCGCCCGTCGCGCGCGGCTTTGGAGAAGGCGTCGTCAAGTTCGGACGGCACGGAGGCACCACAGCTCTGGGCAAATCGCTTGGCGCCGTTCCAGTTTTCAATTGGCATGATGCCGGGGGTGATCATGCCGTCGATACCCGCTTTGGCGCAGGCATCGCGGAAGCGCAGGAAATGAATCGGGTCAAAGAAAAATTGCGTGATGGCCTCATCTGCACCAGCTTCAAACTTGCGCTTGAGATGGTCGATGTCCGCACCCGCATAGGCGGCATCAGGATGCGG
The DNA here is from genome assembly GCF_040580765.1 of Lentibacter algarum. Classification (GTDB taxonomy): domain Bacteria; phylum Pseudomonadota; class Alphaproteobacteria; order Rhodobacterales; family Rhodobacteraceae; genus Lentibacter; species Lentibacter algarum. The sequence goes on along the minus strand of NZ_CP158687.1, from coordinate 2,423,800 downwards.
CTCGGGGTAGGCCCCCACGCGGATGTTGAAGTTGCCCTCGGCTTTTAAGGCAGCGATCAGTTCAACAGAATCGGCAAACCCTTCCGGGTGGGCGCGAAAGCCGCCAGCCCCTTTGGGCGCGTCACCGCGCAGCGCGACGATGTCTGTAATTCCTGCTTTGGCGTAGCCTCGGGCGATCTCGAGGGTTTCCTCACGGGTTGCATCAACGCACGTGAGGTGGGCCGCCACACGCAGCCCAGCCGTCTTATGCAGAGTTTCCGCCGCCTCGCGTGTCAAAGCGCGCGTGGTCCCGCCTGCTCCGTAGGTGACTGAGACAAATCTTGGCGCAAGGGGTGCGAGCGATTGGACGGCTTCATGGAGCTTGAACGCGGCTTCAAGGTTTTTGGGTGGGAAGAACTCAAACGATACGTCAGGTGTCATAAGGGGGCCTTTCATGGCGGTTGCTCTCTTGTGCCCGCAAATTGAATGTGAGACAAATTCATAACTTTCATTCTCATTATGAGGCGTATTCACATATGCATATCGAGTTTCGCCACCTGCGCACTATTCAGGCGATCCATGAGGAAGGTGGCTTGGCCCGCGCGGCTGATCGCCTCAATATTACGCAATCGGCTCTCTCCCATCAGATCAAGGGGATTGAGGATCAGGCAGGGGTCGAACTTTTTGTGCGCCGTAGCAAGCCGATGAAGCTCTCGGCGGCTGGTTTTCGGTTGCTGCGCGTGGCCGAAAAGGTTTTGCCCGAGATTGCCGCGCTTGAAGCTGAGTTTATGGGGCTGCGCCAAGGCAGCGCTGGACGTTTGCACATCGCGATTGAATGTCACGCGTGCTTTGAGTGGCTCTTTCCTGTGCTGGAACAGTTCCGCGCGCCTTGGCCAGAAGTTGATGTCGATATCCGCCCCGGTCTGGCATTTGAGGCTCTGCCCGCGCTGATGCGCGAGGAGGTTGATATTGTGATTTCCTCTGATCCTGAAAAGCTCAAGGGCATCGTCTTTGTCCCGTTGTTTGACTATGCGCCCGTCTTTGTGGCCTCGGCCAAGCACAAGCTTGCCGAAAAAGCCTTTGTGGAGGCGGAAGACTTCAGGGGCGAAACCCTGATCACATATCCTGTGGAGCGCGCGCGGCTCGATATTTTTTCCGAGCTCTTGTCGCCTGCTAAGGTGGAGCCGTTGGCAGTGCGTCAGGTTGAGCTGACAGCCGTAATCCTTATGCTGGTCGCGGCGGGACGCGGTGTCTCTGTGTTGCCTGACTGGGTCTTGCGTGAGGTAAAATCTTCTGCGGAGTACATCACCCGCCCTCTGACCGAGGCAGGTGTAACCAAGCGGCTTTATGCCGCCGTACGTGAAGATGACGCGAGCTTGCCCTTCATGGCGCATTTTCTCAAGCTGGCGCGCGAAATCCCTATTCGCCTGCAAAGGGGCTAGGCTGGGTTGCTATGGGTTGCGCGGCGCGCAGCCAAGGCGTATAGCCGCGGTTTGACACCCCCCGAAGGAGCTTGAGCCATGCAAGCCAGCGCGAATCTTAACGTGATGATCAAAGCCGCCCGTAAGGCGGGCCGCAGCCTTGTGAAGGATTTCCGCGAGGTCGAAGCGCTTCAGGTTTCCATGAAGGGCGCAGGCGATTTTGTGAGCAAAGCCGATTTGCGCGCCGAAGCGATCATCAAAGAAGAGCTGATGGGCGCTCGCCCGACATATGGCTGGGTGGCTGAAGAAGGCGGCGTTGAAGAAGGCCAAGACCCGACGCGCCGCTGGATCGTTGATCCGCTGGATGGAACAACCAACTTTTTGCACGGGATGCCGCATTGGGCGATCTCGATCGCGCTTGCGCACAAGGGCGAAGTGATTTCGGCTGTGGTCTTTGACCCCGCCAAAGACGAGATGTTTTACGCGGAAAAAGGCTCGGGCGCTTGGCAAGACCACGCCCGCCGTCTGCGCGTTTCTGGTCGCCGCCACATGAACGAATGTGTTTTCGCAACGGGCCTACCGTTTTCAGGCCATGGCGATTTGCCTGCCACGTTGAAAGACTTGGCGCGCGTGTTGCCAGGCTGTGCCGGTGTGCGCCGTTGGGGCGCGGCCTCTCTTGATATGGCTTATGTCGCTGCCGGCCGCTTTGATGGCTTCTGGGAGCGCGGACTGAGTGAATGGGATCTCGCCGCAGGGATGCTGATCGTGCGGGAAGCGGGCGGTTTTGCCGAGGCGATTGATCCTGAGGCACGCATTCTTGATACAGGCGAGATCATCTGCTCCAATGACGCGATGTTTGATCCGCTCTGCAAGCTCATCCGCAACAGCTAATCTTCAGCGATCAGCGGGGTGGTTTACCCCGTCAGCCCAAGGGATCGGGTCGTGCTCTGAGGGGTTTATTCCTTCAAGCCCGCCCATATTGACGCCGTATTCGTTTGGGTTCGAGCGGCGCTGATGGTGGGTGTATATCCCGCAGGTTTTGCAGAAGTAATGCTTGGCCGTCATAGTGCCCCATTGATAGAGCGTGAGGTTTTCCTCTCCTTTGACGATTTTGATCCCGTCCAGAGGCGCGCTCACGGCGACAGCTCCACGGCGGCGACAGAAAGAACAATCACAGCGTCGCGCAGTGGCAAGCCCGTCGGAAAGCGTCACCGCGAGCTCGACGGCTCCACAATGACAGGTGAGTTTATGGGGTCGGCTCATTTGCGTCTCCTGATCATGGGAATGCGAGAGGGGTCATATGCTGCTTCTGGGTGGGGCGGGTGAAAGTCGTTCTCATGCCAGAAACGCGGCCCACCAAGGCGCCGGAAAGTCGGCAAGGTCAGCACAATTCCCGCGACAAAGCCGCCGGCATGAGCCCAATAAGCGACACCGCCAGTGTCTGGGTCTGCGCTTAACCCGCCAAAGAACTGCAGGCCAAACCAGATCGCCAGCATGATGTAAGCGGGCAGGGTGAAAACGCGAAAGAAAATGACGATGATCAACAGGATATCGACTTTGGCCCGCGGAAAGAGCAAAAGATAGCCCCCCATCACCCCTGCAATCGCGCCTGATGCACCGACCGTTGGGACAGCGGAGCCTGGCGCAAACATCACATGCACATAGCTAGCGAGTAATCCCGACAGAATGTAGAACACGAAAAACCCGAGATGCCCCATCTCATCTTCCATGTTGTCGCCAAAAATCCATAAAAACAGCATGTTGCCGCCAATGTGCATAAGCCCGCCATGCAGAAACATTGAGGTCAAAAGGCCTTCGTAGCCTTGCCCTGTGCTGATGGCTGCAGGGATCAGCGCATATTGAAAGTAAAAGTCAGAGAGCGCACGAGGGTCTGCAAACAAATGCCAATAACTCAGAAAAACCGCGATGTTCACGGCAATTAGCGCGTAGGTCACATAGGGTGTGCGCCCGCTTGGATTATGATCGCGAAATGGAAACATAGGACGAGGCTAAGCGCAAAATACGCGGACGAAAAGCCCCAATGAGCGGCTGTGCTGCTTCCTCTTTCTGTAAATACCCCGGCGAGGGCGAGGGGCAGCGCCCCTCGCTTTGGTCGGATTTCGCGCAGCGAAATTCGAGCCCCTCAGCCCTGTCCTGCCAAAAGCGCGGCATTGCCACCCGAGGCTGTGGTGTCGACGCAAACATGCCGCTCGCCCATCACACGCGCCAGATCAGGTGTCGCGGTGATCAGCGGCAGGATCGCGCCTGTGCGCTTGGCCAAGGCCTGCTCATAGGCGCGTGCCTCCGTTGATGCCCCCCAGAAGAGAGCGCCAGAGAAACCTGTAAGTGTTTCCAAGGCCACCGCCGGAAGAGAGCCTGTGGCCTTTACAGCAATTCCACCCATTGCGCGGACCAGAGAGGCTTGCGCTTCTGCCGTTTCGGCGCTTGGCCCAAGACAAAGCAGTGGCGCGCGTGGCTCCAATGTCAGTTTGTTGGACTCACCCGTTGGTCCAGGCATCGCCAAGGTTTGTGCCACTTCTGCTGATGGGGCTGCGGCGATGGCTGCCTGCATGTCGGGAGCAGTCATGTTGCTGTTCCATGCGCCATGGGCCGCCTGCGCGGAAGGCGCAACGAAGCGTGGCAGATAGTTTGGTCCGCCCGCCTTTGGGCCCGTGCCTGAAAGCCCCTCGCCGCCGAAGGGCTGGGAACCCACAATAGCGCCGATCTGGTTGCGGTTGACATAGATGTTGCCCGCATGAATGCGCTCACAGATATGCTGCACACGGTCGTCAATGCGTGTTTGCAAGCCAAAGGTCAGGCCATAACCCGTAGCGTTGATCGTATCGACGACGGTATCGATCTCGCTGGATTTGAAGGTTGCCAAATGCAGCACTGGTCCAAAGATTTCGCGGCCCATGTCTGCAATGCTGCCCACCTTGATAAGGGTCGGCGCGATAAATGTGCCCGAGTTTGGCGTGCGCAGCTCGTGCAGCAAACGCCCCTCGGCGCGGGCTGTTTCGATATGTGCAGCAATCCCTGCGCGGGCTTCTTCGTCGATCACTGGGCCAACATCTGTGCTCAAAAGCCATGGCGCGCCTATGGAAAGTTCGTCCATCGCGCCTTTGAGCATATGGGTGAGGCTTTCGGCGATATCATCCTGCACATAAAGGCAGCGCAGAGCAGAGCAGCGCTGGCCTGCTGACTGGAAGGCACTTTCAACGATGGCTTGCACGGCCTGCTCGGGCAAGGCGGTGCTGTCTACGATCATCGCGTTCAAGCCGCCTGTCTCGGCGATCAGCGGTGCGCCCGGGGCGAGATTGTTGGCCATAGATTTGCGGATAAGGAGCGCCGTTTCGGTGCTGCCCGTGAAGGCGACCCCGCCAACGCGCGGATCAGATGTGAGCGCTGCGCCCACATCGCCCGCACCGGGCAGAAGCTGAAGGGCACTCGTGGGCACACCCGCTTCATGCAGAATCTGAACCGCGCGGTAGGCGATGAGGGAGGTCTGTTCGGCGGGCTTGGCCAGCACGGCGTTGCCAGCGGCGAGGGCGGCGCTGACTTGCCCCGTAAAGATCGCCAGCGGGAAGTTCCACGGCGAAATACAGGTAAAAGTTCCCACGGGGGTCTCATGCGGCGCATTGGCGGCGTAGTAGCGCAGGAAGTCGACGGCTTCACGCAGCTCGCCCACTTGATCGAGCATGATCTTGCCAGCTTCGCGCGCGAGCTGAGCAAAAAGCTCGCCAAAATGCTTTTCATAAAGATCGGCAGCCTTGTTCAGAACCTTGGCACGCGTCTCTGGGGTTGCGTCCCACGGGGCTGCGGCTGTCAGCGCGGTTTCGACATCTGCCGCCGAGGCGAAAGCAACCTTACCCACTGTATCAGCTGGGTTTGCAGGGTTGAGGACCACATGCGCTTTGGCGGGTTTGGCTTTCCCTGCGATGAGCGGTGCTGCGTCCCAGACATGCGCGGCGAACGCTTTGCGGGCCTTCTCTATGCGGGCCAGTGTTGGCTCGTGAGTGATGTCAAAGCCCTTGGAATTTGCCCGCTCTGGCGCAAACAAATCGGGGGCTTGAGTGATGTTGGGTTGGGCGTCTGCAAGGGCGTCAAACGGGCAAGCGGCGACCTCTTCGGCAGGCACATCCTCGTCCACGATTTGGTTCACAAAGCTTGAGTTGGCCCCGTTTTCAAGCAAACGGCGCACGAGGTAGGCGAGCAAGTCGCGATGCGCACCAACGGGCGCGTAGATCCGGCAATGGCTGCCGCGATCTTTCAACACGATGTCATGCAGCGCCTCGCCCATGCCGTGAAGGCGTTGGAATTCGTAGGCGTGATTGCTCACGCCCATATCGCGCGCCATATCGAGCACAGCGGCGACTGTATGGGCATTGTGTGTTGCAAACTGCGGATAGATGCGTCCCGTCATGCCCAAAAGCTTTTTGGCATTGGCGATATAACTGACGTCTGTTGCGGGCTTGGCTGTAAACACAGGAAAGCCTTCGACGCCTTCAACCTGCGCGCGCTTTACTTCGGTGTCCCAGTAGGCGCCCTTTACAAGGCGGACCATGATACGGCGGTCGAGGCGTGTGGCGAGTGCATTGAGGAGTTCAATAGCGTCGCCTGCGCGCTGGCCATAGGCCTGCACAACAACGCCAAAGCCGTCCCAGCCAGCGAGCGCTGGCTCTGAGAGAACTTCCTCGATCACATCCATCGAAATGGCGAGGCGGTCGGCCTCTTCTGCATCGACATTGAGGCCCATGCCGGCAGACTTGGCCAGAAGCGCCAGCGAACGCAGGCGCGGGGCAAGCTCGTCCATTACGCGGCTGCGCTGGGCCTCTTCATAGCGTGGGTGCAGCGCCGAGAGCTTGACCGAGATGCCCGGGTTTTCGCGTATTTCAGCATGCGTGCAGGCCTGTGCAATCGCGGTGATCGCGCGGGAGTAGGCCAGATGATAGCGCTTCGCGTCGCCCTCTGTGCGAGCGGCTTCGCCGAGCATATCGTAGCTGTAGGTATAGCCCTTGGCTTCCATCTTGGCAGCGCGTTCCATCGCGCCCACGATGGTCTCTCCCAAAACAAACTGACGGCCCATTTCTTTCATCGCGCGGCCTACGGCTGTGCGGATCACAGGCTCTCCAAGGCGCTTCACGGCGCTACGAAGCGAGCCGATGATGCCCGGAGCGGGCTCATCGAGCACCTTGCCTGTGAGCATGAGCGCCCATGTGGATGCGTTGACCAGTGGCGAGGTGCTTTCACCGAGGTGGCTGGCCCAATCAGACTGCGCGATCTTGTCTTCAATGAGCGCATCAATCGTTTCGGCATCGGGCACACGCAAGAGCGCCTCGGCAAGACACATAAGCGCGATGCCCTCGTCGGTCGAGAGGCCGTATTCCGCGAGGAACACTTCCATCATCCCTGGATCGGAGCTTTCTCGAATGCCGCGCACCAGAGTGGCAGCGTCTGCCGAAATGCGTTGCCGCGTTTCTTGTGAAAGACCCGCCTCTTCAATCAGGCGCTGAAGCGTGGTGGCTTCATTGGCATACATATTGGCGCTGATTTTGGTGCGTAGGGGCGATTTTTGTGTGTTCTTAGGCATGGCAGGCTCCTCCATTTTGTCCTATATATCTACGATTGATCAGGCTATATTCCTGATACTTAATAAATGGCGGGTCAAAATGGCTATAAGTAGTGGCAATCAAGGTCAGATCGATCTGGATGGCTTTGATCGTAAGATTCTGTCTGAACTTGCGAGCGACGGGCGCATGCCTGTGACCGAACTGGCGCAGCGTATCGGGCTGTCAAAGTCGCCCACACAAGCGCGGCTTAAGCGGCTGGAGCAAAGTGGCGTGATCACGGGGTATAAGGCGCTGTTTGACCCGATCCGCTTGGGTCTGGATCATGTCTCCTTTGTTGAGGTGCGCCTGTCGGACACCCGTGAAAAGGCCTTGGCGGCTTTCAATGCGGCGGTCGCCAAGATCCCACAGATTGAGCAGGTGCATTTGATGGCTGCGAATTTTGACTATTTGTTGAAGGTGCGCACCCACAATATGAACGATTATCGCATTGTTATGGCTGAACAAATATCGACGTTGCCCTATGTTTCCTCAACATCGACCTATGTGGCGATGCAAGCGGTGAAGGAAACCACTCTCGCGGATGTTATTTGACCTGACAGCGTGGGTGGGCATGATGAGGTCATGAAAGCTTTTGTTATCACCGTCCTGCTGGCCAGCCCTGCGCTTGCGAGTGAATGCCCCGAAGCACCGGATCATTCGGTGCGCTTGGCCGAGTTGGTTGAGGAGGTGCGTGATGCCAAAAACGAAATGTATGCCGCGCCACTCAATACACAGATGTGGGAGCTTTGGACCGACGCGCCTGATGAGACGGCTCAAGAAATTCTCAATCGCGGGATGCGCAAGCGCGGCTCTTTTGATCTGCTTGGTGCGCGGGCTGACTTTGATACGCTGGTAGACTATTGCCCCGAGTACGCCGAGGGCTACAACCAGCGCGCTTTTATCAATTTTATGCGCAATGATTACGAGCCAGCGATCGCTGATCTGACGCGTGCGCTTGAGCTGTCCCCGACCCATACAGGAGCGCTCACAGGGCGCGCTCTGAGCTACTATGCGCTGGGGCGTCTGAAAGAGGCGCGAGCGGACCTTGAGGTCGCGCTTGGGCTCAATCCTTGGCTACCAGAGCGACACATGCTTTCTGATCCAGCCATGAAAGGGCAGCAGGAGCCCAAAGGCGACGATCTTTAAACATGCATCATTACATTGACGAGGTTGTCTGATGGATCGTGTAGCATAAAGCGGCGCACCCCCCAGCTCTCCGCTTCGGGACCATAAAGAATGTCACACCCATGCGCGCGCGCCTTGGCCAGCACTTCGTCAAGGTTCTCTACTTCAATCGAAATTTCGGGCACAGGCATGTCCTCGCCGCCATTGACCGCAAGGCTTAGCTGCACTGGTGCATCGCCGCCGGTTCCAAGGGTCACGATCCAGCCGAGATCCATCTCAAGTTTAAGCCCGAAAACGGCCTCATAAAAACTACGCATTTCGCTCACTGAACGGCTGTTGAGATTGGCGGTAATGCGTTTCACGGTCATATTTAGGCCCTCTAGGCAAAGAAGCGGATTGTTTTTACGCGCCGCTCGGTTTAGGCAAGCCCCGCTGGCCTGCGTGGTGGAATGGTAGACACAGGAGACTTAAAATCTCTAGGCCGTATAGTTAAAGCTCCTTATTTATATAGGCAATTATAGAGCCTTAATTGTCTAGTCAACATTTGGTAGGCATAATATTTGTGCTCGGTTCGGTAAAAATACTCGTTGGCAAGTAAAGGCTGGCGACAGCCTGAAGCTCACCAAGCATCAGACACACCTACTCATAGATCAATACAGCGGCCCTCAGGGCTGCTTGGGGGGTTACATTGAAGATGTTAGGGGCGGCATTTAGGTAAACCTGTCTTATTCAGCAAACGGCTTAGATTAACCCTCTCTCTGAGAATTAAGGTTAGCTCTCTGTTGGTACGTTCTGACGTTTTAATCATATCGCAGTGGCAATTTATGCAGACCTCATGCTCCTTATCATCAACCGTCACACGGGTCGTTACGATTGGCTCATGTTTATATTCGGGGTGTGGATTGTGAGTGCGGCAACAAAACACACAAGCAGCGTTGGGATTGTTGTAGATAAAGACTGGCTTCTTCATGTTGCTATCTCTGTTGGTTGCATGAGGATACCTACAAACGCCACTAACTGAAATCTCTAGGAATTTCTGCGCTACTGAGTTGCAGACCACTAACTTGGCGATCTCTTCCGTGGTTGCCTGACCACCGTTTTCCAGTAAAGCCTTTATCATCACGGGTTGGTAGATATGCGGCATCCTCAGCTGCTTTGAGATGTAATCTCCAAGATTATGCTTGTCGTAGGTATGCTTCATAAGCAGACTATCTGTAAGGCTTGGAGGTAAATCCAGTATGTATCGTGCAATTAATTTAGAGCAGTTGGATAAGTACCTATCATCAGATGATAGTCCAGAAAACTGTATGATGTTATCTGATCTGGATGGGTTCATTCATGGCATCCTTTGTTGCCCTTCAATCATTCAGCCTGAAGAGTGGATGCCAATAGCTTTGGGCGCTGACCCAAACACTTTACCACTGCCGATGGTTCAACTTGTTGCTGATTTATTCGGTAATGTTGCCCAAGGTGCTTCATTTGATCCGCCGGTAGTCGAACCAATCTTCTGGCAAGCTAAAGAAGGTCATGTAATAGCGATGGATTGGTGTGAAGGCTTCATGCAGGCCGTTTCACTTCGACCTAAGGAATGGCTGACGCTTACTGAAAGTAGTTCTGATGGGCATCTCATGACACCAATCATGCTTCACCTAATGGACGACAACGGCAATTCACTAATGGGCGTTGCGCAAGAGGATTTGGATGAAGTTTTAGGTAAAGCTGCCGAGGAAATCCCAGTAGCCGTTGCAGGGATCGTGGATTACTGGAGGCATGTTCGGCAAGGTAGTGGTTCAACCAACTGATTGATGAACTTCAATTACGTTACCCTCTGGGTCATGGAAGAACACTTGATGCCACTCTTTGGCAAAGGCTGTCCCATAGTCTGAATAAGGAATTGATTTGCTTTCGAGAAGTGCCATGAACGCCGCAATATCATCAGTACGGAAAGCGATATGACCCCGTTCAATGGGATTGATGACCTCACCGTTCTTGAAGGCGACATTCAGATCCTTAGTTGCCAAGTGCATCTGCATGTTACCATCTGTGGCAAACCTAATCTTTCCATCATAGCCACTAGAACTGGTTGCATCGGGTCTAGGGAACGACTGGATAGGGATATCATCAAGACCCAGCACTTGCGTGTAGAAATCATGTAAACGGTCTACGTCTTCAGATACGAAGTTGATATGGTGGAACTCAAGTTTCATATTGCCTCTTATGAACAGTAAATCTCTATTTGTTCTAGTAATGGGAGAGGCATACAGGCAGCCTCTTAGTAATCACGCCTACTAGTTTATTCACCATGCTAATACTCTGATAGTTCTAGCCACTTGGTGAACTTAGCTTTCCTATCAAGATACTGACTGGATGGATCAATACGGATAGGCGTATGGTATTTAACCACTACAGGTTCTTCATATCCTTTAATATTCCCAGTTACCTTTCCATGATGGGTATTCCTCTCATTCTTGATGTCGTGATTGACGGTGTAATTGGTGACCTGATGAGTAGCTTGATCTAGTATGCGACGTAGTTCAGGTTCCCTGTCGTACTGAATGATGAAGCTGTCATGTATGCAGAGAACTGGAATGTCCTTCTGGGTGAAGTGATCAATCACCAAGTTAGCGATCTGGCTGTCTATGTTCATCAACCGAAGGGCTTGCCCAGTATTGAGTATGCCATCGAACTGTGGATGCTTTTCGATGAAGGCATCTAGTAATGTGCTAAGCTGTATGTTGGTAAGGCTATTTGTGACTTTATCATTTCGGTCATCATTGCGGAAGGCTTGAAAGGCTTTCTTGTCGCTGTCAGCATTAATGCCCATCAGGACTAGGAGCTTTACGTATGCCCTCTGCTGTTCTTTTGTCGTGATGACATCAGGTAGTAGTAATTCCCCAAGATCATAAGGATCATCTGCCAGCCTGACACCTAGTTCGTTTGACAACAGGTTTGGATGGAAGGCTTTGAAGTCTACTTCCAGTGTTGGTTGGTCGTTGATGTAGATTTTGCAGCGATCTTCCTTATCTATCTGTTGCCACCAACCACAATAGAATCGACCCCCACGTTTCCAATGACCTGCTAGCCCTTCATTGAACACACGGACCACGAACTTGTTGTCGGGACCTAATGATATGGTTTGTTGACGACCTGCATTACGTCCTTTGGTTATCGTGCGCTTGAATGTTGATGACGTATAGCTTGGGATGTCGATGAAGGTGTGCTTGAGAAGCTTGTTATAGACTGTCAGTTGTTCCCGCAGCTTATCCAGCAAAGCAAGCTCATCTTCGGGTAGGTCGTTGTCGCTGTACTCAATCTTTTTGATAGTATCATCATCTGGATCATCCACATACTTGTCGTGGAGAATGATGCACTCTTCATTGGCGTGTGTGTCGATGTCATGAAGGTCGAGGGTTAGCGTATCGAATAGCTCCCTCAAAGCTTGTGTGTGCCTGATACGTGTCGTGTAGCTACGACTATTGCTCTCTCTATCCTTAAAATGTTTTAGCTCCTCAATAAATCCAGCCACAACAAGCAATGCCTCAACGTCAATAATCTTGCGAGGAATGAAAAGGGCATTGTATCGACTTCCGACCTTATAATCCTTGTTTGACTTGCTGAACCCAATGCTGAGGGACGGGTCTTTCAACCACTTCACATAGAGGTCGAGGATCAATACTCTTAGGCTCTCCCGGACGGTTCTCTTTGGCTTACGATTACCTTTAGGCTCCAACGCCGCCAACCCAGCTTCATCGTACAACAGATCACACAAGGCTTTGACCTCTGGATGATCTGACCATGTGTGGACATCCAGTGGTTCTGAGTTCCAGCGGTCAATCTTGGGTAGTTCACTTGACATTACAAACCTCACGTTACTGCCAGTCCAGCAGGTGTCATAAGATAAATCAATGTTTTATGTGTTGCTCAACGCTAAATAGTTTAGTAAAATAATAAACTATAATGAAGCTGGGTTATTGGCTTAGAGCACAAATTGATCTGGGTCGAAATACACACAGCTTACTCCAATCACTCGAAACAGTTCGACTAGCTGGGCGTTGCTACAACACCCTCTGCCGCACATTTTTTCTTTTCAAAAGGCTAATTTCCACTGGTGGGTAGGACAGCCCACATTCCCCTGCGGCCCATCACGGGTGATCCTGTAGCTTGCTTTTCTGCTAGAGACCTGTAGGTTAATGGGTATTATTTTGTCCCAGTTGCCGTGATGGCAACAACAAACTCAGCCCTGCGTATATCCAACGTGGGGCTTTTTTATTGTGCATATTATCCAATCGAACCTCTTGTCTGATCCAACCGCAGATTATTGGCGTAACACGGCTATGCTAAATTTTATCAAATCATTAAAACAAAACCTGTCTACATTTCTGTTGGCAGTGTTTTTCTGCATAGCAGCACCAATAGTTCGAGCTACTGAGGTCACTTATTACAAGTTCCCTGCAATCGAAGGAGGGACGATCAGTACAGAGCAATGGGCTGGGAAGCCTTATTTGGTGGTAAACACCGCATCTCGTTGCGCCTTCACAAAGCAGTATGCTGACCTCCAAAGACTTTATGACAAGTATCGCAATGAGGGTTTTGGTCTTATCGCTGTGCCGTCAGATGACTTCCGACAAGAATTAGACAGTGATGCTGAGATCAAGAATTTTTGCGAACTCAACTATGATATAGATATGCCAATGACATCGAGCCTCTCTGTTAAAGGTCCCGATGCCCACCCCTTCTTCAAAGCAATGTCTGAGCAAGCTGGGTACGCCCCAGAATGGAACTTTTATAAAATCCTCATTGGCGTAAATGGACAAGTCGTTGGTTCTTGGAGTTCAACGACAAAGCCGATGGCTGGTAAAATTACCAAAGCTATAGAAGCGCAGTTAACAAAATCTCACTAGGTCCAACAGGCTGGTGAAATACTGTTCTAGCCTTGCAGATAGATGGCTCACCTTTTGTAAAACATATACCTGCATCCAGCATTGGATAATTAGGCCCTATCCATGAGCAGACAGTAGAAATGCCTGAAACGGATTGTGGATCATATTCCCTCGCACCCCCACCAATGTGATCCTGTCACTTGATTTTTGATTTAAACCGATCATTGTGTTGTAACTGAACATGTCCCTGTTGCTGTGGTGGCAACAACAAACTCAGCCCTGCGTATAATCTACGTAGGGCTCTTCTTTGTTATCCTAATTCCTTTTTAGGCCCTATCAAACCGATATCGCAGCGCAGCAAGCAGCTTAGTGTGAAAGCCACAAAGCTAGTTGGATTAACCTTCATAGATAGCCGTGATGGATAGCGGCTCAGCTTAAACCCATCAGTAACATGGGGTGTAGCGTATTGGTGCTGTTACTGTGTTACTGCTTTTGGGGTAACATTAGACTTATTTCTCTTGCTGATGTGACTAGAATCACTGTAGTCTAGTATCAGATGTTACCGTAAGGGGCTACTATGTCTGTGATCGGATACAAACGTGTTTCTAGCGAAGGCCAAAACCTAGATCGTCAGGAGCTTGGGGAAGTCGATAAGGTCTTTGAAGAGAAGCTGTCAGGTAAGTCAGCTAAGGATAGGCCAGCACTACAAGCCATGATCGACTACGCTCGTGAAGGTGATGCTGTTGTCGTCTATTCGATTGATCGACTGGCGAGAGACCTGAGAGATTTGCAGGACATCATCAGTACGCTGAACGACAAGGGTGTCTCTATCAGCTTTCTGTCTGAGCGACTGACGTTCTCTGCTGAGGCAGATGATGCTTTCGCTAAGCTACAGTTGCAGATGATGGGGGCTTTTGCCGAGTTTGAACGGAACATCATTAAGAAGCGACAAGCTGAGGGCATAGCCAAGGCGAAGGCTAAAGGTGTCTACAAGGGAACCAAGAAACGTATTGATCGTGAGAAGGTTCATCAGTTGAAGGCTGATGGTAAGAGCACATACAAGATTGCTGAGCAGATGGGCATTAGCCGTATGTCAGTTCACAGGATACTGAATACTGAAACTGCTTGATGTTGCCCCACGTGGGTACAGCAAGGTGTGGCCCCTCAAAAGCTGTACAGGTCTTGTTGAGAAACAGAGAAGAGTAAACTGCAATTATGAGTGCTTTGTAGAGGTCCGCCTCTAAAGATGCGTGCAATCACAGCCTTACTAACCCCTTATCTTTGTAAACACGTTCTTAACTGAAACATCGTTTTGTAAACCCTTAAGTTCAATGTCCAACCGGTCATTATTTTTAAGTGCTGAAAGTTCATCATGTGTCAGGCTATAGGGGTTATCCTCTAGCTTCTTACGCAAAGTCATGTCGTTCCAGACGGATATGATTATATGGCGTTCTTGCTCTGTCATACTCGGATTAACGACAGCGTAAGGCATAGTGTTAGCGGGTAGTTTGGATTATCAACTTCTGTTTACCATAAGTAACCTGAGGTATCGGAAAAGGCTCTCGTAAGATTGCTCAATAAACGTGGGTGACTACACCAGCAGGACATTAAACTACATGGCAAGCTACCACAGCGCAGCAAATGAAGGTGCGTTGGTGGAGGCGCTGGGAGCCTCTCTAGGGGCCATGAGCTTGCAGGCCGGCAGTGTGCATTTACACCTGACTTGAGCCTGTATGGTTCCTCAACGAAAGCATGGGACCCCTATTTTATGCGCAGGAGAAACCGCCTTGGTTGGCTTGCCGATATGAATCCAAGACAAAAATTCTTTTTTACAATACGCTCGCTCCGCTCAAATCTCAGCAAACCTAAAGGTAGCACCTTAGTCGATGAACAGGTTCGTGATATTGTCCTTGCCACCATCTGCACGCATGTCTTCGGTTAAAACGAATGGACCACGTCTTTTGTGAGGTCTCGCTAAGCTGACCAACTTATCAGTCACCTCCCGCCAGACTTGGCTCAGCTGATCACGGCTTTCTTTTAGCTCAGCCTTGAGTTCCACGACCTCCTGCTTCAACTTCTCATTGTCCTGCTCGGATGCCTCTAGCCTCTGCTTAACGAAGCTTAGCTGTAGCTGTGCCTTTAATGCGTCCAGTTCATGTTGTGGTGTGGGAGCTAAGTGTGGTATACCACGAGCGTTCTCACGGAGAGCTTTTGGGCTACGTTTATCACGCTCCCTTATCCAGTTAGCTAGATCAATAGGCCTAATCACCCAGTGGTTCTGATTGTTCCTATGGGCGGGTAACTCCAAGCTCTTGATGCTGTTCATAACAGTCTTGCGACTAACGCCTGCTTTGGTTGCCGCTTTGGCAGGTGAGAACATCATGAGAGTAGCATTCCTGTAAGCTAGTGAGATAACCTACAGGTAGCACTGGGAGCTCTCACCATCAAGAATGTGATGTTTCACGTCGAAACAGCCTTACTCGATTCACCCCCGCTTATACCCGACACTCAGATTGTAATCCGTAGCGCAAGTATCCCCTGAACAGCACTCAAAGATGTTGGACTTACAAACCGTACATTGCTCATGTCCGTGTACGACTACAGTGTTCAGTGGGGACTGACACCTAGGACATCGCTGCTTGTGGTTATTGGCTGGGTTAAGAAAGTTATCCATTTGCCTCAAACACATAAGGTGTTTTGGGGCTGACCAACATACCTATCTCTTTTTCCAAAGACTTACGCTTTCAATATAGAGGCGTGCTGGGTTTGCACCTCATAAAACACCAGCGCCATCTTGGGTGATTACTTATCTGATTTCTTCGCAGCTTGCTTTGCTTCGTGCTCAGCCTTCTTTTCCAAATACTGCTCCTCACTAAGATTGTGCCAACCCACACATTTGCCAGTCGGGCTACGTCCGCATCCACATTCAGCCATTTTACTCTCCAGAATTTGCCTTGGGATATAGTTTCCATATATCTTTACAACTTGGCAATCAATTTCGTGGCAGCCCGTCTGTCGTCAGCGCTATTGGCTTGCTTGCAGTATACGTCACTTTAGCAACATAGGGCTTACCACATGAACACGAAGCTAGCTGCGGTATGTAACAAACGCATGGACCTCACGTGCAGTGCTTGTGGTCATAAGTTCAGTTATAAGATTGCTGATCTAATCTTAACAACGAGTAATGACACAACCACGCATGAGGTGCGTCAGAGGGCCGTGTGTAGGGCCTGTGGCATTAGGGGTGATAACACATATCACGTAGTGTAGTTGGGGTTGTGGAGCCTCTTATTTATGAGGTTAATCCCGATCTCAAAAATCAAACATAATGAGTTTGGATACTAAGTGTGGTTTTGCCAGACTTCACACGTCCCAGTTAGTTTTCGAGTATCTCTTCAACAAGCTCACCATGAACGGTTTTGTAGTACTGGGGAAGGCTTGAGATCAGCGATTGTTGTAGCATACCGTCTATGCCGCCCCCATTGTAGTCTTTGGCTACGCCCGCCTCATCGTTGCCCCCGTTGACGTATGAGATGAGTTGGTTTTGATACACTGAATACATGCTTCTAAGATTAGATAGCTTGGCCAGTTTCCCTGCTAGGTAATTCTTTCGGGTCACATCATTGGCTGAATGGTTTAGTGCCAAGGATATTTGGTGGGGGTAGAAGCCTGCCAGTTGTGAGTGTTCCGCAAACGTCCGCCGAAGATCATGTACAATGAATGAGCCTATATCGCCTCGCTCTCGTGCTTTCTTAAGGCGAGTTTTGAGCATGTTGTCTGTCATCAGGAACACACGCTCACTATCTTGTAGGTTGGGGTAACGTCGGTGATTTATCACGTCCGAAATCAGGCCAACATTTGGGATGGTGTGGTCGGAATGGTTTTTGGTGTTCTTAAAGGTGATTTCTCTATCTGTTACGTTCGCCCACTTGAGTGAGAGAGCCTCTGATTTTCTACACCCCGTTAGCAGTACGAACACCAAGAAGGCGTGCAGGTCGGGGCGTGTTGGATCAGATGCCCAAACAAGTCTCGAATAATCGCCAAGTAGTTGTTTTATGTCACCTGACCGCAGGAAGGTATTCTTTGGTTCGGAGCTTAGACTAAGCGCCCACATACGAGAGGCTTTTGTAACAGGATTTGTTGCTACACCTGTAGAGTTGATAACAGCTTTTAGAGTGCGAAATGCACTGTTGATGTAGTTGACGCTTTTACCTCTTTTGAGGAGGCGGGTGTATTTGTCTTCAACCATTGAGGCTGAGATAGCGTGCACAGGCATAGTGAGCCAGTCATCAAATAAGCGAGTGACCTGTTGTCTGTACTTGGCTGCTGTCGAGGCTTTGAGCTTTTTTGCTGTTCGTATGGTGATGTAGCGGTCGAGTGACTTAGCAAGACTGTTCTGAGGTGCTGCTTCAATGACTGCTGTTTTGACTACATCCTCACCCTTAGCCAGTCGTAGCAACAGTTCTTGTGCTTCTTGTTTCGCCTCTTTGAGGCTCAAGAGGGAGACATCACCTATTTGTTTGCGAACTGTCCGACCGCCTCTGACACGCTTCTCTGCAAAATATGAGGCTTTTCCTTTAGCGGTTACCTTGATACCAAAGCCACTAAGTGAATCATCTCTAATGAACTGCACTTTGCCAGTTGGCTTGATGTTCTGAAGGGTCACTTGAGTGATTGAGTTATTGATTGGCATGAAAGTCTCTAGGTTTGATTGGTAGACATTTGGTAGACAGTTTGTGGTATAAACCTATGGAAGTATGTTGAGATAAGTCAATAAAATAACAGTGCCTGCGTGGTGGAATGGTAGACACAGGAGACTTAAAATCTCTAGGCCGTATAGGCCGTGCCGGTTCGAGTCCGGCCGCGGGTACCAGCATTATATTGTTAAGCGTATGAATTAAAATGACAATATTAGTTCATGGGCATTCGCGTTACACTTAACGTTACACTTTTGTCTTCTTCATCATAGCTACACGCTTTATAGCTATACGCTTTTAAAATTGTCATTTACCAATCTGTATCGATCTATTGTGTCAAATAGTTTCCCGGAAGGGCAGGGGGGAGTTCAATTCCATATTCCAATTAACTAAGAACCGGCGTGTGTAACTCTTGTTGTCTGCGTTTACGAAAACTTTATACGAATACAATTTTTGGTACGGACCTTTTGCTCACGCGCGCTCACGCGCGAGGCGGCACGATTTAGGAGTTGTTCATTCCGCTATTTGTCCTCTTCTTTTATTTTAGAGCAGCTATTAGTAACTTTAAAACAGTCAAATGGGCGAGTCCTTCTGGCCAGGCTGCCCTGTGGGAATGTGTAAGGCTTGCATATTGTAATCATTCATAATCTCCAAAAGCGCTCATGCCATAAAGATTAGGCAATTTTTAAGGACAAAATTCGCATGCATTGGGTCCTTCTGGGGAGTTCTGGATGAGGGTACGCGGAGGTACTTTTCATTTTTAGCGCCAGAAGTGCTGTAAGGGGCTTTAGCTGGACGTATTGTGGTTTGCCCATCAATCACAAATGCTTCTTGCCATTGCTTGCAGCGCTCACGCCAATACATAAGCACCTCGCAGTCTAGTATCAGATGTGTGCTGTCGCGTAGCTGCCGCATGTCCTGTGCCTCACCACAAAACTATGGCAGGGCGCACCAACAAGTCTACGGGAGTGTGTGTTTAGTCTTGCCTAATCTTCAGGCCTGGATGCGCAATGAAGGCGGTATAAATTATGTGTTTGCAAGCAGTGACTTACATGGAAATATTTTAGGTGCGCGTATAAGTGTGTTTGTGTTGATATTTGGGGGGGGTAGTGCGGAACCGCTGTGTTGAACACTTTGATTTAGCGCGCCGGTAGTCGGAGTATTTATCAAGAGCTTTGCACGCTCAAAAAGCGTTTGTGGCCATTGGAGTCGGTTCTCGCGGAATTAAAAAGAGGGTGGCATTAAGCCACTACTTTAATTCTGTCAGTGCCTTCTTTTAAAGTGCGGCGATGCATTTTTTGAATATGTAGAGTGTAAATACCTACTCTATCTCAAATTGGGAGAGTTCGAGAAAACGACCTGCGTTCCAGCGGCGTCACATGTTGTTTTACAATCGGTTGGCAGTTCTGCATTGGTAATGAAAGTTGAAATATTACTGATTGGTGCTACGAAAGCGGGTGCTTTTCGATCAAATTTAGAGCTATCGGCGACTAAAATCACATGCTCGGTATGTTGGATGATCGTCTTGCTAACGGTGACCTCTTGCATGTCGAAGTCCATGAGGTCCCCGTTGGCACGTAGGGCTGAACACCCAATAATGGAATAGTCAAATTGGAACTGATCAATAGTGTTTTGTGCCAGATTGCCAACAAGTCCGCCGTCTGATGGGCGTAGCTGACCGCCTGTCACGATTACATCCACTTTACTGTTCGCTGATAGGATTGTTGCGATGTTGATGTTGTTTGTTACGACTAGCAAGCCTTCATGGCTGAGCAGTTCCGTCGCTACGGCTTCGGTTGTGGTGCCAATGCTTAGAAAAATTGCGCAATCGTTTGGGATCCGTACAGCGCAGGCACGGGCTATATCAACTTTTGAGGATTGATTGAGCATGCGGCGTTCATGGTAGGCAATATTGACAGTCGTTGATGGTAGTATGGCTCCTCCGTGCACTCGCTCAAGTTCACCTGTTTCGGCCAAATCAGTTAAATCACGCCTGATAGTCTGTGGGGTAACGCCAAAGTATGCAACAAGGCCGTCAACAGTAACTTTACCTTCGCGACGGGCAATCGCTATGATCTCTGGTTTTCGAATTGTTAACGCCAATTGTTCATCCTTTTTGCTCTAATGTTCGTTTTAATGCGGTTTGAGGCTAAGTCACGATTCTTTCGTTAAATTACGCTATTTTTTACGCTGCAACTGCAGCGTTCTGGTGGGTTGGGCGGCAAAGATAATGGTATTATAGTTTAATATCAAACCCTTGGTGAATTCGAGTAAATTCGAACATTTTTTACTTCCTTTTGTGTTCGAATTTTGTCACTAATTGATTGCGGCCACTTTTTGGTGTTTAAGGGAGGGTACTATGAACTCAGATTTTGATCTGCTTATCATTGGTGGCGGCATAAATGGATGTGGTATCGCCAGGGATGCCGCGGGTCGTGGTTTAAGTGTGTGTTTGTCAGAAATGAACGATCTGGCCTCGGCGACTTCGGCCTCCTCAACTAAATTATTCCATGGCGGTCTTCGTTATCTTGAGTGTCCGTCGTCATATAAAGTTGGACATCAGATCGGCTTGAGCACAGGAGGCTCTGGTTCGTTCGTGTGATTGATTATGCTGCTTGTTTTTGATGTTGCAAGCGGCGTTGGCGGATTGTTTGGCTTTTGATCTTCTCCCTTTCCCTCAAAATGGCTTTGTCGCGCCCGAAGTAGACGTCAGCGGGTGTGACGTTGTTCAGGCTCTCGTGGTAGCGCTGGTTGTTGTAATACTCGACAAAAGCCCCGATCTGACGCTCGAGATCGCCGGGCAGGTAATAGTTTTCCAGCAGAACACGGTTCTTCATGGTCTGGTGCCAGCGCTCGATCTTACCTTGCGTTTGCGGGTGGAGCGGTGCTCCGCGAACGTGATCCATTCTTTGCCCTTCCAGCCACTCAGCCAGATCGCCAGAGATGTAGCAGGAGCCGTTATCGCTGAGCAGGCGCGGCTTGTGCCGAACAGTGGCTTGATCACAACCGGATGCAGCCAATGCCAGCTCGATCGTGTCTGTTACGTCCTCAGCACGCATATTTGTGCAGAGTTTCCATGCAATGATGTAGCGGCTGTAATCGTCCAGGATTGTGCTCAGATAATACCAGCCCCAGCCGATGATCTTAAAGTAGGTAAAATCAGTCTGCCACATCTCGTTGATAGCTGTGGTTTTGTCTGTGAACTCGTCAGCAGCCTTGATCACCACATAATCAGGCGCAGTGATCAGGTCAGCTGCTTTTAGAATGCGGTAAGCTGATGATTCAGAGACAAAATACCGCTTCTCATCCGTGTATTTGACGGCAAGCTCGCGTGTCGACAACGCCTCGTGCTCCAATGCAAACTCGATCAAATCATCGCGCCTGACGTCTGGGATACGGTTCCAGACAGACTTGGGACGCGGCGAATGATCCGCCAACGCGTCCAGACCACCATCGAGATAAAGATCGTACCATCGATAAAATGTGCTGCGCGGAATGCACAGCATATCAAGCGTCTGTTTGACTGGCAGGTGTGAGCCTTCGACGGTGCGGATGATCTCAAGCTTCTCGGATGCTGGATACCTCATTCCTCGTATCCCCCATTTCCTGTCATGCTTTTTTTGAGCAGCCGGTTTTCAAGAGTCAGATCCGCCACGCACTCTTTCAATGCCAGCGACTCTGAACGCAGCTCCTTCACTTCTGGCGACGTCGCCTGACGCGCAGTGTCCCCAGACAGACGTCGCTTGCCTGCCTCAAGGAATTCCTTAGACCAGCTATAATACAGGCTCTCAGCGATCCCCTCACGACGGCACAACACAGAAATACTTTCCTCGCCACGCAGACCTGCCAAAACAATGCGGATCTTCTCCTCCGCTGAATAGGTTTGCCGTGTCTTGCGGCGGATGTTCTTAACCACCTTGTCGGCGGCATCTTTCGATGTGGTAGGCTTCTTTGTCATCTCGATCTCCTAATCGATAAGATGAACCAGAAATCCTCCGTTGTTCAAATGCTCAGATCTGTCCAGCAGGGGCTGACGTCAGACATGAAGCGATGAAACACATTCTCACAAAAGGGCTACGCTTTGTGGCTGTGGGTGCGGTTGCGGGTGGGCTTATCGCCTCTGCTGCTGTGGCCGAAATTTACAAAGTTACGTCCATTGCGCCGGGTATGTCGCCCTTCGTGGTGAACACGGCGATCTCCAAGGTGGTGAACACCAAGGTTGATGGCGTCGAGTTTCAGGTCCGCGCAACGGGCGCCGCGACCAAGCATATGGTTGATGCAGCGATGGGCAAAGTTGACTTTCTTTTTGGCTCGCCCACCATCAACTGGCTGATGGCGAACAACTTTGGCCCCTATAAAGAAATGGCTGCTGCGCCCGAGCTTGAAAAAGGCGTGGGTATGATTTTTTCCTATCAGATTGGCCCGTATCACTACGTGACGCGCGCGGATTCAGGCATCATGACGCTGGATGATATGCGCGGGAAGAAAGTGTTCGCAGGCCCTCCAGGAGGCGCTGCCAAGGGCGTTGTTTTGCGCAATGTCGCGGATGCGACAGGGCTGAAGGCGGAAGATATGGATGTGGTCGAGTTCGGCTTTGATGCGGCCATTCAGGCCTTTCAAGATGACAAGATCGATGTGATTGTCCTGCCAACTAACTCGCCCAGCCCTGCGATCCAGCAGTTTGCGCTGACCAAGAAAATCCGCCTTCTGGATGTGCCTGTCGAAAAGCTCAAGATCAACGCAGCGACGGGCGGCACGGTCAATGAGATCGCTGCGGGTGTCTATGGTGACAATCAAGTCAACGAGGGGGCAGTGCGCACCCATGGCGCTATCGTCAACTTCAGCGCGGGCATGCATGTGGATGAAGAAGTCGTCTATCAGGTGACCAAAGCGATTTGGGAAAATCTTGCAGACATTCACGAAGCGGCGGCTTGGATGCCCAGCACGATCACAAAAGAAGAAGGCCTTGGCCTGATCGCCAGCCGCCTGCACCCCGGTGCTGAACGGTACTACCGCGAAGCTGGCTGGGTGATCCCCGAGCCCGTGACATTCGGGAACTGAACGCCTCTCACCGAAGATAGAGGCCCGTGGCGAAAGCTGCGGGCCTTTTGCGTTGCAGATTTGTCAGATTGACAGAGGCCCGCGCGGCTGTGCTACTGGCGGCGATGGTTCTGACTGTTCTCAGTCAGATGAAAATGGGAACACGGTGCGGCCTTCATTGGCTTATTCCGCGACTGCCCCCGCAACTGTAAGCGGCGAGTGCCCTCCGAAAGCTCCACTGAGCCACACTGGCTCGGGAAGGACGGAGACGCGCATTGACCCGCAAGTCAGGAGACCTGCCATCTGATGTCAACCACCGGGCGGGGTGCCTCGGAACGGGTGATTGCTGCAGGTTTCGACGCGATCTCTTTGTTCTGTCACCCTTCGCCAAAGAAATGCGCGGAGGGCGCTATGAACTTACACAGAACGCTGCACATGTTGCAGACACAAACAGATTGTCAGGCCCGTGTTGCTGAGCTTGGACGCATGGGATTTATGCAATGGCTTGGTGGCCTTCAGGGGCGGGCAAGTTTTGCGCGACAGGCAGAGATTGCCCTGCTAGCGGCATACAGGTTCCGCTCATCGGATCCTGCTGTTGAGGTGTTTTGCAGTCTCATTGAAGAGGCGCTCGTGATGCCGCCAAAGCCGCTCGATCTGGCCTTGCCAGAAAAGCGCAGGCGCGGTGGTGCGCGATCAAGGCGGCAGCTGATTTAAGCTGCGCGGCGCTTTATAGCGACATATTCAAACTCGGTCTTGCGCCCTTGTGTTATGCGGCGCTGGACCAGCTCGCACAGACCTGTGGCTTGCAGCTTGCGGGCAAATTCAGCGACCGAATAATTCGCGAGATATGTGCCGCGCCAGTACACCGCTTTCGCACCTGCGGGGGCAAACTCGATAAAGTCTTTGAAGGCTTCGAGCGGCGCGCGCGCGCGGGTGATGTCTGTGTCTGTCTCAAAGTCGGTTTCAAGCATCATAGTGCAGTCTCTCCTTTGAGTGTGGAACGCTTACAGGGTTAAACAAGCGCAGAGGAGGCAATTTGGTTTTTGCGCCTGCTGCGCTCGCGCAGGCTCCAGACATCCGCTTGAGTTCGGCAAGGATGGTTGTCACATCGCGTAGTTTTTCTTCAAGTTGTTCAGCGCGGATATGAGCTTTTTCAAGCCGGTCGTTCGCAACAGCGACAGCAAAGGTTTCACTCTTCGCACGGATGATTTCATCAGCAATAGATTGTTCTAGGTTGGCGAGCCAAGTCTGCTTTTCTTGCGTCATCTAAACTCCGCCGCACTGAGATAAGCCAAAATAGGCAACCTCTCTTGCCGCACCTTGAGAAAAGTCCCCTATTGCCGAGGCAACAGGGGGAGTTAAAGGTGGGCATGTCACATCGTTAGATGCAAACAGTAGTACAGCAGTGATAGGAATAAATGTGATATAACACAATATTTAATTAACGAGGGGCGGGATTTTTCGAATCACCCGCAAATTTGTGCGTTTTGAAACAGTTTCACTGCTGATTTTTTCAGCAGACGTGAGCCGTTTTCCAGACTGCCAGAGTGAGCAGAAATCTGTGTCGTCGGGACAGCTCTCTTGGTGAGCGCAAAGCCTCATTGCTTCGGCCTGAAGACAAACTTTCTAATTTCGGTGCGAGTAATTGAGTATTTTTGTCGTTCATCCTTGCGTTTTGGAAATTCAGGTGCATTTTTGAACAAACCCAAAAACACGCTCAACAGGAGTTCCCGTGTCTCTTTTCTTCATCGTCCTCCTGCCTTTTCTTGGGGCCTTGCTCCCCGGTTTGATGAATTCAGCGGGCCGTGCGGCTGTTGCGGGGGTGACATTTACGGTCTCACTCGCCGCTTTTGTCGGCTTGCTTACAAATCTTCCGACTGTCCTCGCTGGCGAGGTCGTGACGGCGCGGATCGACTGGATGCCGCTTCTGGGCCTGAACTTCACATTGATGCTCGACAGCTTGGGCTTTTTCTTTGCCATGCTCATTTTTGGCATTGGGCTTTTGGTCATCGCTTATGCGCGCCATTACCTCAGTCGCGACGACAATATGGGCGAATTTTTCACCTATCTGCTCTTGTTCCAAGGCGCGATGGTGGGGATTGTTCTTTCCGATAACATCCTGCTTTTGCTTGTTTTCTGGGAGCTTACATCACTCTCCTCGTTCCTTCTGATCGGCTATTGGAAGCACTTGCCCGCAGGCCGCCAAGGTGCGCGAATGGCCCTGACAGTCACGGGCATGGGCGGTCTTGCGATGATCGCGGGCATGCTCATTCTAGGCCAGATCGTCGGTAGCTATGATCTCAGTGTGATCTTGCAAAACCGCGATCTTATACAGGCGGACCCGCTTTATCTGACTGCGCTTTTGTTGATCCTGTTGGGCTGCTTTACCAAGTCTGCACAGTTCCCCTTCCACTTCTGGCTCCCGCACGCGATGGCTGCGCCAACGCCCGTCTCGGCCTACCTGCATTCTGCCACGATGGTGAAGGCAGGGATCTTCCTCATGGCGCGAATGTGGCCCGTGCTCTCGGGTACGCCCGAGTGGTTTATGATCGTCACAACGGCTGGCTTGATCACAATGGTGCTTGGTGCGGTGATTGCCCTCTTCAAACATGATCTGAAAGCGCTTTTGGCCTTCTCGACGGTGTCTCATCTTGGTTTGATCACCATGCTTCTCGGCACAGGTACGGCCTTTGGCGCGATGGCCGCTGTGTTCCATATCCTCAACCACGCGACATTCAAGGCCGCGCTCTTTATGTCCGCAGGGATTGTTGATCACGAGGCTCACACCCGTGACATCCGCCGCCTTGGCGGTTTGCGCAAGCTGATGCCTGTCACCTTCACAATCGCAACTCTTGCGGCGCTGTCGATGGCGGGGATACCGCTTCTCAACGGTTTCTTGTCTAAAGAAATGATGTTGGAGGAGGCTTACGGAACCGCGCTGTTTGGCGTGCCGTGGCTTGTCCCTGCATTGGCGACCGTCGGTTCGCTTTTTTCCGCCGCGTATTGCTTCCGTCTTATTGGTCACGTTTTCCTCGGCCCCGTGCGCGACGACTACCCCTCGACACCGCATGATCCGCCCGCTGGCCTCTGGCTGCCGCCCGCGCTGCTGATGATCCCTGTTGTTCTGATAGGGGTCGCGCCGTTTTTGGCGGAGCCTTTTGTAAAGCTTGTTACAGCCTCAGTGCTCGGCGAGGCTGCCGACGTTCCAAAAGCCTACTTCAAAATCTGGCATGGCCTTGTGCCCGCGCTTTATATGTCGATTGCCGCTGTTGTGGGCGGTTTGCTTCTGCTCGCGGTGTTTAATCCAGCGCTGCGCTTCTGGGAGGCTGCGCCGCGCCCCGAAGCCAAGACGATATTTGAGGCCGTCGTCGAAGCTGTGGCAAGCCTTGCGCAAAAGATCATCCTGCCTTTGCACAATGGCGCGTTCTCGCGCTACGCAGCCATTGGCACGGTTGCGATTATCGCGGCAGGCTCACACGCATTTGTCACAGGCACGGTCAGTGCTCCGACACGTGAAATGCAGTCTGTCGGACCTGTGCCAATCGCGGGTTGGCTGATGCTGATTGCGGCGACGGGTGGCATGGTCTTCATGCATCGCAACCGCCTCCTGTCGCTCATTCTGATCGGCATCGTGGGGCTCATGGTTTCGATCGGCTTTGTCTTCTTCAGCGCGCCTGATCTGGCAATGACGCAGTTCACTGTCGAGGTTGTGACAATTATTTTGATGTTGCTCGCGCTTAATTTCCTGCCCAACAAAACACCTGTCGAGAGCTCGCTCTTACGCCGTTTGCGTGACGCAGTGGTGGCGATAGCGGGTGGCCTCGCGACCTTTGGACTGGCTTATCATTACCTGCTGCGAGACGCTGTTGCGACACCGATCAGCGAGTTTCACCTCGCCAATTCTTACAAAGGCGGTGGCGGCACCAATGTCGTCAACGTGATCCTTGTCGATTTTCGTGGCTTTGACACCTATGGTGAAATCATCGTGCTCGGCATTGCCGCATTGCTGATCTACGCCCTCACAGAGACACTGCTTGACGGCCCAGTGCGCGCCCGTCTGCTGAACCGCAAGCCAGATCAGCCCCGTGCCGGTGACATGCACCCGATGATGATGGTAGTGCTGACGCGGGTGATCATGCCGCTTGTGTTGCTTGTCGGGTTTTACATCTTTCTGCGTGGTCACAATGAGCCGGGCGGTGGCTTCATCGCGGGTCTGATCGTCTCGATCGCTGTTGTGATGCAGTATATGGCCAGCGGCTTTTCATGGGCCTCTGCGCGTCTGCGTTATCCGTATCACGGCGTCATTGGCGCAGGGGTGTTGATTGCGGGGCTGACAGGAATTGGCTCTTGGTTCGTGGGCAAGCCTTTCCTCACATCGGATTTCACATATGTGCGCATCCCGCCGTTTGAGAAATTTGAACTGGCAACTGCTGCGCTGTTTGATCTTGGGGTTTTCCTTGCTGTTGTTGGTGCTGTGATGCTCTCGCTTGAGAGCTTCTCTCGCCTTGCACGTCGCGCCCACGTGCCCGACACGGAGCACCCAATGGATATCGACCCCTCACGGGATGATCCGCCCGCCGAAAAAGCCGGCTATGCCAAGGAGGGCGTGTAACATGGAATTTCT
Organism: Lentibacter algarum; assembly: GCF_040580765.1. GTDB lineage: Bacteria > Pseudomonadota > Alphaproteobacteria > Rhodobacterales > Rhodobacteraceae > Lentibacter > Lentibacter algarum. Next base: position 2,396,425 of record NZ_CP158687.1, on the reverse strand, counting down.
GGTTGCCTCAGCGATTGGTATTCTCACGGCAGGTGGGATTTATCTTGTGCTGCGTCTGCGCACGTTTCCTGTGATCCTTGGGATTTCACTGCTCACTTACGCTGTGAACGTCTTTCTCTTTACGTCTGGGCGCCTCACCATCGCTGGTGCGCCGATTTTGCGCGATGGCGTCACGCATTATGCAGACCCGCTCCCGCAGGCTCTGGTTCTGACGGCTATTGTGATTTCCTTCGGGATGACCGCCGTTGTCGTTATGATCGGGCTAGGCGCGTTCCTTGGCTCAAATGACGATCATGTAGATGACCAACCTGAGACAGAGACAGCCGATGCGGAGGGCCGATCATGAGCCACTGGATCATCGCTCCCATCGTTCTACCCGCTCTGCTTGCGCCCTTTATCGTGCTGGCGGCGCGCTATCATATCGGCATTCAGCGCGCCCTTTCGCTCGCGGGTGTGGTGGCGCTTGTTGTGATCGCAACTGCGCTTGCGTTGCAGGCGTCTGATGGCACAATCACGCTCTATCGTCTGAGTGACTGGGCTGCACCCTTTGGCATTGTGCTCGTCGCTGATGCGCTCTCGACCCTTATGGTCTTGCTGACGAGCGTTCTCGCGCTGTTTGTGTTGCTCTATGCTATCGGTTCAGGCTGGGACAATCGCGGCCGACATTTTCATGCCTTGTTCCAGTTTCAGCTCATGGGCATCATCGGCGCTTTCTTGACGGGCGATTTGTTCAACCTCTTTGTTTTCTTTGAGGTGTTGCTCATAGCCTCCTACGGCCTGATGATCCACGCAGGCGGAAACGCACGGATGCGGGCAGGGGTTCAATATGTGTTGTTCAATCTGATCGGTTCAACGCTCTTTCTTTTTGCGCTTGGCGCGATTTATGCCGAGACAGGCACCCTCAATATGGCCGATCTGGCCCAGCGTGTTGCGCTCATCGGCCCCGAGGAAACCGTTGGCATCCGTGTCGCCGCCGTGCTCTTGCTGCTTGTGTTTGCAATCAAGGCTGCGCTTGTGCCGCTGCACTTCTGGTTGCCTTCGAGCTATGCCGAAGCCCCTGCACCCGTGGCTGCTCTCTTCGCGATTATGACAAAGGTGGGTGCCTATGCGATCATCCGTGTCTATACGCTGATTTTCCCGCCAGAGCTTGCCGCAACGCAGGGCTTGCATGATCTCTGGCTCTTGCCTGCTGCGCTGGTTTCCGTTGCAATCGGTATGATGGGCGTGCTCGCTGCGAAAAAGCTCGACAGGCTGGTGGCCTTTGCGGTGATCGGTTCGATGGGTATGGTCATGGTGACGCTCTCGCTGTTCACGCCCGAAGGCATCGCCGCCGCGCTCTATTACATTATTCATTCCACGCTCGCGGGCGCCGCGCTCTTTCTGATTGCTGATCTCGTGCGCACTGGCCGTGGCGGCCTTGATTTGAACGCCCAACCGCCCATGGCTGGCGCCGCTCTGACGGCGGGGTTTTTCTTTGTCGGAGCGATTGCGATGGCGGGTCTGCCGCCGCTCTCAGGCTTCCTGGGCAAGCTTCTCGTGTTGAACGCAAGCTTCTCTGTACCTCAGGCGGCGTGGATCTGGGGCGTGGTGCTTGTGTCCAGTCTCGTCAGCATCCTCGGCTTTGCGCGGGCGGGCAGTATCCTGTTCTGGAAAGCCGAGAGTCTGACGCTTGAGGAAGCTGATCCTTCGCGCTCTGTGCCGCGGCCTTTGTCTTACGTCGCTGTCGGTGGGCTGATCGTGCTTTTGGCTGCGCATACGGTCTTTGCGGGGCAGATGCATGGTTATACAAGCAAAATTGCAGGGCAGCTCTTTGACCCTGCGCCCTATATGTTGAAGGTGCTCGATACGCCCGGCAAGTTGAGCCAACCAAAGGAGGGCCACTGAGATGCTAGGACGTGCATTCCGCTGGCTTATGCCACATCCGTTTCTGACACTGCTGCTCGCTGTCGTCTGGATCGTGCTGCAAAACGAGTTCTCCGCTGGCATGGCTGTCTTCGGTGTGATCCTAGGGATCCTGATCCCTTGGGGAACTTCCGCGTGGTGGCCCGATACGCCCCATCGCTTCCGCCTCTTCAAGATGATCCGCTACAGCTTCCTTGTGATGTGGGACATCATGGTCGCCAATGTGCAGGTTGCATGGATTGTGCTTACCGTACCAAACGCCAAGCTCAAACCCGCATGGATTGTCGTCCCGCTTGATCTTTTGGAGCCCGAGGCCATCACCATGCTCGCAGGAACAATCACTCTCACGCCAGGGACAGTCTCTGCCGATCTGTCTGATGAGGGCCACAGCCTTTTGGTGCATGTTCTCCACACCGAGGATCCGGACGCCGTGCGCGACGATATTAAGAGCCGCTATGAGGCCCGCCTGAAGGAGATTTTCTCATGATGTCTGCTCCCGATCTGATGAGCTTAGCGCTCAGCATTGCCTTTATATCGCTCGCTGTGGCGCAGCTGATGTGTATGATCCGCCTCGTTCTTGGCCCAAGCACAGGCGATCGTATCTTGGCGCTCGATACCATGGTGATCAATGCGCTCGGCCTCGTGATCCTGCTGGGCATTCACCAAGGTGTGCGGATTTATTTTGAAGTCTCCTTGCTCATCGCAATGCTTGGCTTCGTGTCCACAGTCGCACTTGCGCGATTCATTCTGCGGGGGGACATCATCGAATGACTTTTGAAGTTATAGGAACCTACGCCACAGCGATCTTTCTTCTTATCGGATCAGGCTTTGCGCTTGTCGGTGTGCTCGGTCTACTCAAGTTCAACGACTCCATGACGCGGCTTCACGCGCCGACAAAAGTTGGAACAGTGGGCATCGGCGCACTGCTTCTTGCGTCGATGACCTACTCCTACGTCTCGGGCGCGCCCTCAATGCACGAGCTCTTGATCATGGCGTTTCTATTTGTCACGGCGCCGATCTCGGCGAATTTTATTGCCAAAGTGAACATTCATCTGCGCACTTGCGAAACCCCGCCTGCGCCGCCGCGGGATGACACTTGGTCAACGCTAAAAGCACCTGAAGACGATCAGGATTTAGGCCCTGCAAGCGACACGTAAACCGCTGGAAAAGAAATGAAATTTTAGCTTTGCGCGTATCGGGTGCGCAGCGCTTTGAAGGTCAGCATCAAGATAAACATACAGGCGAAAAGCCCAGAGACATCGCCAAGCAGGTAGCCTGTCATTGTGGTTGTATCTAGTCCCAACATCCAGCCTCTGCCCAGCGTATTGACCACCGAGGCCAAACAGCCAGCCACCATAATGTCCCGCCAATTGGCCGGCTTGCTATTGGAAATTTGAAAGTCGAGCCCCGCTTTCGCGAGGAGCCAAAAGCTCGTTGCAGCACATATGACGCCTGACATTGCGCCAAGAATGCCTGAGGCAGAAAAGCCCTCCGCATCAAATATGAGCCAATGCGTAAAGAGCGCCACGGGTGCTATCAAAACAATCGACTTCCAGCCAAGCAGCCATGCGGAAAGGACACGCACACCATGTGGCAAGAACAGCAGGCTCGCGAAAGCCGCCATTTCGGGTGCATACATTTGTTGTACGGGCAAAAGCCAGTAAATCGTTAGTCCAAAAGAGACTAAGTAAATCACTGTGATGATGATGAATGGAAAAAGCCAGTCATCTCTAAAAGAGCCTGTCTGCAATACCTTACCTTACTAAAATTTACTTCACCTTGTCTGTGAGCATGTAGCTGGCTCTTTGCGTGCCATCTGAGTGCTGTAAAAAACCCGCAGCAACCAGCTCCTTGAGTGCTTTGAAAAATGTGCTTCGTGGGACACCGTCAACCAGCTCATGCGTGCGTATATCATCTGTGTCTATAGGCGCATCCGGCTTGGCCACGAGCGTTGCCGCATATAGGATATTTTGCTTCACGGTTCCGAGCTCACTGATACCCAAGTCTTTCTCGAGACCAAAAAGGAGCTGCCTGAGTTGTGCGGTTTTGCCAAGATTGTCCAAGTCGTGCGCTCCAAATCGCAAAATGTGATAAAACACTACATTGCAGGCATCGCCTTGGCAATGGATGCAGTCTTTTCAAGAAAACAGAGGTTTCTTAAGGGAATGTGAACGGGTTGCTTTTTGTCTATATTTTAGACTTTTTGGACTTCTTGGCTTGAAAAAGTCTCAAATCTGGACTTATTCTTAGTCCTGCACTAACTCGAAAGAGCGTGTTCCCACAGGATTGCTGTGCAGTGCTGGTGTGTGTTTGAGCGGTTATTCAGCAATCAATTGTAAAAAGACCTTTTAGCAGTTTCTGGCGAGAGTCTCAAAACTGGACTCTCGCCATTTTTATGATTTTCGGGTGTTAGGTCACTTGCAAAACGCACAGATTAAAACCCCAAAGTACAAACGCCCCGCGCACGCGAGACCTGCGATAAATTTTCTGAAATAGCTTGATTTTAAGTGGAGGCGAGTAGGAGAATCGAACTCCTGTACACGGATTTGCAATCCGCTGCGTAACCACTCCGCCAACTCGCCCTCCGTGGTTCGAGACGCGGATTAGCCCATTCGCCCCCCCCGCGCAAGGGGCCTCGTGCGGCTTTGGATTGAAGGGGGGCAGGGAATGTGTCAGAACCTGACTATAGATTCTGAATGAACGGGTTCACTTATGACAAATTTTGCCGATCGCCGCCGCATGATGGTGGACAATCAGGTGCGTCCCTCCGATGTCACCAAATACCCTATCATCGAAGCCTTGCTGAGTGTTGAGCGCGAAAACTTTGTGCCACAAGCCCTGCGAGAGGCAGCTTATCTTGGTGAAAACCTTGCATTTTCCAAAGATCGTGTCCTGCTTGAGCCACGCACACTTGCCAAAATGCTCGATGCGCTCGACATCACCGCAGACGAGCTCGTGCTCGATTTGGGCGCAGGCATGGGCTACTCCTCTGCTGTAATCGCTCAAATGGCGCAAGCCGTCATTGCTGTCGAAGAAGACGAGACGCTGGCCCGCGATGCAGAGACGCTCTTGGCCGAAACAGGCGTTGTGAATGCGGTCGTTGAGACAGGGCCGATCGCCGCAGGTGCTCCTCAGCACGGGCCATATGATGTGATCACTGTTGAAGGCGCTGTTGAAGTCGTGCCGCAAGCGATCATTGATCAGCTTAAAGACGGTGGCCGTATGGCAGCTATCTTTGCCGACGGAAATCTCGGCACTGTGCGTATTGGTCTGAAGGTTAACGGCCAGATGAACTGGCGCTTTTCGTTCAATGCAAGCGCACCCGTGCTGGCTGGGTTTGAACGCGAAGAAGCCTTTAGTCTCTAAACCGCCCTTTGGCGTAAATGATGTGAAGTCTGGAGTGCGCCCTATGTGGCTTGGATTGACGAAAAAAGCGATGCGCGGTGTCGCGGTTGCAACAGCCCTTGTCTTCACGTTGGGCGCGAGTGCTGACAAGCTCCAAGCTGAGACGCTCGCGGACGCTCTTGTCGGAGCCTACCAAAACAGTGGTCTGCTTGACAAAAACCGCGCGCTCTTGCGTGCTGCAGATGAAGATGTGGCCGTCGCTATGGCCGCGTTGCGCCCGATTGTCGGCTGGACCAGCTCGCTTACGTATTCATATTCAGATGCGGTTTCAGGCAGTGCGCCTCTCGGCGTAACCTCAGAATCCGTTTCCACCACAGTCGGCTTGGCCGCGGAGCTGATGCTCTATGATGGTGGGGCCAATCGCTTACGCATGGATATCGCGAAAGAAACTGTTCTGGCGACGCGCGAGTCACTTGTCTCTGTTGAGCAGCAGGTGCTGATGTCGGCAGTGGACGCCTATTTCGAAGTCCGCCGCGCGACGGAGTTTGTGCGCCTGCGCCGCAACAACCTGCGTGTTATTTCTGAAGAACTGCGTGCCGCACGCGACCGTTTCGAAGTGGGTGAGGTCACTCGCACAGATGTGTCCATCGCCGAAGCTCGTTTGGCAGCGACCCGTGCCCAGCTTGCCGCGGCCGAGGGCGATCTGGCCCGTGGGGTCGAAAGCTACCGCGCGGTTGTTGGTCGCAAGCCTGGCGCTTTGAACGCGCCCAAAGCCATCAAGTCGCCAGCGACGTCACTTGATGGCGCCAAGGCCCTTGCTCTGAGAACCCATCCTGATCTCAAGCGTGTTCAGCATCAGGTGAGCGCATCCGAGCTTGGTATTCTTGTCGCCGAAGCGGGCAAAAGACCTCAGCTCAAAATCACCAGCAACATCGGCGTCAGCGACACCTTCAATTCAGCCAACGGTGGTGAAAGCGCGAGCCTTGGCCTTTCGGCCAGCCAGCCGATTTATCAAGGTGGGCGCCTTAGTGCGCTAGAACGCAAGGCACGCGCGCAGCGCGATTCTGCGCGTGCAGATCTTCACATCGGCCAGCTGCAAATCGCTCAGAACGTTGGCAACGCTTGGGCGCAGCTTAATGTGGCGCGCGCAACCTCTGCTGCCAGCTCTGAACAGGTAAGCGCGGCGCAGGTGGCGTTCCGTGGGGTGCGCGAAGAAGCCACTCTCGGCGCTCGTACGACACTAGATGTACTTGATGCAGAGCAAGAGCTACTGGACGCGCGCGCAAGCCTCGTGTCGGCGCAGATTGATGAGGTCCGTGCAGGATATATGCTCCTTGCAACCATGGGCCTTCTGACAGCCGAACGGCTTAATCTCAATGTGCCCCGGTATGATCCTGCCGCCTATTATAACCTCGTTAAAACAGCTCCAACCAGCAGCTCAAAGCAAGGCAAGCAGCTGGACCGTGTGCTTAAATCACTCGGCAAAGAGTAAAATCTTTCATATCGGTTGTGAGAATCTAGGCCGCGCGCTACAATCGGTGTGAGGCAAGAGTGGTATAAAGTAATGTCAGACCCCGTAACAAACGTGGAAATCGAAGACGTTTTGTCGTCCATACGCAGGCTCGTTTCAGAGAGCGGCGGCGCGCAAGCCGAGGTTCGTAAGGCCTCAAAGATTTTTGAAAACAAAGCCCCTGAGCCCGTCTCCGAAGCCGAGAGCCCTGCGGAGAAGCCTGCGGTGCTCGACAAGCTTGTTCTGACACCGTCGCTCAGAGTTGCCGAAGCGCCAGAAACCGTGGTTGAATCTGAAGATAGCTCAGAGCCTGAAGCAGAAGCCGAACTCGAAATCGAAGCGGCAGACGAAGCCGAAGATGCGACCGAAGCCGTAGAACACCACGCTGAGGTGTCTGAAGAGACACAGCCAGAGGCCGTGTCTGAAGAGGGCGCAGAGCGCGCTGCTGAAGTAGAACAGGCGCTCGAACAGAGCGCAGATGAACACAGCAAAGCGCCAGAAGGCGAAAGCCTGAAGGACCGCATCGAGCAGTTAGAAGCAGCTGTTTCGAGCCAAGACGGTGAATGGGAAGAAGAAAACGAAGAAAGCGTCGAGACTTTGCAGTGGGAAGACCACGGCAATGAAGACGATACCGATGAGAATATGTCTGCCCCTGAGGCGTTTGCAGAGCAGCATCATGACTTTGATGCTGCGGATGAGGCCGACGAGGTCACCGAAGCGGAGGATGAATACGATTTCCTCGCAGGGGACGAGACTTTGTTAGATGAAGATGCGCTGCGCGAAATGGTGGCTGATATCGTCCGTCAAGAGCTGCAAGGCGCTTTGGGCGAACGGATCACCCGCAATGTTCGAAAGCTCGTGCGGCGTGAAATTCACCGTGCGCTGATGGCGCAAGAGTTCGAATAACTCAGGCCTGCGCGGCTATTTCCAAAATCTGATCGATGTCGAGATGCTCCTCTAGATGTGCCGCAAGCGCATCGAGAATGGCGTCTACATCCGCATCATAGCTCAAATTTGAGCTTGCATCATAGCCCTGCAAAAAGGCCGCTCGGTAGCGATCTGATGTAAACAATCCATGTAAATAGCAGCCCCTGATCCGCCCATTTTGGCTTGCTGCGCCATGCGCTGCGCCCTCAACAGTCAGCCAGCCGCGCCCGCAGTCCGCACCTGTGGTCTCTCCTAGGTGAATTTCATAGCCGCTGACTGGCGCGCCAGTCAGCTTGTCTGCTGCCTGTGTCAGCTGCACCCGCTTTTCAGGGCGCATTACGGTCACCACATCCAGAAGCCCAAGGCCTGCTACAGCGCTCGCCGCGCCTTCCAGCCCCTCTGGGTCGGCAATCTCGCACCCCAGCATCTGATAGCCCCCACAAATGCCCAACACATGCCCGCCACGGCGGATATGTGCCGCAAGATCAATATCCCAGCCCTGCGCACGCAAGAAGGCGAGGTCCGCGATAGTGGATTTGCTGCCAGGCAAGATCACAAGTGTTGCATCCGCGGGCAGGGGCTGCCCTGGCGGGACCATCACAAGGCTGACATCAGGCTCCGACGCCAGCGGGTCAAAATCATCAAAATTTGCAATCCGCGACAAAAGCGGCACAGCAATCTTGAGCTTTCCGTCGCCACCAAGCCCAAGCTCTGGTGCATCCTCCGCAGGCAAGCGGCAGGCTTCAAAGAACCACGGTACAACACCCATCGAGGGCCACCCCGTAAACGCTTCGATCGCGCTCAGACCGTCGTCAAAGAGGCGTACATCGCCGCGAAACTTGTTCACAATAAAGGCTTTGATATGGGCCGTGTCCTCGGGTGGCAAAACAGCCTGCGTGCCCACAATTTGGGCAATCACTCCGCCTTTGTTAATATCCCCCGTAAGGATCACAGGGACATGCGCAACCTCCGCAAAACCCATATTGGCAATATCACCGCGGCGCAGATTGATCTCGGCAGGGCTGCCAGCGCCCTCAACAAGCACAAGATCATATTGCGCTTTGAGCCGTTCAAAGCTTTCCAGCACGGGGCCGATAAGGCTTTGCTTTTTCTTGCCAAAGTCGCGCGCCGCTTGCGTGCCCACGCGTTTGCCCTGCACAATCACTTGCGCACCAGTTTCGCTTTCGGGCTTTAAGAGCACGGGGTTCATATCGGTGTGCGGCGCAATGCGGCAGGCCAGTGCCTGAAGGGCCTGCGCGCGGCCGATCTCGCCGCCGTCTGCCGTCACGGCGGCGTTGTTAGACATATTCTGCGGCTTAAACGGCGCAACGCTGAGGCCACGATTGGCCGCCGCGCGGCACAAGCCCGCCACAAGAAGCGACTTGCCCACATCAGAGCCTGTGCCCTGTATCATCACTGCTTTGGTCATCTGCGCTTTTCCATATGCCAGACACAAAAAAGGCCCCCGAGGGAGGGCCGATTTTGCAAAATAGAACGGTGTGCTTAGGCGGCTTCAGCCTGTGCAGCAGCATTCCGACGCTCGCTCTCTTCGCGCGACAGCGCAACAGATGTACGAACACCTTTGGACACGAAGTCCATCAAACCAGTTACAACGCGTTCGTTCGGGTCAATCCCCGCACAGGACAGCACTTCACGGCCATCACGCGAGCGGGCCCAGCGCGCGATTTGCTCAGGGCCGTTGCCATACTTTTTATCATCGGCGATAGCATCGTCGAGGGCAGCCAGTACCACGGCTGCAAATAGTTTACGTGCACGGTTGCCTTGCTCGTTATTGAAGGCCGTGCCGTCAACGAAATCTCTCATGATCCGTCCTTTGTTTTTTGCTCTTGTCTTTTTCGGCGTGAGGCTCGTTATGACCGCTTTATTCCGATTCGGATAGGGCGTATTTGCATAGCTCCCTTGCGTTTTGTGCATATCTTTCAGCAAATGCACCACGATATATGGGTTTCTTGCCAAGGGTGTTCCCCCAAGATATAGGTGCAGCCTAAATCCGATCAACCTTTTGCCACGGTTTTGCCATAATGCCTAAAATTAACGGAAACGAAATTCGCCCCGGGAATGTTCTGGAGCACAACGGGGGCCTCTGGGCTGCTGTCAAAGTCGATCACGTAAAGCCCGGAAAGGGTGGAGCCTTCGCTCAAGTTGAGATGAAGAACCTTCGTAACGGATCAAAGCTTAACGAACGGTTTAGAAGTGCCGATAAAGTTGAGCGCGTCCGCCTCGAGCAAAAAGACATGCAGTTCCTCTATGAGGATGCAGGTCAGCTCATCTTCATGGACACAGAAACTTACGACCAAGTTCAGCTCGACGCCGATCTGCTTGGTGAGCGTCGCCCCTTCTTGCAAGATGGCATGACAATCTACGTGGAGTTTCACGAAGATGAAGCACTCCACGCAACCTTGCCGCAGAAAGTCACCTGTGTGATTGCCGAGACAGAGCCAGTGGTCAAAGGTCAGACAGCTGCCAACAGCTTCAAGCCAGCGATTTTGCAAAACGGCGTCAAAGTCATGGTTCCGCCCTTCGTCGGGCAGGATGAGGCGATTATCGTCAACACTGACACGATGGAATATTCCGAGCGCGCCTAAAGTCTAGCAACGCGTCCGAAAAAAGCCCTCGCCTTTGGCGGGGGCTTTTTTGTGTCAGTCTAAGCGCTCAAAGCTCAGGCTCTGCCCTTCGGCTTCAAGCCCTGCTTCGGTCCGATCAAATCGCAGATAAGCCAGTGCCGTCGTCCCCGCAACGCTGAGCACAGTCCCCGCCGCCTTGCCGCCGCTGATGATCTCCGCACCCTCCGTAAGCGGCGCCTCGCCCTCAATCCGAGCCAGACCCTTGCGCAGTTCGGTCTTATGTTTCATCCGCGCAGTGACCTCTTGGCCGACATAGCAGCCTTTCTTGAAGTCCACGCCATTGAGGCGTTCAAAGCCCATCTCAAGAATAAAGCTATCTGGCGTCAGCTCGGTACCCGTCTCTGGCACGCCGAGCGCGATGCGCAAGGCGTCCCAGTCGGTCTTGTCCTCGCCCTGAGGGTCTTCGCGGTACGCCCGCCAGCCCAACGCCTCATGGCGCGGGTCTGCAAAAGCACCCTCAGGCACAGCGCCCAAGCCACGGTGCAGGCAAAGCCCAGCGGGCTCAAGGCTCACCTTAGAGCGCAGTTTGTACATGGTGAGGCGCTGCATCAGCATCGGCGCAAGGCGCGCGTCCACATCAAGCAAGATCGCGTCTCCAGCAGGCACAAGAAAGAAATCCGCAATATACTTGCCCTGAGGTGTCAGCATGGCGGTGTAGACCAGCCCATGCTTCAGCCGTGTAACGTCATTGCTCACAAGCCCTTGTAGGAAGTGTTCGCGGTCCTCGCCTGTAATTTTTAGTATCTCGCGGCTCATCGCTGCTCTCCCCATTCGCGCTTACGCGTAATATAGGGGAGGAAAGTGCAAACGAAAGGGCCAGTTCATGCGCGCACCTGTCTCGGTGATTATTCCCACGCTCAATGCGGCGTCTGGCTTGCCTGCCTGCCTTGGTGCGCTGGGAGAAGGGCTTGAGGCGGGCCTGATCCGCGAGCTGATCCTGACAGACGGTGGCTCAATGGACGAAACAGCAGCCATCGCCGAGGCCGCAGGCGCGATTTGGCTCGCAGGGTCCGCAGGGCGGGGCGCTCAGATTGCCCGTGGTGTTGCGGCCTCCCAAGGGGCTTGGCTCCTGATCTTGCATGCCGACACAGTTCTGGAAGCAGGTTGGAGCAAGGCGATGCTTGACCATATCAAGTCAGCCCCGACCAAAGCAGGCTTTGGTCAGCTTGCTTTTGCCGCCCGTGGCGCAGCCCCCCGCTTCGTTGCGGGCTGGGCCAATTTGCGCGCGCGTCTCTTCGGTCTGCCTTACGGCGACCAAGCGCTGCTGGTCGCTGCCGAAACACTCGCCAATGCAGGCGGATATCCTGAGCTGCCGCTCATGGAAGATGTCGCGCTCGCCCGTGCCCTAAGGGGCCAGCTTGTGCCGCTTGGCTTTACCGCCCTGACAGACGCGCAAAAATACGAGACAGAAGGCTGGGTGCAGCGTGGTGGGAAGAATCTGTGGCTTTTGTTGCGCTTTTTTTGCGGCGCCGACCCTGCCGCGCTAGCGCAGCTTTATCGGCGGTCTGACCGCTCGTCTTAAACTGCAAGTCATGCAGTCGCGCATAAAGCCCATCGCCTGCCAGAAGCGCTTCATGGGTGCCTTCGTCGACAACGCGCCCCGCATCCATGACAACAATCTTATCGGCGTCCCGCACGGTCGAGAGCCGATGTGCGATCACAATCGTTGTGCGTCCCTTGGAGAGGCGTTCCAGCGCGTCCTGCACAACAGCTTCTGACTTCGCATCCAGCGCCGATGTCGCCTCATCCAAAAGTAGAATTGGCGTATCGCGCAGCAAAGCCCGCGCAATCGCGACCCGCTGACGCTGTCCGCCAGAGAGGCTTGATCCGCGCGGGCCAACAGGCGTTTCCAAGCCGTCAGAAAGCTGGGGCAAAAAGTCAGCCACATGTGCCGCCTCGATTACCTCTTGCAAGCGCTCTTCAGAAACATCAGTGCGCCCCAAGAGAATGTTCTCGCGCAACGTCTCATCAAACAGAGCCGCATCCTGACTGACCACAGAGAACAGGCCGCGCAGGTCTTCTAGTGTCATATCGCGCGTCTCGACGCCGCCAAGCGTCACGCTGCCACTGTCTGGGTCCACGAGACGTGTCAGTAAGTTGAATATGGTCGATTTCCCAGCTCCGGATGCCCCCACAAGCGCTGTTGTCTTACCCGCTTCAGCAAAGAGGCTTGCGCCTTTCAACACTGTCGTATCGCCGTAGGCGAGCGTCACATCGCGCAGCGCGATTTCGGGCGTGCCCTGCGGTGCGGGCTTCGGGTTCGCAGGCGAGCGCATGCTTGGCTCCATCTCCAGAAGCTCGCGCAGCCGCTCGATCCCCGAGGCTGCAATCTGCCATTGCCCGCTCACCGCACCAAGACGGCGCAGGGGCTCAAAGGCAAAGCCGATGGCCGTAAAGAAAGACATGAATTGCCCGACGGATTTATCACCTGCAATAATCTCGGAGCCGCCGTAAACCAAGACCCCGACAAAGCCGAGGCCCGACATGATATCAATCAGTCCAGGAACAACAGCGCTGCCCGCATGGGCGCGGACTTCGGCTTTTACAAGCTTGTCTGTGAGCTGGCCGTAGCGCTCACTTTGGTAGCCCTCAAGACGGTTGAGCTTCACAGGTACAATCCCGTGAAAGACCTCATCAAGCCGTGTGGCAAGCTTTGCACCAAGATCGCGCGCTTCACCCGCACGGCGGCGGACAAACTTCTGCACAAGTCGCGTGGGCGCGAGAACAACAGGAGCGCCAATCAACGCCACAACCGTCCACTTCCAATCAACGGAGACAGCGACCCCCATCAAGACCATGAGCGTGATGAAATCGCGCCCCGCACCCATAATCAGCGCGCGCCAGCCATCATTGATCGCCATTACATCCGCCTGCACCCGCTGAATGAGAAAGCCGGGCGGGTGGGTCTGATGAAAGGTTCCGTCTTGGCGCATGATATGCGCCAGAAGGTCGGTCCTCAGGGAGGCGGCCATCTTCTGAACGATATAGGCAAGCGTGACTTTCTGCCCCACTGCCGAGACGGCGCGACAGGCAAAAATCCCGAAGATCGCCAGCGCCACCCATTTGATGGCCGTCTCATTGCCCGCAATAAACACGGTGTCAAACATCGGCCGCATGATGTAGCTGAGCGCGCCCAGCATAGAGCCTTCGAGGATCATAAACATCAGCGCAATCAGCAGATAAGACGTAAAGCGCTTAAGATAGCTGCGCCAAAGCCAGCCAAACAGTTTGTCACTCGGATTTGAAGTGTCGCTCATCAGGGGCCATTCTTTGTTGCCTTTCACATGCGTTTAGAGAAGGGCGGGCTGGCTGGCAAGGTTTGCGCGCGCGCAGAGCTGTGTTCAAGCGGTGTTGACGCGGCGCAGCATGGGTCTAAAGTCGCCACGAAAGTGGTAAAGGAGAGTGCAATGTCAGCATCTGGTGGACGCGAATATCTGGCCATTCCGGGGCCGTCTGTTATGCCTGACGCCGTCTTGCGCGCAATGCACCGCGCCTCGCCCAATATCTACGCTGGCGAGCTGCCTGATATGATGCCAGAGCTTATCTCAGGCCTCAAAGCCGTGGCGCGTACCGAGCAGAACGCAACAATCTATATCGCCAACGGTCATGGTGCATGGGAAGCCGCGCTGAGCAATATTCTCGCCGAGGGCGACCAAGCACTCGGAATTTATAATGGTCGTTTTGGCGTCGGTTGGGCCGAAGTGGCGCGCGGCCTTGGGGCCGAAGTTATTCCACTTGATTGCGGCCTTAAAGCGCCAGCGACAGGCGAGGCACTGGAAGCGGCCCTGCGTGCAGACACGACAGGCAAGATCAAAGTGGTGCTTTGCACCCATGTCGATACGTCTACCTCCGTAAAAAATAATATTGCTGAAATGCGCGCGGCGATCGACGCGGCAGGCCATGATGCGCTTCTTGCGGTAGATTGCATCGCCTCTTTGGGGTGTGATCACTTTGAAATGGACGCTTGGGGCGTCGATGTCATGGTCGCGGCCTCTCAAAAGGGGCTTATGGTTCCTCCTGGACTTGGGTTTGTCTTCTTTAGCGATAAGGCAGCCGCCGTGCGCGCCGCGATGCCCCGTGTCAGCCTCTATTGGGACTGGACGCCGCGTGCCAACCCGCAGGCCCTCTGGCAGTATTTTGCAGGGACAGCGCCAACACATCACCTCTACGGGCTACAAGCCTCCCTTGAAATGCTGCATTCTGAAGGCATGGAAGCCGTCTGGGCACGCCACGTGCGTATGGCAGGGGCAATCTGGGCTGCGTGCGAAACATGGGGGCAGGGTGGCCCGCTCAAGCTCAATGTTGCTGAGCGTACGCATCGTTCCTGTGCTGTCACAGCTCTGCATATCGGGGTGGAGCATGGCCTGCGCCTGCGCCAATGGACCGAAGGCGAAGCAGGTCTTACGCTTGGCATCGGTCTTGGGATGTCTACGCCCGAAGACCCTGAAGGCAATGGATTTTTCCGGATTGGTCACATGGGTCACATCAATGCGCAGATGGTCATGGGGACGCTTGGCAGCATCGAGGCGGCCTTTTCCTCACTGAATGTGCCGCGCGGATCAGGCGCGCTAGAAGCCGCCGCCGCGGCCTTGGCCTAGCTTTCCATAAAGATCGTCACAGGCCCGTCGTTGATCAGCGAGACTTTCATATCTGCACCAAATTCGCCTGTGGCCACAGGCACGCCAAGCTCGCCCAAGTTGCGGGCAAATTTCTCATAGAGCACCTTGCCCTCCTCAGGCGGAGCTGCTGCCGAAAAGCCAGGGCGATTGCCGCGTGACGTATCCGCAGCGAGCGTAAACTGACTCACCACAAGTGCTTCACCGGCTATATCAAGCACTGAGCGGTTCATTTTGCCGCCGTCATCGGTGAAAATTCTGAGTTTGGAGATTTTAAGTGCCAGCCGCGTGGCGTCCTCAGCTGTGTCGCCCTGCATCGCGCAGACGAGTATCATCAGACCCCGTCCACAAGCGCCGATCTCGGCCCCGTTTACCCTGACTTGGGCTTCACTGACACGTTGTAGTAGCGCTCTCATATTCCGCTCCCCTTGGCTCGCATGGCTCAGGGCGCATGCGTGACACGACAGGGAGAGGAGGTCAATTCAAGGCAGGCGGGCCACGTCGAGCAGACCATGGCCCGCCGCCAAAACAGCGTTATTGGCGCCGTTTCGCAAAGTCCAACGCGACATTGATCCCCAGCCACAAGGCGGTCTTGGAAAGCGGGCTTTTCAGCGTCACATCCCAGATCTTTTCGTCATCATCAGAAAATTCGTTGAGTGTCGCGTCACGAGACAAAACAACCAAAGGCTTGTCTTCGCATTCGCGGTGCAGAGAGGTCATAAAGCGCGAGAAGCTCGGAGCGTCGCCCTCAAAGCTGTCTTCATCCACAAAAATCATGCTCGCATCAGATTTTGCGCTTTGCAGCCACTCATGAAAGATCGCGCATTCATACACGAAAATGACTTTCGCTCCGAACGTGTCTTCAAGCCAGATCTTCAGATTGTGGGTCTGGTGAGACTGGTTTGCAAATACATAAACAAAACCACGTCGCAGGGTGTCAAATTCGCTCAAAACCTTTGCTGTTTCACGCGGCGTATAGAAGGGTGAACGGCTGGACCGACGGCCCGCTTCAGCAAAAAGAGTATCCAAAAGTGAGTTGTCTGGCTGCGCATCACGCGCAGTTTTGCCTTTGCGAAGCCGTGCTGCAGCAATAAGCCGCGCAACCAAGCCTTCGTTCCGTGTGACATGCTTTGACGTCATTGATGTGTTTGCGAACATTAATTTGCCCTCTGCTTTTGAAATCTTAATATTGTGTTAAATCACATTAAGCAAGAATCCGCCGCTCTCTAAGGGCCGAGAGCACAATCTTGTGTTGCATTCTGGCGTCAGCGCATTGTCGAATGTTTTGTGGATAAGTGTTTATTTACAGTAAAAAATAGTGAGAAACGTAAAATTAGAATCATCTTTAGCTCAAAACGGGAAAAACGCTTGAGTCAGAAGGTCAACTATAATATGTGTCAAAAAAAGTCAGCAGACACCGCTGGGGGTGGAGCACTTTCGATGTACCATGCAGGCCAAACGTTCGGTTTGCAAGGTGTGGCCTCTGCAAGAGGCGAAGACGAAACGCATGTTTTTTGAGGAAACCACGAACTTATCATTGATCTTAGAATCAACTTAGGCGAATAAGGGTGTGGGGACATTTAGCAAGTTAGTCGTTTCGATAAAGAGTTCGAGCACTAAGAAAGACAGGCAAATGTCAAATTTTCAAACGATAGACTCAAATTGCACAGACGTTTTGTGTGAACGCCCGTTCCACAAGGCGCTACTTGAAAACACCTCACCCCAGGTCCGGCTTAATTTTCTTTTAAAGCTTAAAGAGAATGGGTTCTGTTCGACGACAGAGATTGAAGAGTCATCAGGAGCTGTTTCTGGGTTGCTTCGTCAAGCTCTCCAAGAAGGCTGAGAAGCTCGCTGTCGATCTCGTCGATGGATTTGCCGAGGAGTTTGCCAAAAGGCAGTTCCATAGCGGCCTCCAGCGCAAGGACAGTTTGGATGCGCGGATTTTTGATCCGCTCTTCTTCAATGTCTTTCACGGCGCGCGGGTTTAGTCCCGCCATTTTGGATAGCTGTGCTGGTTTGAGGCCTTTGGCTTTCATATGAGATAAAAGGTTCTCACGAAACAGCTTAAAATCAAAACTCGCCACAGTTACCTAGCCTTCTGTATTTCTAGCGCCTTATAGTCGACGCTTGCGCGCGGACTTTGTCACAGTCTAGCGCTTGTGTAAATTCTACAAAAGTTAAAGATTAATTTTTAGTTAATTTATAGGGTAATAAAACAACTCAATTCCCCTTTGCGGGCGAGGTTGAGCGAGGTCAAAGCGCGCTTTAGCCTAATAATATATAAGTTCAGCGAACCCTGAAGGAAGGTCTCGCGCATGAGCACACATACAACATCTCCCGTTTCCAAAGCGAAGTCAAAGGAAGGTAGCCCCAATCTCGAGGCGGCGCGCCGCGCGTTTGAAAACGGGATTTATCCCTACAAAACCAAAATCGGTAAGCGCGACTACGAGGCCCAGAAGGCCGCCCTACAAGCCGAGCTCCTGAAGGTTCAACACTGGGCCCAAGAGACGGGCGAGAAGATTGTTATGCTCTTTGAGGGGCGTGATGCTGCGGGCAAGGGCGGCACAATCAAGCGTTTCACCGAGCATCTCAACCCGCGCTTCGCCCGCGTCATCGCTCTGAACAAGCCAACAGACGAAGAGCGCGGCCAATGGTATTTCCAGCGCTATGTGCAGCACTTGCCCACCAGCGGCGAGATCGTGCTCTATGACCGCAGCTGGTATAATCGCGCAGGTGTCGAGAGGGTTATGGGCTTTTGTGAGCCAAACGAATATCTCGAATTCATGCGTCAGACCCCTGATGTAGAGCAAATGCTCGTACGCTCAGGCATAAGGCTGTACAAATATTGGTTCTCGGTCACCCAAGAAGAGCAGCGTGCCCGCTTTGCCAGCCGCGAAACTGACCCTTTGAAGCAATGGAAGCTCAGCCCCATCGACAAGGCCAGCCTTGGCAAATGGGACGACTACACCGAGGCGAAGGAGGCGATGTTCTTTTATACGGATACGGCCGATGCGCCTTGGACTGTGATCAAATCCAACGACAAAAAGCGCGCGCGGCTGGCCTGTATGCGCCATTTTCTCGCCAGCATCGACTACCCGGGCAAAGACGTCGAGTTGATCGGCACTCCTGATCCGCTCATCTGCAACAGTGCCAATCATGTGATCCACCGCGCCGATCACATTTTGGGCGCCTCCCTGCACCCTGATCAACGCCGCAGCAAGTAGACCGTGCAGTGGCACTTTCTTGCCAAGTCCTGCGCGCCCCCATTGCGACGGCGCGCGCAGCGACTTATGGGATGAACTATGCGATATTTGAGTGCCATCTTCTGTCTGCTTGCCGCGCCGCTGACTGCGCATCCGCATGTCTTTGTCGAAACGGGCCTCAAGCTCGTGCGCGGACAGAGCGGAATGGTTGAGGGCGTCGAAGTCACTTGGCGTTATGATGAGCTATATTCCCTGCTCGTCCTCGAAGACATGGGGCTGGATGATGATTTTGATGGCAAGCTCACTCAAATCGAGATGGCAGAGCTGGACGGGTTTGACCTGAAGTGGATCGAGGGCTTTGAGGGCGATCTCTACGCGACAAGCGTCGAAGGCAAGCTTGCGCTGGGCCCACCCAAGAACCGCGGCACAAGCATAGAAAAAGGCCAGATCGTCACCCGCCACTTCCGCGCGCTTGAGCGCTCTGCGAAAACGCTCAGCCTCAAGGCTTTTGATCCGACGTATTATACAGCCTACGATCTTGGCCTTGGCATTGATTTGCCAGGGGGCTGTGAGGCCAAAGTGATAAAAGCCGATCTTGATGCCGCCAAGAGGCTCGAAGCTGAGCTTCTGGGAGACGATGTAGACAATCCCGAAGCTGATTACCCCGAAGTCGGCGAAGAATTTGCAGATGAGATTATCGTCACATGCGCACCAGCCTCCTGAGTATTGCCCTTGCTGCGGTTGTGGCCCTTGCTGTCTGGCTCTGGGGGCTGGGGGGTGCCTCTGATCTTTCAACATGGGCTGCGGAGGGCCAGCGCAATGTCCAAAACGCGATGGCGGGCCTGTTGCGCGCGCTCAAAGCGGGCGAGCCCGGGGCTTTCTGGGGGCTCATGGGCCTCTGTTTTGCTTACGGTTTTTTTCACGCCGCTGGTCCAGGTCATGGCAAGCTGATCATTGGTGGATATGGCGCTGCACGCCGCGTGCCTGTGGTCCGGCTGTCGACCCTCGCGGTGCTCTCAAGTCTCGGGCAAGCGGCGGCTGCCGTATTGCTGGTGTATGCGGGTGTCTTTCTTTTCGGCCTAACGCGCCAAGCCATGACAGGTCTGGCTGAGGACTGGCTTGCACCAGCCTCTTATCTTGCGATTGCGCTTGTGGGCCTATGGCTTGCGTTGCGAGGAGGGCGTAAGCTTTATGGCATCTGGCAACATCGTGGCCACACGCAGCACGCCGATGGCAGCTGTGGATGTGGCCATAAACACGGCCCAAGCGCCGAAGAGGCGGGGGCAGTGCACAGCCTGCGCGATGCCATTATGGTGATTGGCTCTGTGGCGATCCGCCCCTGTACAGGCGCGCTGTTCCTCCTGATCCTGACATGGCGGCTTGAGATCGATTTGGTGGGCATTGCCGGAGCTTTTGTCATGGGTCTTGGTACGGCAAGCGTCACAGTGATTGTGGCGGTGCTATCGGTTGTGATGCGCGAAAGTGCTTTTGGGACCATGGCGGGAAGTGCCTCGGCGCTCAAACTCTCGGCTGTTCTTGAGCTTGGCGCAGGGCTACTTATCGCCGTGGTGGCTTTCTCCCTCGTATAGATTGCATTTTAAGCATCCCCAAAAGGGACGGCGCGCACCCTCCCAAAAGCCGTTTTGTGTTTTGAGAGCGCGGGGTCTGGTACGCTTCATGCAATACAAAAGGCCTAGATGGTGCGTGCCTCTGCCAGAGCCTCGGGCAGAGCGGCCGCGAGTGCGTCAAGATCGGCTGGTGTGCCGCAGCTCACGCGGATGCAACGGTTTTGTGGCGCAACAAAGGGCATGCGAACAAACACGCCGCGTTTGATCAGCCCGTCGAGCACAGCCTTGGCAAAGGCACCGTCCTGCCCGCAATCGATTGCGACAAAATTAGCCGCCGAAGGCAGGCTGCTGAGACCATTTGCAGACGCAATCTCTGCAATTGTCTGACGCGCTGCGCTGGCGTTTGCGAGCGTGTCTCCAAGATAGCTCTGATCCTTAAGGGCCTCCAAAGCGCCAATCTGACTGGTACGGTTCATGCCAAAGTGATTGCGGATTTTGTTAAAGGCCATAATGAGCGGCGCAGCACCAAGGGCATAGCCAACACGCGCGCTGGCCAGACCATAGGCTTTGGAAAACGTCCGCATACGGATGACGCGCGGATCTTCGATTTCGATAGGGGCGGCCGTGCCTTCGGGGGCAAATTCGATATAGGCTTCATCCAGTACCAAAAGGCAGCCCTCTGGCAGGCGCTCAAGCGCCTTGAGCACGTCTGCGCCCTTGCTCCACGTTGCCATCGGGTTGTCTGGGTTGGCAAAATAGACAAGCTTTGCCCCAGTCTCGCGGGCCTTTTCAAGAAGCGCGGGCAGATCCTCATGATCGTCACGGTATGGCAACTTGTGTAAGACGCCGCCAAAGCCCGCAACATGGTAGTTAAAGGTCGGATAGGCTCCATCGGAGGTCACGACTGCGTCACCCTCCTCGACAAGCAAGCGCACGAGATAGCCCAAAAGCCCGTCTATGCCTTCGCCGACCATGATGTTCTCAGGAGCGCAGCCGTGGTGGAGCGCCAGCGCGGCACGTAGATCATGGTTTTCGCTTTCACCATACATCCAGATATCTTTTAGGCTCTCGGCCATGGCTTTGAGTGCCAGAGGCGAGGGGCCAAAGACATTTTCATTCGCCCCGACGCGCGCGGCAAAGGGTTTTCCCATGGCGCGTTCCTGAGCTTCAGGGCCGACAAAAGGGACGGTGGCGGGCAGGCTCTCGGCGAGCTTTGTGAAGCGTGTATGTGTCATGTTGCTTGAGTATGCCAAAGCGGGGCATCGCGGCAAGTGGACTTGTAATCGTTTCAATCTAACCTAAATGAGAGTCATTCGCAACTGGAGAGCGCATCATGGCCAAACTCACCCGTCGTGGTTTTATCGGAACGACACTCGCTGCAGGTGCGGTGCGCGCCGTGCCGACTGTCGCCAGTAAAACGGGCAGTCGCCGTATCCTGACGCTGGTCTATGACAAATCCCTCGGCATGATGCGCGCGGTCGAGAAGATTGTGCCTTTACGTTAAGCTTTTTTGGCGGGCGAAGGCGCGCTAGGCTTCTTCCAAAGAGGAGTTTTGCTGATGCCCCGCGTTACCACCGAGATCAAAGATCATATCGCTCATGTCACGCTGACCCGTGCTGATAAAATGAACGGGGTTGATATCGAGATGGCGGAGGCCCTCGTTGCTGCAGGGCAGGCGCTTCTTACAGATCAAAGCATCCGCGCGGTTGTCCTTGCGGGCGAGGGGCGCGCTTTTTGCGCGGGGCTTGATGTTCAGAGCTTCGCCGTTTTGGCCGCAGGTGACCCCGAGGCACGGATCATGCCGCGCGAATTCGGCAACACCAACCTGTTTCAAGAGCTCTGCATGGTCTGGAGGCGTATTCCTGTGCCTGTGATCGCGGCGCTTCACGGTGCGGTTTATGGTGCTGGGTTCCAACTCGCGCTTGGGGCGGATATTCGGATTGCGCACCCTGATGCGAAACTGGCGGTGATGGAAATGAAATGGGGCCTCGTCCCCGACATGGGCGGTATGGTCCTCATGCCGGCACTTGCGCGCTCGGATGTGATCCGCAAAATGACCTATACCGCCGAGCCGGTGAGTGCGACGCAAGCACTTGAGTGGGGCCTTGTGACGGAACTGTCCGAAGCTCCGCTTGAAGCAGCGCAAACGCTCGCGGCGACGATCGCCTCCAAAAGTCCGTCTGCCATCCGCGCGGCCAAACGGCTCATCGGGCTGGCCGAAAGCGGGGTCTCTGAAGACGAAGTGCTCTTGGCGGAAAGCCGTGAGCAAACAGACCTCATCGGCAAGCCCGAGCAGATGGAAGTGATCGCAGCAAATATGCAAAACCGCGCGCCGAAATTCTAGGGCTATGAGGCCGGAGCGCGCGCTCGATTAAGTTAATTTCTGTTAACGAAATCACGATTCAGGCGGTGCACGGGTTGTGTACGGGTTGTGCACGCTTTTCACCCCCCTGTTTTCGGGCGTAAAAAACTGCGTTAACCATGCGGTACGATGCTTTTACTGTCGCGTCTTTGCGTGCGGTTTTGACCCTTGGGTTTTGCCTGCGCATTGGGTAGACGGTGAGGCAACAGAAAACCCCAAGAAGGGCAGACACTCATGGCGATGGAAAAGACATTTAACGCAAGCGAAGCCGAGCCGCGCCTCACCGCAATGTGGGAAGAGGCCGGTGCCTTCCGCGCAGGCGCGAACCGCTCGCGCGACGAGAGCTTCACAATCATGATCCCACCACCGAATGTGACTGGGGCTTTGCACGTCGGCCACGCCTTCAACAATACCTTGCAAGACATCCTGATCCGTTGGCACAGAATGCGCGGCTTTGACACGCTCTGGCAGCCAGGTCAGGATCATGCAGGCATTGCCACGCAGATGCAGGTTGAGAAAATGTTGGCCTCGACAGGCCAGCCCTCGCGCGGCGAGCTTGGGCGTCAGAAATTCCTCGAAAAAGTCTGGGAATGGAAGGGGCAGTACGGTGGGACGATTGTCGATCAGTTGAAGCGCCTTGGCTGCTCATGTGATTGGAATCGAAATGCTTTTACCATGGCAGGTGCAGAGGGTGACCCGCGCATTGGCCACGAGAATTCGCCGAATTTCCACGACGCTGTGATCAAGGTTTTTGTTGAAATGTATGAGCAAGGTCTCATCTATCGCGGCAAGCGGCTGGTCAACTGGGACCCGCATTTTGAAACAGCGATCTCCGACCTTGAGGTCGAAAATCTCGAGGTTGCTGGTCACATGTGGCACTTCAAATACCCGCTCGCGAACGGAGCGACATATACCTACGTCGAGAAAGACGAAGAGGGCAATGTGACCCTCTCGGAAGAGCGCGATTACATCTCGATCGCCACCACTCGCCCCGAGACAATGCTGGGTGACGGGGCCGTGGCAGTGCACCCTGATGACGCACGCTATGCGCCTATCATAGGCCAGCTCTGCGAGATTCCCGTAGGGCCAAAAGAGCATCGCCGCCTCATTCCGATCATCACAGATGAATACCCTGACATGGCCTTTGGGTCGGGTGCTGTGAAGATCACTGGCGCGCACGACTTCAACGACTATGAAGTCGCCAAGCGCGCGGGCATTCCACTCTATCGCCTGATGGACACCAAAGGCGCGATGCGTTCTGACGGAGCCAGCTATGACGAGGCAGCGACCGTGGCGATGTCTGTCTCTAAGGGTCTGCAAACGCTCACTATTTCTGAGGCTGATGCGCTTAACCTCGTGCCCGAAGAGCTGCGTGGGCTAGACCGTTTTGCGGCGCGTAAGGCTGTTGTAGAGCAAATCACGGCCGAGGGTTTGGCCGTGATGGTGTCTGAAGCGTTTGAAGATGAAGATGGCGAGCCCCAAACCCGGCTTGTCCCCCATGTCGAGAACAAACCCATCATGCAGCCTTTTGGCGATCGCTCCAAAGTGGTGATCGAGCCGATGCTGACGGATCAATGGTTTGTCGATGCTGAGAAAGTTGTCGGTCCTGCGCTGGATGCTGTGCGCGATGGCGAGATCAAGATCATGCCTGAAAGTGGTGAGAAAACATATTATCACTGGCTGGAAAATATCGAGCCTTGGTGCATCTCCCGTCAGCTCTGGTGGGGGCATCAGATCCCAGTTTGGTTTGACATATTTGGCAACCAGTTTTGTGCCTCGACTCAAGCTGAAGCTATAGAAAATGCGAAGAAATTCTACGAGGGGTGGGTTCCTGGCGCTGAGGTGAAGGTAGTTGTTTCGGACAAAGGGAACGCAAAAGTTGAACAGGGGTCGCAGGCAAAGAGTTATGCGGAACTAAACCAGCTGACAGCTATGTCTATGGGCAACGAGATCAATAAGGTTAACATTGCTCTTTACCGCGACCCTGATGTTCTCGACACGTGGTTCTCTTCTGGACTCTGGCCGATTGGTACACTTGGCTGGCCCGAAGACACCGACGAGATGAAGCGCTACTTCCCGACAGATGTGCTTGTCACGGGCGCGGATATTCTGTTCTTCTGGGTGGCACGGATGATCATGATGCAAAAAGCTGTGGTCAACGAGATCCCATTTCACACCGTCTATCTGCATCAGCTCGTCCGCG
This sequence comes from Lentibacter algarum, assembly GCF_040580765.1. Classification (GTDB taxonomy): domain Bacteria; phylum Pseudomonadota; class Alphaproteobacteria; order Rhodobacterales; family Rhodobacteraceae; genus Lentibacter; species Lentibacter algarum. Next base: position 2,372,144 of record NZ_CP158687.1, on the reverse strand, counting down.
ACGAGAAGGGCAAGAAGATGTCCAAGACCACGGGCAACGTGATCGACCCGCTTGAAATTGTTGACGAATTCGGCGCCGATGCGCTGCGCTTCACCAATGCGCAGATGGCGGCGCTGGGGGGTGTTCTCAAGCTTTCAAAACAAAAGATCACCGGCTATCGCAACTTCACAACCAAGCTCTGGAACGCAGCGCGCTTTGCCGAAATGAACGAGGCTGTTGGCTCTGACGGGGCCGTGCCAGAGGCCAGCGCGACTGTGAACAAATGGATCATCGGTGAGACCGCCAAAGTGCGGGAAACAGTTGATGCGGCACTTGAGGCCTATCGTTTCAATGATGCGGCCAATGCGCTTTATGCCTTTGTCTGGGGCAAAGTCTGCGACTGGTATGTCGAATTCTCCAAACCGCTGCTGCTCGATGGGGACGCTGTCACAAAAGCTGAAACACAGGCCGTAATGGCTTGGGTGATTGATCAATGTGTTGTCCTGTTGCACCCGATCATGCCGTTTATCACTGAAGAACTCTGGGGCACGTTGGGAGAGCGTCAAAAGATTCTCGCGCATACCGATTGGCCAACCTACGGGAGCGAGCTTGTCGATGCGGCGGCGGATGCCGAAATGAACTGGGTTATTGGTCTTATCGAAGAAATCCGCTCTGTGCGTGCGCAGATGCATGTGCCTGCTGGTCTGAAAGTGCCCGTTGTCGTTCGCAATATGAGCGAGGAGGCGAAGGCTGCCTATGATGGCAATGAAGCCCTGATCAAGAAGCTCGCTCGGATGGATGAATTGCATGTCGTGGCAGAGTTCCCGAAAGGCACAGCTGCGCTCAGTGTGACAGGCGCCGAGTTTGGCCTTCCTCTTGCGGACATCATTGATGTTGATGAGGAGAAAGCGCGTCTCGAAAAGAGCCTTGGAAAGCTTGCTAAAGAAATCGGCGGGATGCGCGGACGGCTTGGAAACCCCAAGTTTGTTGCAAGTGCTCCTGACGAAGTTGTCGAGGAAACGCGTGCCAATCTGGCCGAGCGTGAAGAGGAAGAGGGGCTGATGAAGGCTGCTCTCAAACGCTTGGCAGAAATCTAATGTCGAATTTTCACGTTGTGATGATCTGACCGGTGCAGGGGCTTTGCCCCTGCACCCACAGCATATTTACCGAAATCAAAAAGCGAAATCGCTCTTAGCTGCGGTCTATCTTTGTGCTGAGATGAATGAGGCTTTCGGAGCTACGGACGCCCTTTGCGGCGCCAATGTCATCCAGAGTGTCATCCAATGCTTCTGTTGTTGGGGCGCTCAGAAGAGCGATCAAATCCCATCGGCCAGAGGTTGTATGCACTTGCTCGACACCTGATAGCGCTTTGAGACGGGCAAGCACAGCTGGTCCTGAACGCGGCTCTATCGATATGAGCACAGTCGCACGCAAGGCCGCGCGTCCTTTTGCACCGCGGCGGATCGTATAGCCAGCAATAGCACCTGTGGTTTCCAGCCGTTCGATGCGGGTCTGAACAGTCGTGCGTGCAAGTCCGAGCCGGCGTGCCAAGGTGGCCACAGGCGTGCGAGCATTTTCTGCAAGCAGAGCTACAAGCTTTGCGTCAACTTCGTCACTTTTCATAAATTTACGTCACTTTGACAATATTATTTGGCAATATATCAGAATTGCCGCATGAAAACGATCAATTTTCGCGCAAAACTTAAAAGAAAAGCGAGGCAGAGCGATGTTTGACCGTGGCGTATTTGAGACTCCAGAAGAGCACATTGGGCTAAAGCGGCCTGAAGCGCCTGTCATGTATTTTGCGCCAAGGGTTTTGCGCGAGCAAGCTGATAGGTTTTGCCGTGGTTTTCGGGGCCAGGTCACCTTTGCCGTGAAGGCCAACCCCGCACCCGAAGTTTTGGAGAACCTTGTCGCCGCTGGATTGAGCGGATTTGATGTGGCCAGCCCCGAAGAGATCGCTCAGGTGCGGGCGGCCTTTGCAACAGCAGATTTGCATTACAACAACCCTGTGCGCTCACGCGCCGAAATTGCGGTGGGCAAAGCTGCCCGCGTTCGGTCTTGGTCGGTTGATGATCTTGCAGAGTTGGTCAAGCTTGGCACACCTCAACACGCCGCTGAGGAAGTTGCCGTGCGCTTTAAGCTGCCTGTTAAAGGCGCACATTATGATTTTGGTGCCAAGTTTGGTGCAACCCCTGCTGAGGCTGTTGTAATATTGCAAGCAGTGGCTGCGGCGGGCTATCGCCCCGCATTGACCTTTCATCCCGGAACACAGTGCGACAGTCCCGACGCTTGGGTGCAGTATATTCGGGCTGCCTCGTCAATCGCCCAGCAAGCTGGCGTTACACCCGAGCGGTTGAATGTTGGAGGTGGTTTTGCCTCGCATCGCAGCGGAATGGCCCCCGATCTTGAGGGTGTGTTTCAAGAGATTGATTTGGCAGTCAGACAGGCTTTTGAGCTACCTCCTGCGCTGGTTTGTGAGCCTGGACGCGCGATGGTTGCCGAGAGCTTTTCTCTTTTGGCCTGCGTAAAGGCCATCCGCGCTGACGGAACCGTTTTTCTCAACGACGGAATATACGGCGGCTTTGCCGAATGGCGCGACATATCGGCGACAGACCGTGTCAGCTGCTTGACAGCAAGGGGTGCGTTGAAAGAAGGAGGCGAGCGGCCACAAACTGTTTTTGGACCAACATGTGACAGTCTTGATTGTTTGCCCAAACCTGTAAGCCTTCCTGAAGGCTTGGAGGAAGGGGACTACCTCCTCTTTGCAGGCATGGGCGCATATTCTCTTGCCATTGCAACCCGCTTTAATGGATATGGCGTTCGCGACGTTATCACTGTCAAACGACTGTGATTTGCAAAACACCTCTCGGCATGATTGTGCCCTAAGCTTGCCAAAATTTGATGCTAGCGTCTGCGTAAGCAAGAGCTTCCCCTGTGCTCATGCCAGAGCGTAGGTGCATGTGTTTCGCGAGCGGAATTAAGTTTCATACCTCTCACGACACTGTGCTTGGGCAGTGAGTGAAGAATGCAGCAAAGTGGATGTGTAATAAAAGCAGAAGAGCTATGTCATTTAATCGAATGGGAAAACGCCTCTTTGGCCTGATCTGGCCAGATCAACGGCACGGTCAAACCGCTATGAAGCGGGTCCGTGGCCCTATGAGCCATGTGATTGTTCTGGATGGTACAATGTCGTCGCTTAAGCCGGGCTGCGAAACCAATGCTGGACTGACTTTCCGGCTTCTGAGCGAAACGGGCGGGCCAGTTTCGGTTTTCTATGAGGCTGGTGTTCAGTGGAACGATTGGCGCAGCACACATCATGTTTTAATGGGGCGCGGGGTCAACCGTCAGATTAAGCGCGCCTATGGCTATCTCGCGTCGCGCTATCGTGACGGCGATAAAATCTTTTTCTTTGGGTATTCGCGAGGCGCTTATGCTGTTCGCTCACTTGCTGGTGTGATCGATGCGGTGGGCCTTTTGCGTCCTGAGCACGCGACAGAGCGAAATGTTGAGCAAGCTTATCGGCTTTACCAACTGGGGGCAGGCAATGCCCAGAAGGCTGCGTTTCAAGCTCAGTTTTGCCATGAAAAGGCCGAGGTCGAGATGGTTGGTGTCTGGGATACAGTGAAGGCCTTAGGGCTTCGCCTGCCGCTATTGTGGCGCTGGTCGGAGAGCAATCACGCTTTTCACAATCACCAGCTGGGCTCGGCCATTCGCCATGGTTTTCAGGCGCTTGCCTTGCATGAGACCCGCTCTGTTTTTGAACCAGTGCTCTGGGAGTGTCCGCAAAACTGGCAGGGTCGCGTGGAACAAGTGTGGTTTCCAGGAACACATGGTGACATTGGTGGTCAGCTTGATGGTGATGCCGAAGCACGGCTCTTATCCAATATTCCGCTTGTGTGGATGCTCGAACGCGCCGAAAGTTGTGGGCTGCCCTTGCCACAAGGCTGGCGGGCGCGGTTTCCGCGTGACCCTGCGGCCAAATCTGTGGGGACATGGAAAAGCTGGGGTAAGCTCTTTCTACTGCGCGGACGTCGCCGTGTCGGGGCTGGAGCTTGTGAAAGCCTTCATGAAAGTGTTGATGCGAGGGCGATGGCTGCGGGCTGGGCTCCAAGTTTGCCACGCATCAAGGCGTCTAAGTTTGGGGCAAAAGCATTCGTGGCACGATAAACGCGGCAAGAGTTCCCTGTCCAAAGCGCAGGTCACGCCAGTTTGTTGTGTCGAAGCGCACGACCAAAACGGCCGCTGTTGGAAACAGCGAGAAAGCATCACTCTTTGGGGGTTTACTCAAAATAGCTTGCGCGAAAAAGGCGGCTCCCGGATTGTGTCCAAGCATCAAGACGCTCTTGCCCTTGGCTCTATTTTGCAAAAGCTGAAGCATTCTGTCTTCGCTCGCATGATAAAGGGGCTCTAAATAGTTTGTCTCTGTATCTAATTCGAGGTGATCAAGCGTTTCGCGTGTGCGCGTCGAAGTGGAACAGAGCGTCTGGTCTGGCTGATAGCCTTCCTCTTTCATCCATGTGCCGATGGCCTTAGCGCTGGCACGCCCGCGTCCGTTAAGCGGGCGGTCGTGATCCGACAAGCAAGGATCAGACCAGCTGGACTTTGCATGACGCATAACAATTAACTCAAGACTCACAAAAAGCTCCTCATGTGAAAGGCTGATTGTTCGGGAAGGCGGGCATAGGCTTGAGACACAGGACAGGCACGGCGTACGAGACAGCCCTGCGTTAGGCAGGTGTTGCCTTCAGGGTGGGCGATATGTGTTTTGCAGCGTTGCACATCGTATTCCATTTGCGCGTTGAGAGCCCCCACAGGGCAAGCGGTCAGGCAAGGCTTATCAGCACAGTTTCTGCAGGGGTTTGTACCGGGTGGCGGCAGGTCCAGGCGGCCCTGTAGACGCACAGCGCCACGATAGGACACCATTAAACCTGCACGCGCATGCACAAGCATGCCGACGGGCGATTGCCACGCTTGGCCCGTCTCCAAGGCCCAGTAGAGGAAGGGCGCATAGGGCGGCCCATCCGATGGAAACACGGGAGCACCGCCCCAATCCTCAGCCAGACGAGTGATAATACGGCGAGACCAGCGATCCAGCGGGTCAGGCTGACCGTCTTGATACTCCGCGGAGGCCGTGAAGTGGGCCCAGAACCCAGGTTCATGTGGACCAAGCAACACAAGTGTCTCCTCACGCTCATGAAACGCGCCAAAGATGGCGAGCGCCACTTGCTCTGGGGCAGGGGTCAGCGCTTCATGAAGGGCAACCATAGGCTCCAGCCAAGTTTGGAGGGGCGTGGATCTTGCCATTGAAGCCCGATTTTCATTTTGGTGTGTCCGTCCTTGGGCTGAGCAATATAGGTTCCAAAGATCCTATCCCATATTGAAAGCGAAAAGCCGTAATTGCTGTCATGTTCGGAGCGATGAACGGAGTGGTGTACGCGGTGCATATCTGGCGTGACAAGGACAAGCCGCACAGCTTTATCGAGCCAACGGGGCAGGGCGAGATTCGAATGATTGAACATGGCTGTGCCGTTGAGAATGATCTCAAACAGGATGATAGCGAGTGCAGCAGGGCCTACCAGATAGACGAGGCCGATCTTGAGAAGCATCGACAATGCAATTTCCACTGGATGAAAGCGAATGGCTGTCGTCACGTCGATTTCTGTATCCGCGTGATGAACACGGTGCAGGCGCCAAAGCAGAGGCACTTTATGTGTGATGAGGTGCTGTAGCCAAATCGCGAAATCAAAGAAGAGAATAGCCAGAACAAGCTCTAGCCCACTTGGCCAATCTAGCAGGTTGAAAAGCCCCCAACCGTTCTGCGCTGCATCAATAGCGGCGCCCACTGCCAAGAGTGGAAGGCCAAACGCCAGCAGGCGAAGAGCACCAGTATTTAGGAGCGAGAACCCCCAGTTTGTCCTCCAACGCGTCTTGCGTGGAACCTGTCGAGCGCGCCTTGGCAGATAGGCTTCTGCCGCTGCAAGAAGGGCAAACAGGCCGATAAAGATACTAAGGCGTATAAGAGCTTCATGTTCCATAGTTCGAATATGATCTCCCAATCGCGATGAAACAAGTCACTCTCTCGTCAGCCACGAATAAGTGTGCCCGCCCCATGGGATGTGTACAGCTCAAGCAAGCAGGCATTAGGCGCCCGCCCATCCAGAATGACAACGCCGCGCACTCCACCGTCAATCGCCAAAAGTGCGGTTTCGGTCTTAGGGATCATCCCGCCCGCTATTGTCCCATCGGCAATCATGTCGCGGATAGACTGTGAGGTGAGCTCGGTCAAAACGTCGCCAGACTTATTTTTCACGCCTTCGACATCTGTCAGTAGCAAAAGTCTGTCGGCCTTGAGAGCCGCAGCAATAGCACCTGCAGCGGTATCGCCGTTGACGTTGAAGGTTTCGCCATTATGGCCCGCCCCGATGGGTGCGATTACAGGAATGGTGCCCTTTTCGAAGAGGTCGCGTAGAATGCTTGCGTCCATCTTGTCTGGCGTACCAACAAAGCCAAGGTCTGGGTTCGTTTGCTTGCAAACCATCAGATTGGCATCTTTGCCCGACAATCCAACAGCCTTGCCACCCTGCCGATTGATGGCTTGGACGATACGTTTGCCCACAAGACCAGAGAGCACCATCTCGACCACTTCAACCGTTGCGGCGTCTGTTACGCGCTTGCCGTTCACAAACTCGCTTTTGATACCAAGAGCATCAAGCTTTTCGTTGATCATCGGTCCGCCGCCATGAACAATGACGGGATTTACCCCAACCATCTGCATCAGAACGATATCTCGGGCGAACTCGTCCATCGCCGCGTCATCACCCATTGCGTGGCCGCCGAATTTCACCACCACAATCGCGCCTGTGTAGCGCTGCAAATTGGGCAATGCTTGGTTCAATGTGCGGGCAGTGGCAATCCAGTCTCGGTTCATGTTCTGAGTCTTCATTTTTTGCGCCTTCATTCAGTTGCACAATTTGACCTTATTGCAGGCAAAGGCGCAAGCGGATGGTTGGGAACGCGGAAACGGGCCAGTGCTTTTGCCTGTGAGTGCTGTCTTACTCCAGCGAAGCAATCACAGCGCGTAGCGTCTCGATCCCGTCGCCTTTTTCACTTGAGGTCATAATGATCTCGGGAAAAGCGGCTGGATGCCTTGCAAGTGCTTTTCGTGTGGCCTCGATTGAGCGCTCGCGGTCTGCCTCTTTCACTTTGTCTGCTTTTGTCATCACGCACTGAAACGTCACAGCTGAACTGTCGAGTAGGCTCATGATTTCTTCGTCCACTGCCTTCGCACCATGGCGCGCATCGATTAAGACAAAGGCGCGCCGCAGGTTTTGCCGCCCTGAGAGGTATTGCTTGAGCAGTCGTTGCCAGCGCTCAACAATCGGAAGAGGGGCGTTGGCATAGCCGTATCCGGGAAGGTCGACGAGATAGTGGGTTTCTTCAAGGGTGAAGAAGTTAATCTCTTGTGTCCGCCCAGGCGTGTTTGAGGCTCGCGCCAGACCTTTGCGATTTGTCAGAGCATTGATCAGCGAGGACTTGCCAACATTGGATCGGCCAGCAAAGCACACTTCGAGCCGATCACCATCGGGAAGGCCAGACATGGCGACAACGCCTTTGACGAATTCGGCCCCGCCTCCAGCGAAGAGTTTGCGCCCTTTTTCGCGGGCAAAGTCATCAGGCACTTCGGCCAATGGGAAAGGAAGTTGCATTAGAGCACCTCTACTATATCGCCTAGGCGAATGTCGCCAGTTTCAATCACCTCGCCGTAGACGCCAAAATCCTGGTGTCCCCAGTTTTCGCGTAGAAGAGCGAGTGTGTCGGTATCGCGTTCGCCAGTCTTGGGCGACGCCATGGTATGTTTGCAGCGGACAACCCGCTCTTTAATCAAAATTCGGGCAGCGCCAATTTTGAGCGTCTTTCCCATCCAGTCAAATTCGTCCCAAGGCTCAAAACCGTCAAGCCAGATGTTTCCGCGCCAACGCTCTGGCTCAAGTTTGCGCCCAAGCTTTTGTTCAACCGCGCGATGTGATGCCGCATTCATAAGTGAAATTGAGGCAAATTCCGTATCAGTAAAACCGCGCGTCTTGCCGCGAACAACCCGAGCAGACTGTGCACGATCTTTTGGAATGAGCCCTCCTGCCCAAGCGACTAGCTTTTCGCCTTCTTGGTCTGGGTCAAACTCAAGCGTGCCCAGCTCGGGGTGAGTTAAGCGGATGCAACCGCTTGTTTCATTCACCACAGCATTGATTGCGGCGAGGCGTGGAGCTTTGGTGCCGATGGAAAAGTTCTGACAGGGAAGCCACTCTGAACCGTCTGCAGTCGAGCTGTCATGTGCAACCGCCCAAAGCCGATCCCAAGGCAGGGTTTCCCCTGCTGTGAGCGTCACCCGCTCAAGCGCTTCACGTCCGTGGCTCTTCACGGGGTGGCGCCAGAGCTGGGTAACTTTTGGGGTCATTCTGCGTCTTTCGACTTCCGCTTGAAGCTAGACAGAATATTTCCAAACACGTCGGGTTTGTAGCCGTGACTGCGCATGATCAGATATTGCTGTGTGAAAGTGATCGTGTTGTTGGCGATCCAGTAGATCACAAGACCCGAGGCAAAGCTTCCGAGCATGAACATGAAGACCCACGGCATCCAAGCAAAGATTTGTTGCTGAATAGGATCAGAGGGTGCCGGGTTCAGCTTTTGCTGAAGCCACATTGTGATCCCGAGAAGAAGTGGGAGCACACCAATGAAGATCAGTGCCAGAACAGAGCCCTGTTCAGGAGCATCCCAAGGGAGCAGGCCGTACAGGTTGAAGATTGTTGATGGGTCGGGAGCGGACAGGTCAGTCAACCAGCCGATCCAAGGCGCGTGCCGCAGTTCGAGCGTTACAAAAATGACCTTGTAGAGCGAGAAGAAAATCGGGATTTGCATCAGAATTGGCAAACAGCCTGCGGCGGGATTGACCTTTTCCTTTTTGTAGAGAGCCATCATTTCTTGTTGGACTTTTTGACGGTCGTCGCCTGCCTGCTCTTTGATCTTCTCCATTTGCGGCTGAAGCTCTTTCATCTTGGCCATAGAGGCGTAGGATTTGTAAGCCAGTGGGAAAAGAACAAGTTTGATGATGAAGGTCAGTCCGATGATCGCCCAGCCCATATTGCCGATGAGAGCGTGCAAGTAGTGCAGCAGCCAGAACATTGGCTTGGTGATGAAGAAGAACCAGCCCCAATCGATACTGTCGAGGAACTTGGGTACGCCGCTTTCGTTTTCGTAGTTGCGGATCGTTTCCCACTCTTTTGCACCTGCGAACAGGCGCGATGAAACGATAGCACTCTGGCCTGGGGCGAGCGTCTCAGTTTTGTGTTTGGCTGTGGTCTGGAAGATATTGCGTGTCGTGTCTTGGAAAGTGCTGATTTTTGCACCCGCCTGATCAACGATCAATGTGGTCATCCAGTAGTGATCTGTAAAGCCAGTCCAGCCCTTTTCACCAACTTCGAGCTCTTCGTGGGCACGCGCGGATTCAAAATCACCATAATCTGTTTCTGTAAGCTCTCCCGCGACGTGACGGATTGCGCCTTCATGCAAAATAAAGAAGTTTTTGAGATCGGCAGGCTCACCATGGCGCGCAATCGTACCGTAAGGTGCAAGGCTGATCGTATTTGTGCTGTTGTTTTGGGCAGATTGTTGAATGGCAAACATATAGTTTTCATCAAGGCTGATCTCACGGCGGAAGGTGAGACCCTGACCATTTTCCCAGGCGAGAACCACAGGCGTGCTTGGTGTCAGAATGTCACCGCTCTCCAGCGTCCAGATCGTGTTCGGACCCGGAACAAGATCGGGCGCGAGGCCGCCACCGGGTGCCCAACCGTAGAGCGCATAGTAGGCATTCTCGGCGCTTGTTGGCTTTAGCAAAGAAACAATATCGCTCTCAGCGTCAAGTGTCTGACGGTATTGCTTCAGCTTGAGCTCGTCAAAGCGCCCGCCCAAAAGCGAAATTGTGCCTTCAAGATGGCTGCTTTCAATTTTGATCCGCGGTGCATCTGCTGCAGTCTTGACCTCGGCGGCGACGACTGGTTCTGCACCGGACGCGGCCAAAGGCACGCTGGCTGTGTTGCCAGATACGGCCTCACTGGCTGGGGCCGTTGCTGCAAGGTCTTGCGGGCTTGGTTCGGGCGGCGGAAAGAAAACGCTCCATCCCAGAATGACAAGCATGCTAAGCGCAACAGCGAGAATGAGATTCTTGTTCTGATCGTCCATGAAGACCCGAGCCCTTTGCCTTTGAGAGTGTGGCAGGTTCAACAGAGTGAAGGGCCGAAGGTCAAGCGGTTATTGGTCCTTTGGGGCAAAAGGAAGCGGGAATCTTGCCTGAAGTGCTGTCAGGTCTTGCCTGAGCCAATGACTGGGCGTGGAGCCTTGATGCCATTAGGCTTCATCATCACGGTCTTTAAATGGCCGTTCCGCCTCGAATCTGCGGAAGAGTACCTAGTTTGGTGTTGTGTTGAGTGAGCCATGCAAGGGTGTCATCAAACGGCATAGGGCGAGCTATTGCAAAGCCTTGCACATGAGCACAGCCGAGTTGGCCAAGCATCGCATGTTCGCCTGATGTTTCGACGCCTTCGGCCAATGTTTCAAGCCCAAGGCGTTCCGCCATCGTCTGGATTGCAGAGACCATGCGCTGCTGTTCCTGATCTTTATCAACCCGACTGATGAAAGAGCGGTCTATCTTGATCCGCTCGATCGTAAAGCGACGTATCGGCGTGATAGAAGCATGTCCTGTGCCAAAATCGTCCAAGTCAATGCGACAACCTAGTTTTGCGAGTGCCGCAAGATTGCGAGCCGCAGCATCCTCAGGTGAGCCTGCTACGATGGTTTCAAGAACTTCAATTGTCAGTCGGTCGGGTGATAAAACAAACCTGTCCAGGTCCCATCGGATTTTTTCCGCCAGCTTCGGATTGCGCAGCTCCTCGGCCGTAAAATTTACGGCAACGCATGGCACATAAAAACCTGCGCGGTCCCAAGTTTTTAGGGCAGTCAAAGCGCCATACAGTACGACTTCCCCCAAGCGTTCCATTTGACCAGTGTCTTGCAGAGCTGGGAGGAAATCTGCGGGTGCCACTGTCCCTCGCTTCGGGTGATGCCAGCGGGCAAGCGCTTCAAACCCCGTCACACGGCCTGTATCTGTGGAAATTTGCGGCTGAAACCAAGGTGAAATTTCACCATTGTCGAGAGCAAAGAAAGCCTCACGCATCAAAGCCTCTCGCTTCATGCTGGTTTCGCCCATTTCAGCGCTGTAAGCGCGAATGGAAGAGGGGTTGTTCCGTGTCGCTTCGTTCAACGCGGTTTCGCTGGCCCTCATCCAAGCCGATGCCGTGCCCTCGGGGCTGCGCGTACTCAAACAAAAACCGACGGCAGCGCTCACAAAAAGAGCCTGCATATTCACTGAAACGGGTTCTTCTGCTGCTGACTGTAGCCGCGAGGAAAGTTGAACTGCACTTTCCAGCTCAAATTGTGGCACAGGCGCGATCAAGATGGCAAACCGCGCCCCACCAAGCCAATAAACGGTGTCATGTTCCCGAAGCAGAGCGCGGAACCTTTCCCCCAACCTCTCCAAAAGTGCGCCTGTGGCCTCTTGACCATAGCGTTGAACAAGCGCTTCAAACTCTTCGAGTTGAATAAAAAACAGGGCAGATTTTCGTCCCGCTTCGCTGCATGAAATGATCATTTCTTCCGCATCATTTTCGAGTTGGTCGATCATCGGAAGGCCCGTTGTCGCGTCGACTTCTCGCGTCTTGGCCGCGTGTGCTTCATTCAGAGTGCCTGTCAAGAGATACAAGATCGGCAGTCCAAGTGCGACCATGACAAGTGCATGCTCGCCAGCAATCCAAAAAGCGCTGAGCGCAATCGCGGGGACAAAGGCAAGCATGTGAGCCCCTAAGAGCCAGCTGCTCAGCCGCTTCGAACTTGTTCTTATTGCATCCCTACGGTGCAGCGCCATCGTTACAATCCTCAAACTCGTTTGGGGAAAGCTAGCGCTATTATATCAACAGGCCCTTAACGGAAGAGGGGCGGCAGCTCGTTTTCTAAAGCGCTATCAGGCTCTGATCGTGAAAGAGCTTTGAAATCAAACAATTCTGGATCCAGTAGATGGCTAGGGCGCGTGTTCATCAGTGCTCGAAACATCACTTGGCGTCGGCCAGGGCTATTCTTCTCCCAACCATCAAGGATCTGTTTCACTTGCTGGCGCTGCAGGCCGTCCTGACTTCCGCAGAGGTCGCAGGGAATGATCGGATAATTCAAATCACGCGCGAACTTTTCGCAATCTACTTCTGCCACGTGCGCGAGCGGACGATAAACAAACAAATCGCCCTCTTCGTTCACGAGTTTCGGCGGCATTGTTGCAAGTCGCCCGCCGTGAAAGAGGTTCATGAAAAACGTTTCCAGAATATCGTCACGATGATGCCCAAGCACAACAGCAGTGCAGCCCTCTTCGCGCGCAATGCGGTAAAGATTGCCGCGGCGCAAGCGCGAGCACAGGGCACAAAAGGTCCGTCCTTGAGGAACTTTATCCATTACGATCGAATATGTGTCCTGATACTCGATACGATGGGCGACCTCACGTTCTTGCAGAAACTTTGGCAAAACGGTTGCGGGGAATCCCGGTTGCCCTTGATCAAGATTGCAGGCCAGAAGCTCAACAGGCAGCAGGCCACGCCACTTTAGCTCATGCAATACTGCGAGCAGCGTATAGCTGTCCTTCCCGCCAGACAGGCAGACAAGCCATTTGCCGCCTGGTTCGATCATACCATACTGCTCAATTGCCTCGCGAGTCTGGCTCACGATGCGTTTTCGCAGCTTTTTAAACTCGGTGCTTTTAGGAGCGCCGTTAAAGAGCGGGTGAATATCTTCGGCTTTGTCTAACATGGCGTTGCCATTAGCTTGTCCTCAAAGGCAGGGCAACTAAATCCGCCCCATCTCGCGCAAACGGTCATGCAAAAGAGGCGCGCGCATATCGCCCGCCTCCAGTGCAAACACAAATGCATGTGTGAGAAAGAAGGACCGCTCTATCATGTCATTGGACTGATCCGCCGCCTCTGTGTAAAGTGCGATCAGGCCTTTACGGTCATCCTTTTCATGCGCAGACAGAAGTCGCGTCTGAAGCTCACTCATTCCGCCGCCAGTTGTTGACGATGCGATGTGACCTGATTGGCGACCCAATCGTGGAAGCAATGCGTCGGTCCGTCCATCGCTGGAGAGAAGCGTCCGCCGTCAAATCCGCGACCGTAACGGCCCTTCTGCATGCCTTCGACAACGAAAATGTCCTCAATGAAGACTGTTTTCCACTGCGTTGCGTTCTTTGCACGCAGGGCTTCGTCCACTTTAGGCTCCGCATAAAACAAGTGCACATGCTCGACAGTTTTATCGACCGCTTTGGGCTCGAGGATAATCGCAAAGGCATGGTCGCGTTGCACGCCAAGCAAAACATTGGGATAGACCGTAATGTACTCGCCGCCAGTGTCCCATTTGTCTGAGAGGTTTGGGAAGTCAGGAAAAGTTTCGCCTTCTTGTCCCGTCAACTGACGGTACACCAAAGTGCCTTGGCCTGAGTAGCGGCCGTATTCTTCGATGTTGTAGTGATCTTCGAGGCGAGAATAGCTGTTCAGCCCAGGATGAACCCATGGCAGGTGATAGCTCTCACAATAGTTTTCAACAGCGAGCTTCCAGTTGGTGTTTACATCCAGCTCAAACTTGCTGTCTTCACCGCCATGATAGAGCGGCACGTCAAATTCTTTCCAGCGCTCCAGAAGCTCAGCATGAATTTCCTCAAATGGAGCGGCATTGCCTGAAGCGTTGACATAAACAACACCGAGCCAAATGTAACTCGGCACCTCATACAGTCCAAGTTCGCTGCGCGGCATATCCTTGTGGGTGTTCATCCCTGGCCCGCCCACATGCGGCGTTGCCACAAGATCGCCTTTCGTTGAATAGCACCAAGAATGGTAAGGGCATCGGATTGCGCCTTCGATCTTCTTGGGCTCGGAGACAAGGATCATACCGCGATGACGGCAGGTGTTTTGAAAGACCCGTACATCTCCGTCTTTGTCTCTGATGAGAAGCAGCGGCATGTCCAGAAACTCGATCGGCTTCGCATCGCCATTTTCAGGAACATCAGCCGCGACCGCAATACCTGACCAGTTGTTGTAGAGAACGGCATCGCGCTCTTCCAGAAAGATGCGCTCGTCTACATAGTGATCATTAGGCAAGCCATTGGCCGTGGCCACAGGGCGCATTACGCCAGAAACATCTGTTGTCATCGCAAGTCTTCCTCCATGTTTCCCCTCTCCTATGCGGGCTTCGCCGCAAAAACTTTCCTCACCGCGACACTGTTTTTCTCACGGCGACCCATCTGGCGCTTTTTCATCGGCTCTGATGCGGTATCGGCAAGTGCTCGGCAGCAGACTCAGATGACTAGATGTGGCCGGTTTAGGATGATCGTTTTTGCAGCGTCAGCTATGTGGAGCGCTTGGGTCTTTCGCTTGGTGCGGTCAGGCGTACTTTCGAAAAGCAATAAGGGTCGCTTCAGGCAAACTAAAAACAAACGAGAGGGTCCCAAAGCGCTCTTGAGAAAGCTGGCCAAGCTCCCTCATACTGTGCTCATCGTGTTCGGGAGGGCTTCAATGAATATCGACAAAAAGATCACTGATGATCTGGTAGCCAATGACATTTCGTTTGTGACAACTGTGCCGTGCAAGCAGTTGGCAGGGGTGATTGATGAGATAGAAAATCATGACCAAATTTTTCATATTCCGTCCAACAAAGAAGACGAGGGCATGGGGCTCTGTGCGGGTGCCTGGATGGGCGGTAAGCGCCCGGCAATTATCATGCAAAATACAGCGATCGGTGTGACGATCAACACACTGGCAACCCTCATCCAGTATTACCGGATGCCACTTCCGATGCTGATCAGCTATCGCGGTGAATTGCGCGAGCCTGTGGCCTGCCAAGTTGAAATGGCGGTGCACACTAAGGCGCTTTTGGCGCAGATGAATATACCTACCTATCACTTCCACAAACAGTCAGATGTCGAAGAACTCGACATGATCCTGAAATACACCTTCATGTGCAACAAACCCGTGGCCATCCTGACCGATGCCAACTTCTGGGGAGGCTATGGCGACCAATGATCCGTTCTGAAATTCTGAAAGAAATTGCCCCGATCCTGCGTGACCAGCTGGTTGTCTGTAACATCGGTATCCCAAGCCAAGAGTTACATGCAATCGATGACCAACCGACCAACTTCTACATGCTTGGCACTATGGGTTTGGCCTCAAGCATCGGTCTTGGCCTCGCTCTTGCACAACCTAAGCCTGTAATCGTGATCGACGGTGATGGGTCTATTCTCACCAACATGGGAACTTTGCCGACCATCGCCAACAATATTGCCAACAACTACATCCTGATGATCATCGACAATGGTTCTTATGGCTCTACCGGCGATCAACCGACCTATACAGGAAAGAAAACCTCGCTTGCCAAAGTGGCCGAGGCCTGCGGTTGCGAGCGCGTGATCGAGTGCCGCGATGTAGACACAGGCCGCGTGCTGCAAGAGGCACTGGACAGTGGCGAAATGACGGTGATGGTCGTGAAATGCGACAGCGGCAACGCCAAGATGCCCGTGATTACAATGGACCCAGTCATAATCCGCGACCGCTTTATGAAAGCCGTCGCGGCAGAGTGAATAGGGGCGGCGGGGCTTATCCCTCGCCGCCTTGCCGCCAAAAGAGAGACTCGATCGTGTAAACTAAAATCGCCATGCCTACGGCCCCGCCTGCAGCCACCGCAAGCAGAACGATGACATCAATCGGTCCGCCAATGTCGGCAAATCCCGATCGTGTCATGCCCTGAACAAACAGCACAGCGGCAATCGCTCCGAAAGGCATCGAAAGCTGTGCCCAGAGAAATTTTTTCCAGCTTACAGCGCGGTCACGGATCAGCACAAAGAGATAGAGCGCCGTCACGATCAATGCCGCGACAACCATGGCCCAGAAAAGCCCGCGTCCGAAGATTTCCTCAAAGACGGCAATCAGCGTAGTAAATGTAAGATCTTGCATAGCGTTCTCCTCAAGCCTTGCCGCGCAGCATGGCGTTATATGTGGCTTTCAAGGCAACTTCTTTCATCAGCCAGCTGATCCACAGTTCTTCAAGCGGGGCGATAATGCCGGGAAAGCTGGGCGTTAAGTTGTTGTTGTAATCAAACTCAACCAGCATCGCGCGGCCCACTTGGGTGATCAGGGGGCAGGAGGTATAGCCGTTGTAGGCCGCATCTGTCGTGTCGCCCGCAATCTGCGCGACAAGGTGTTCCTCGACCACAGGCACTTGCCACTTCACGCTGGCAGCCGTCTTGCCCTTGGGCACGCCCGCCACATCGCCAAGCGCGAAAACCTCTGGGTAGCGCAGGTGGCGCAAACTGGCCTTGTCCACTTCCATCCAGCCTTCGCCAACCCACTTATCTGCCCAGCTCAGACCCGACTGGCGCACCACGTCAGGTGCGCGCTGGGGGGGGATGATGTGGATGTAATCATAGTCACGCTCCACAGAGCCTTCGGGCGTATCAAACCGTGCGCGCTTTGAGCCCGCATCAATACCTGTTAAAACATGAGAATAGTCAGGGGTGATCCCTCTGTCGCCAAACAGCATCCGCACCTTCTCGGAGACAATAGGTACGCCAAACAAGCTGTTGTTGTTGGCCATGTAGTGGACGTCCATCTTGCCACGCGAGCCAGCCTTTCGGGCCAGATCGTCAATCAGGAAGGTGTGCTTGAGGGGAGCGCCCGCACACTTCATCTCGGTGGCTGGGCGCGTAAAAAGTCCAACGCCGCCGTCTTCCGTGAATTTAGAGGCTGCCTGCCAAGTTTTTGCGGCATAATCAGGCCCAGCATAGAGTGCGCCAATGCCGTCTTGGCCCACCATATCCAAACTAAACCCTTCGATTGCGTCGTGATCAAGAGAAAGTCCTGTTGCAACGATCAGATAATCATAGCTGAGCACTTCTCCCCCAGCGAGCGCGACTTTACGAGCTTCGGGGTCAATATTGGCGGCCCAATCCTGTTTCAATGTTACATCCGAAGGCAGCCAGTCTGTTGTTTGGGTCACAGAGTAGCTGGCCGGTTTGAGCCCTGCTGCAATCAACGAGAACCCCGGCTGATACCAATGTTCGCGGCGCCCATCGACAAGCGTGATCGTGGCCCCGTCAAGCCGCTCGATCAAACGGTTTGCAAGTGCTGCTCCTGCTGCACCAGCGCCAAGAATGAGTATGTTTGCATTGGTCTTTACCTGTCGTGGGGCTGCTTTGCCTGCGCCCGCCAACCCAAATGCGCCAGCGCCCAAAGCCAAGCCCAAAAAGCCCCGCCGTGATGGCGTGCCAAACGTATCCGTCATAAGTATCCCTCCACTTTACATCGAGACAATGGAATGTGTTCACGTGGGATGCGTTGATATAGGTCAAGAATATGGTTGCGGAGAGTGCGCTTTGATCCGCTTTCTCGATGCCAACCAGCTTCAGTTTAGAATGAGTGCCGCTTTGTCCGGCAAATAATCTTGTCTGACGTCAGCCCCTGCTGGACAGATCTGAGCATTTGAACAACGGAGGATTTCTGGTTCATCTTATCGATTAGGAGATCGAGATGACAAAGAAGCCTACCACATCGAAAGATGCCGCCGACAAGGTGGTTAAGAACATCCGCCGCAAGACACGGCAAACCTATTCAGCGGAGGAGAAGATCCGCATTGTTTTGGCAGGTCTGCGTGGCGAGGAAAGTATTTCTGTGTTGTGCCGTCGTGAGGGGATCGCTGAGAGCCTGTATTATAGCTGGTCTAAGGAATTCCTTGAGGCAGGCAAGCGACGTCTGTCTGGGGACACTGCGCGTCAGGCGACGTCGCCAGAAGTGAAGGAGCTGCGTTCAGAGTCGCTGGCATTGAAAGAGTGCGTGGCGGATCTGACTCTTGAAAACCGGCTGCTCAAAAAAAGCATGACAGGAAATGGGGGATACGAGGAATGAGGTATCCAGCATCCGAGAAGCTTGAGATCATCCGCACCGTCGAAGGCTCACACCTGCCAGTCAAACAGACGCTTGATATGCTGTGCATTCCGCGCAGCACATTTTATCGATGGTACGATCTTTATCTCGATGGTGGTCTGGACGCGTTGGCGGATCATTCGCCGCGTCCCAAGTCTGTCTGGAACCGTATCCCAGACGTCAGGCGCGATGATTTGATCGAGTTTGCATTGGAGCACGAGGCGTTGTCGACACGCGAGCTTGCCGTCAAATACACGGATGAGAAGCGGTATTTTGTCTCTGAATCATCAGCTTACCGCATTCTAAAAGCAGCTGACCTGATCACTGCGCCTGATTATGTGGTGATCAAGGCTGCTGACGAGTTCACAGACAAAACCACAGCTATCAACGAGATGTGGCAGACTGATTTTACCTACTTTAAGATCATCGGCTGGGGCTGGTATTATCTGAGCACAATCCTGGACGATTACAGCCGCTACATCATTGCATGGAAACTCTGCACAAATATGCGTGCTGAGGACGTAACAGACACGATCGAGCTGGCATTGGCTGCATCCGGTTGTGATCAAGCCACTGTTCGGCACAAGCCGCGCCTGCTCAGCGATAACGGCTCCTGCTACATCTCTGGCGATCTGGCTGAGTGGCTGGAAGGGCAAAGAATGGATCACGTTCGCGGAGCACCGCTCCACCCGCAAACGCAAGGTAAGATCGAGCGCTGGCACCAGACCATGAAGAACCGTGTTCTGCTGGAAAACTATTACCTGCCCGGCGATCTCGAGCGTCAGATCGGGGCTTTTGTCGAGTATTACAACAACCAGCGCTACCACGAGAGCCTGAACAACGTCACACCCGCTGACGTCTACTTCGGGCGCGATAAAGCCATTTTGAGGGAAAGGGAGAAGATCAAAAGCCAAACAATCCGCCAACGCCGCTTGCAACATCAAAAACAAGCAGCATAATCAATCACACGAACGAACCAGAGCCTCCTGTGCTCAAGCCGATCTGATGTCCAACTTTATATGACGACGGACAGATGATGATATCGTCATCTATCTTGCGAAATCGCTTAAAGATTTTTCCAAGCATGGGAGCTAGGTCTTTCAAAAGTTTACAGTTTTAGGTGCAAAGCGACAGCTGCCTACAATATGAAATAGGTGTGTAACGGTATTTAGGATTTTTGCAACAACGGTTCAGGCTGACCATTTGCCTCACATGATTTCATGTGGGATGAAGCAGGACAGCGCTGTTCTTGGATGGTTGTGAGGAAGTGGCGCACCAAATATGCCTCCTGCAGCTCGTGCGACAGGGCATTCAACGCATTCTTTGCCAACAAAAGAACATGCCCCGCGAGCAGAACTCGCAGGGCATAGTTACAGCTAGACAACTCAGAGGTATACCTGCGTGATTTCAGAAATGCTCAATCATGTAGTTGAGCTCCTTTAAACGCGTGTATGCTCGGGTGCTATTAAAGCATACCTTCGCGCTGAGCTTTTTTGCGAGCAAGTTTGCGCTGACGGCTGATTGCTTCTTTTTTCTCACGAGCTTTACGCACTGATGGCTTTTCGAAATGCTCTTTGAGTCTCATCTCACGAAACACGCCCTCGCGCTGTAGTTTTTTCTTAAGCGCACGTAGAGCTTGATCGACATTGTTGTCGCGAACACTGACTTCCATTTGATTTCTGCCATAGTTGGAAAATGATTGCAGTGTCCTTGCCGTAAATTTTCAATTAGATCAAATGAAATCTTTGATTGGACGTATGTGGCGATACTTTCTCCAAGTCTGTTTCCCCGCGTCGAGACACCCAGAAACTTGGTTGAGAGGACTGGTTAGGGCTTTTGCGCTAAGTCCATTGTGGCGTGACACCGATCTCGTGGAACAAACAGCGCGCCATGAACATGCCTGCTGTTCGCTTAAAGGCCGACCAGAGAACCGCGCATTACGATTGATACATTGAGTTCGCGGCTGATGTTTGTGGAGCGCTTCTCAATCAAGTCGATCAATGAATTTGCTGCTTCACGTCCCATTTGCCGGTGCGGAACATGTACGGTTGTCAGGGGTGGCCAGACACAACGGGCCAGTTCGATATCATCAAACCCAGTTACAGAAACATCATGCGGAACACCCAAGCCCATCTCACGGGCCTTTGATATCGCGCCTGTCGCAAGGACGTCGTTTCCGCACATTATGACTGTTGGCTTCAAATCTGCCGCCATTAGCTTTTCGAATGCTTTTCCACCACCTTCGATATCGTAAGGGGTTTCGATGATCGCAAGGTTCTCGATATCAAACCCGTGCGACTGCCAGCTTTCTTTGATCCCTGCCAGTCGGCCTGCCGCTCGGTCATTGCCCGCAATCACACCAGAGATTACCCCAATCCGACGGTGTCCCATCTCGATCACCTTATCAGCCAAGCCGCGCATGGCGGCCTTGTTGTCAAACCCTACGAATGGATAGGCTTTGTCAGGAGAAGATGCCCAGGCTAGCACCGTTGGAATGCTACGCCGGTCCAAATAGTCATAAATGGCCTGATCCCGCTCATACCCGATCAAGAGAAGGCCTTCAGCCCCACGCGCAACCAGCTCGCGGATCTGCTCAGCCTCCAATTTTGGCTGATATGCACTACTGGAAACCAACAGGTTATAGCCCAATTGGTGCAACGTTTCCTGAAAGGCCTGAAGTCCGCGTGCAAAGATGGCATTTTCCATGGTCGGAATAATCGCGCCAATTGTATGGGATCGTTTGGCTGCCATTGCGCGAGCATTAAAGTTTGGTGTGTACCCAAGCCGTTCCACAGCCTCCATCACGCGCTCGCGGGTCTTTAGAGACACTTTCTGCTTTTCGTTTAGGCAGCGTGACACCGTTGCAGTCGATACGCCCGCTGCGATTGCAACGTCTTGCACAGTTGGAATTTGGGGCGGGGCGGACGGTGGCATGTAGACCTCAAATGATCGTTTCATTCTGATATTAAAGCAAAATTACAAATACACAGCACCTAAAATGTAAACGCTTGCAAGAATCATCTGTAAGCGCTTACATTTGAGTCTGAACCTATTAGAGTGGAGGCTCTTGGTGTTTCTGACTGGCTCATTCATTGTTTTTCTCGTTTTCTTTTCGAATGTCGCCTTGGGCGCGTTCGCGGACAGCGCGTTTCTGGGTGATGTCGGAGAAATGTTGGTTCTGTTTTTTGCGACGGTGCTTTTTGTCGTCGCAATTCTAAAAAAAGAAGCTGTTCGACGCAAAGACGACGGCTGAAATATCTTTTGGGAGGAGAACCATATGGACGATCAAGACCGTAAAGGGCTCGCGTCTGCAGAGCGCCGGAATTTTCTGAAAATAGCGTCGACCGCTGGCTTCACAGCGGCACTCGTCGCGGGTGCAGCAGGGACGCTTTGGTCAACTGAAGCAGCAGCTCAGTCGGCCACCGAAGAGCGAGACCGCGAGGCCGCCGCGGAGCACGTCATGACAATCGCCACGGCCTATGTGCTGGGCGCATCACGTAGCTACCCTATCATGCAGCTGGATCTGAAGGAAAACATCCAGAACGCCACAAATGGGAAGGTCTATGTCAAGCTTGCCCCTGGTGGTCAGCTTGGTGCGGGCGGTGCCTTGGTATCGGCGGTTCAGGGTGGCACCATTCAAGCGGCTCAGCACTCGCTGTCAAATTTCGCTCCGTTTGCGTCTACTGTTGATCTGATCAACATGCCGTATCTGTGCGGGTCAAACCAACGGTTCACGAACCTTGTGAACTCCGACTTCTGGGGCTCCAATGTGACGCCCAAGATCGAAGAGAACGGATTCAAGCCATTGTTCTACGTCAACATCGACCCGCGGGTTGTTGCTGTGCGTAAGGGTGGCGCTGGTGCAGTG
Source organism: Lentibacter algarum (assembly GCF_040580765.1). GTDB lineage: Bacteria > Pseudomonadota > Alphaproteobacteria > Rhodobacterales > Rhodobacteraceae > Lentibacter > Lentibacter algarum. The sequence continues at coordinate 2,350,241 of NZ_CP158687.1, read as the reverse complement.
ATTACGCCGTCCGATCTGGCGGGCGTTAAGTTCCGCGTTCCTGGCTCTGCGATGCTACAGCAGTATTATCGAATGGTCGGTGCAAACCCAACGCCGGTAGCTTGGGGCGAAACGCCCTCTGCGATCCAGCAGGGTGTGGCTGACGCACTTGATCCCTCCGTGGGCGCGCTCTTCGTGTTTGGCTTCAAGGATATCTTGTCGCATGTAACTTTCACACAAGCCGTACCTGATTCCCAAGTCTATTCTTGTAATCTTGAGTGGTTCAATTCTATGCCGGCCGACGTTCAAGAGGGCATCATGTGGGGCTCTGAGATGACCGCACACCAGAACCTTGCGAAGGTTCCTTCGGCACGGTCCCACGCGATGGCTGAGCTGGCCAAAGCTGGGGTCGAGTTCCACTCTCTGAGTGACGACCAACTCGCCGAATGGAAAGACGCAGGCGGCTACCAGCGTTCCGAATGGGACAAGTTCAAGGTGGAGTTGGCTGGGTCCATGGATGCGTTTGCACAGATGGAAGAGGCCGCGGGAACGCAGGGCAAATACTACGTTCACGACGCCTAAAAGTAACCTTCGGGCGCCCTTGTGGAGCGCCCGAAACACCCACGCAACATGATTAAGAACGCTGCGCACTCTGTGCGAGGTTTTGTCATGGAACCCAGATGGACCACACCATGGAATTCCTGCGTAAATTAGATCAGAACGCTGAGCGCTGGCTGCTTTTGACGTTCTACGTGATGCTGGTCATCACGATGGCTGTCGAGGTGCTACGCCGCGAAATTTTCGCCTACTCGTCGATCTGGGGCGAGGAGATTGTACGCTATTCCTTTATCTATCTGGCTTGGATCGGGGCGGCTGCCGCAGTTAAGGAGCGCGCTCATATCCGTATCGATGTGATCATGCATTACCTTGGCCCACGACCCAAGGCGCTGCTCTATATGTTCGGCGATCTGGTGATGATGGTCGTTGCGCTGATCGCGCTTTACTGGTCGATGGAGGCCGTTCACGTTTCCTACAAATTCGGGTCCGTAACCCATGGGCTGCGCATCTCTCAGGTGTGGTTCCTGATGGCGGTGCCCAGCGGATTTGCTCTTATGATCTGGCGCCTTCTTCAGTCGCTTCGTCATGATTTCATCTCCCTCAAGACTGGCAAGCCAGTCTACGAGGGTGACACGTTATTTGATTAAGGAGCGGCACGATGCTTTGGAATACTGTCGCGCAAACTGTAGAGCTTGGTTGGGACTTTTACGTACCCGTCATTCTGTTTGTGGCGCTTATCGCCTTGGCTGTACCAGTCTGGGCCGCGATTGGCAGCTCTGCTATTTTGATGTTGCTGATGTCGGGCGATCTGCCTTTGAGCCTTGTCGGCGAACGGTTGTTTAGCGGCATTGATGCCTTTGCTCTGACAGCGATTCCCCTGTTTATCTTGACGGGTGACGTGTTGGTCCGAACGGGCCTGTCGCGAAAATTCCTCGATGTCGCCGAAGCGCTGACCTGCTTTACCAAGGGTGGGTTCGGATCAGCGACAGTGCTTGTCTGCGGTATGTTTGCTGCAATATCCGGGTCTGACGCGGCAGGGGCTGCCGCTGTGGGCAGAATGACAATCGCCCGTTTGGTTGAGGCAGGATACCCGCGCCCCTATGCCTGCGCACTGGTCGCAGCAGGGGCCTGCACTGGAATTCTGATCCCACCGTCCATTGCATACATTATCATTGGGCTTGTGTTGGGAATTTCCGCTTCAACCTTGTTCTTGGCTGCTTTGATCCCGGGGCTGTGTATCCTGATCTCAATTTTGATCACGAACCTCGTTGTGAACCGCGTCTATGCTTATGAGGGTGGTGGCAACCTGACCTTTATGGAGTGGCTGAGCAATTTGGGACGCTCACTGCAATCGGGCTGGTATGCATTTATTGTTCCTGGAATTATCTTTTACGGTATTTTTTCGGGCCGCCTGACGCCAACTGAGGCAGGTGCCACCGCTGTTGTTGTCACCATCGGCATGGGCTTCTTTCTGAAAACACTGACCTTTGCGGACTTTCCAGCGATGCTGGTCAGCTCTGCCAAAGTGAATGGTGTAATTTTGCCGATCATCGCCTTCTCCGCCCCCTTGGCTGAGGCTTTGGCTATAATGGGGGTGCCGCAGGGCTTTGTGACGTCGGTCACGGCGCTTACGGAAGAGCCTTGGATTCTCATACTGCTGATGATCGGTATTTTAATCGCCGCGGGCTGCGTCATGGAAACCACGCCCAATATCGTGATCCTTGCTCCGATCTTGCAACCTTTGGCCGAAAACATCGGCATGAACGAAATTCAGTTTTGTATCATGATGATCACCGCTTTGGGTGTTGGCTTCATCACGCCGCCCCTTGGACTGAACCTTTTTGTGGTTTCTGGAATAACAGGTGAATCGATCCTCAAGATCGCAGTGCGTGCTGTGCCCTTCGTGTTGTGCATGTTCGTCGTGGTTTTGTTCATTGCCTATGTCCCCGCTGTTTCCACAACTCTTTTGCCTGATATTTACAAATAGGATCTCTGCCTAATGACCCGTGAATACCTGAAAAAAGCAACTTTGACGGCCGCTTCTGGCGCATCCGATGTGCATGACACTGTGGTATCGATCCTCAAGGATATCGAAGAAGGTGGTGATGCCAAGGCGATGGAGTACGCCGCCAAGTTTGATAAATACGAAGGCAACGTCATCCTTACGCAAGCCGAAATTGAAGCGGCAAGCGCGTTGGTTCCTGAAAAGTTGAAGGCAGATATCCAATTCGCGCATGACAATGTGAAGCGCTTCGCGGAGCTGCAGAAAAGCACTGTCGCTGATGTCGAGATGGAAATTCAGCCGGGTTATGTCGCTGGCCAGAAAGCCATCCCCGTTGATGCGGCAGGCTGTTATGCCCCCGGTGGTCGCTACAGCCATATTGCGAGTGCTATCATGACAGTAACCACCGCCAAGGTGGCAGGATGTAAACACATTACGGCCTGTTCTCCTCCACGTCCTGGTGTTGGTGTGGCTCCCGCGATTATCTACGCAGCGCATATTTGCGGTGCAGATAAGATTATGGCGCTGGGTGGCGTTCAAGGCGTTGCGGCTATGGCGTTTGGTTTATTTGGCCTGCCAAAGGCCAATATTCTGGTTGGCCCTGGTAACCAGTTTGTGGCTGAGGCAAAGCGTATTTTGTTTGGCCGTGTGGGCATCGATATGATTGCGGGCCCAACGGATTCCTTGATCCTCGCCGATAAGGACGCAGATCCTCATATCGTTGCCACCGACTTAGTAAGTCAGGCTGAACATGGCTATAACTCGCCCGTATGGTTGGTGACAGATGATCGTGCTTTGGCCGAAGACGTTATGGCGCGGGTGCCTGTCCTGATCGACGATCTGCCCGAACTGAACCGCGACAACGCGTTTGCTGCTTGGCGCGATTACGCAGAGGTGATCGTTTGCAAAGACCGTGAAGATATGGCCGCTTGCAGTGACGAATATGCACCTGAGCATTTGACTGTCCAAGCCAGCGACATTGATTGGTGGCTCGACCGTCTGACTTGTTATGGCTCGTTGTTTTTGGGCGAAGAAACCACGGTGTCTTATGGCGATAAGGCGTCGGGCACGAACCACGTGCTACCGACTTCTGGTGCCGCGGGCTACACAGGCGGTTTGTCAGTGCACAAATATATGAAAATCGTCACTTGGCAGCGAGCCACGAAAGAGGCCTCTAAGGATGTCGCGATTGCGACAGCGCGGATTTCACGTCTGGAAGGAATGGAAGGGCATGCCCGCGCAGCGGATGTGCGGCTTGCAAAGTACTTTCCAGGTGAAAACTTTGACCTGACGTCTGAAGGCTAGGAGACGTGACAGGCAATACACATCTATTCGATCTAAGTGGCAAAGTAGCCTGTATCACGGGCGCTAGCTCTGGACTTGGCCGTCGCGCAGCACTGACGCTTGCGGCCGCTGGTGCAAAAGTCGTGGGCGTTGCTCGCAGGGCTGATGCATTGGACAATCTGTGCGCTGAAATCGGGCCTGCCGCTGCTGCCGTGGTGGCGGATGTAGCCAGCCGCGATTGTCTGGAAAGAACTGTCGCTGATATCTCCGCGCCATTCGGTGCGCCTGACATTTTGGTACATGCAGCTGGCGTCAACACCCGTGAGGCAGCCGATGATGTTACCTTCAACGGATGGGATCAGACGCTGGCTCTTAACTTGTCGGCACCGTTTTTTCTGTCACAGGCGTTTGTGCCAGAAATGCGTAAAAAGGGCTGGGGCCGTATCGTTAATTTTGCGTCCCTTCAAACGACCCGCGCATTTCCGGGCGGCATCGCCTACGGGGCAACGAAAGGTGGTATCGCGCAACTGACCCGCGCGATGGCTGAAGCATGGTCTCCCGATGGGATCACAGCAAATGCCATTGGTCCCGGTTTTTTCCCAACTGAATTGACGGCAGCGGTGTTCGAGGATGACGCGCGTGCTGCACGCAATGCAGCGCAAACCTGCATCGGACGCAATGGAACTCTTTCGGATATGGACGGACCAATTTTGTTCTTGTGCTCTGATGCCTCTGCCTATGTCACAGGACAGGTTCTTATGGTTGATGGGGGGTTTACTGCGAAATGAAAGCACTGGTTTATCAGGGTGTCGAATCCCTTGTTTATGGCGATATGCCGGACGTGATCACACAGGATGATGAACAGCTGATCAAGGTTGAAGCTGTCGGCATTTGTGGATCGGATATGCACGCCTATCTTGGTCATGACGAACGACGTCCCGCTCCGCTGATTTTAGGGCATGAGGCGGCTGGGACGATCCAGGGTGGCAAGAATGATGGAATGCGTGTGACAGTGAACCCGCTGGTGACCTGTCAGGTCTGTCCCGCTTGCAAAGCGGGGCGCGAAAATCTTTGCTCTAAAAGGCAGATCATTTCGATGATGCCGCGTCAGGGGGCTTTTGCTCAGTATATTGGAATGCCAATGCGCAATTTGGTCGAGGTGCCTGCCCATGTGGCGCTGGGCAAGGCGGCACTTGCCGAACCTTTGGCTGTCAGCTGGCACGCAGTGCGGCTTGCGCTAGAGGCCTTGCACCCGAGCATGGAGCGCCGCGCGCTTGTGATTGGCGGGGGGGCGATTGGGCTGGCCGCCGCTTTGGCGCTTCGTGCCATGGATGTTAATGACGTCGTCATCGTTGAGCCGGATGAGAAACGCTGCGCATTTCTGGCGAACAGCTGTGATCAAGTTGCCGTGCACTCCACAACCAAATCATTCCCAATTGTGATCGACGCGGTCGGCTACGGGGTGACGCGCGCCTCTGCTTCCGCCATGGTCGAACCGGGCGGTGTTATTGCGCATGTAGGACTTGGTGACGATGCGCACGGCCTTGATGTGCGCCGTGCAACGTTGCAGGAAATCACGTTTATTGGCACCTACACCTACACTGCGACAGACTTTCGCGACACAGCAACAGCCCTTTTTGAAGGCCGATTGGGTGCGCTGGATTGGACACAAACACGCCCACTTTGTGACGGAGCAACTGCCTTTTCTGATCTGCGGTCAGGTCGTGTTGCCGCGCCGAAAATCATTTTGGACCCTTGGGCGTGACATCGCTGCAATCATCAAAGGAAAGAACATATGTATAAGAAAATACTTGTTCCTATGGCACTTGATCATGACATCTCACCGCGTACCCTTGCGATTGCACAGGCGCTGGCTGGCGATACAGGAACAATTACGGCGCTGCATGTTTATGAGGCTCCAAAGGGCTCGGTCAACGCTTATCTCGACGAAGAGGCCAAGAAAGATGGCATTGCACGTGCAAAGTCTGAGTTGCTCGCGAAAACTGAGCATCTGAGTAATGTTCAGCCTGTAATGGTGATCGGGCACACCTATCGTACCATTATCGCTTATGCTCGTGACAACGCGATCGATTGCATTGTGATGGGCTCCCACCGACCAGGGTTCAGTGATTATCTGCTTGGTTCTACGGCAGCACGCGTCGTCAGACACGCGCCTTGCGCCGTGCATGTCCAACGTAGCGATTAACATAAACAATCCAAAGACGACTTAACCAGAAAGGCTCTGTTCCAATGAACATCGACAAAAAGATCGTAGATGATTTTGTTGCCAACGATATCTCTTTCGTGACCACCGTACCCTGCAAACAGCTGGCTGGTGTGATCGAAGAGGTGGAGAACCGTGACGAGATTTTTCACATCCCCTCAAACAAAGAAGACGAAGGTATGGGGCTGTGTGCGGGCGCCTTCATGGGGGGCAAGCGTCCCATGATCATTATGCAAAACACTGCCCTTGGCGTGACGCTGAACACATTGGCGACACTGATCCAGTTCTATCGTATGCCGCTTCCGATGTTGATTTCATATCGTGGTGAGTTGCGCGAACCAGTATCGTGTCAGGTTGAAATGGCTGTCCACACCAAGGCACTTTTGGCGCAGTTCCACATCCCGACATATCATTTCCATTGGCAAAAAGATGTCGAGGAATTCGACAACATCCTGAAATATACTTTCATGTCCAACAAACCTGTGGCGATCCTGACCGATGCCAACTTCTGGGGAGGCTACGGCGACCAATGATCCGCTCTGAAATCTTGCGCGAAATCGCGCCCATCCTGAACCCTCACCTTGTCGTTTGCAATATCGGCCTGCCCAGTCAGGAACTGCATATGATTGATGACAACGCTCGCAATTTTTACATGCTCGGCACCATGGGGCTGAGCTCTTCGATCGGCTTTGGCCTTGCGCTCGCGCAGGACAAACCTGTGATCTCGATTGATGGCGACGGGTCTGTCTTGACGAACCTTGGCACGTTGCCAACGATCGCTAACAACGCGACTGGCAACTATACATTGCTGATCATTGATAACGGATCTTATGGATCGACGGGTGACCAGCCGACCTACGCAGGCATGAAAACCAACCTGACAGATGTGGCGCGCGCCTGTGGCTGCGATACTGTGATCGAGGTGCAGGACAAAGACCTTGGCCCCGTGTTGCAATCGGCCATCGACAGCGACGAGATGACGATAATTGTCTGCAAATGTGACAGCGGTAATATCAAGTTGCCGGTCATTACTCTTGATCCGGTGGTTATCCGTCACCGCTTTATGGAAGCCGTGAAGTCCTGATGTCGGCAAGCGCCATTCATAGCGCAGAGGACGCACGGCGTATTGCCAAGCGTCGTCTGCCATGGATGGTGTTCGATTATATCGACGGGGCGGCAGGCCGTGAAACGGGGGCGGCGCGCAATCGGGCCGCCCTTGATGAGATAACCCTGCGGCCGCGTATTCTGCGCGATGTTTCCAGCCGTTCGCTTGCTGCGACCCTTTTTGGTGCAGCGACACAGCGCCCCTTTGGTATTGCACCGATGGGCATGTGCAACCTTTCAGCTCCTGGTGCAGATCTTATGCTTGCGCGCCTTGCGGCGCGATATGCAGTGCCCCACGGGGTCTCGACTGTTGCATCAACTCCGCTGGAAAAAATCATCGAGGTGGCTGAGGGCCATGCTTGGTTCCAGCTCTATTTCACGGGTGATGGGACGGGGACATTCAAGCTGGTCGATCGTGCAAAAGCAGCTGGTTACCAGACATTGGTTTTAACTGTGGATGTTCCAGAGGTTGGGCGCCGTCCTCGTGAATTGCGCCATGGTTTTAAAATGCCGTTCAAGATCGGCCCCAAACAATTCGTCGATTTTGCACTGCATCCGCGTTGGTCCCTGAATGCATTGCTGAAAGGCAAGCCGACGATGGCGAACTTTGAAATGCCTGGGTATGAATTCGATCGCACTGAAAGTCGCGCGCGCGCAACGTGGGACACATTGAATAAGCTACGCGAGATGTGGCCGGGCAAACTTGTTGTAAAAGGTGTGCTTGATGTGGAAGATGCGCTTACGCTTAAGGCTGCTGGTGTTGACGGTATTCAAGTGTCTAGTCACGGTGCACGCCAGCTTGAAAGCGCTCCTGTACCTATCGAAATGCTTGCTAAAATTCGGGAGCAGATCGGGGCTGATTATCCGCTGTTTTTTGACAGTGGCATCCGGTCGGGTGAAGATGTGTTGCGGGCACTTACCCAAGGCGCTGATTTCGTTTTTTTGGGGCGCATCCTCCAATATGCTTTGGCCGCTGGCCATGAGCGAGGATTGCACAAACTGTGGGATGTCATTTCAGAAGAAATGAGCATCGCAATGGCACAGACTGGACTGACGAGCCCGAAAGATATTACTGGTTTGCGCTAATTAGAGAACTATCAAACGTTGGGAAATTACGCCGTGGTTGCCCGCCAATCTTAATGGTAAAACCTGCCGCCTTGGCACTTGCACATCACTTTGCCGTCTGTGCGAACGTGGTCCATAATTTGAAACCTGTGCCCAACCTTTTGCCACAACAGCCTCATAAATAGCTTGCTTTGCTTTCAGCTTTGGCAGGAGATTCAAGCCGCCAATGCAGCAATTTATATTCAGTCCAAGTTTATGGATTTGCGGCCTCTGTGATATAATCTATGAATGAGGCATGACATTTGATCAGATCAAGACTTTCCTCTGGGTCGCTCGTTTGGGAGGCTTTCGCAAGGCTGCTGAACGCCTCAATCTTTCGCAGCCTGCCATCTCGACCCGAATTGCAAACCTCGAACAAGAACTGCGCGTGCCCCTTTTTGAACGTGGTCCGGGCGAACTTGTCTTAACAAAACACGGAACGCTTTTACTTTCGTATGCTGAGCAAATGTTGTTTGTCGAAGAAGAGATCAAGCAACGTGTTGCCAACCCATCCGAAGCAGAGGGTCTTTTTCGTGTCGGCGCCTCCGAGACGATCGCACAGGCATGGTTGCCTGACTTTTTAAAGGCTTTCAGTGAGCAGTATCCGCGTGTCAATGTTGACCTGACGGTGGATATTTCCTTGAATTTGCGCACGGATTTGCTTGAGAGGAAGCTTGATCTCGCACTTCTAATGGGTCCCGTGTCGGAGTTTTCTGTTGAAAACGTGGCCCTGCCGTCTTTTGATTTGCATTGGTATCGATCGACTGCAAATCCACAGACTGATTTGAGCAAAGTCCCAGTGATTTCCTATTCAAGCAAGACCCGACCGTATCGTGAATTAATGTCTGAGCTCACGCGTAGGATCCGACCAAAGGTGCGTGTCTATGCGTCGGCTTCCTTGTCGGCGAGTTTGAAGATGATCGCAGCAGGAATCGCCGTAGGTCCTTACCCGAGGGCGCTTGCCAACGATTTTCTTGAGGCGGGGCAAATTGTAGAGTTTGATCCGGGATTTCGCCCGCAGCCGCTCTCGTTCACGGCATCATATTTGTCAGAACCGCGCAGCTTCCTTGTTGAAAACAGTGCGCAAATTGCCCGCGCGGTTGCGAATACATGGGAACGAACTCAGCCAAGCTAAATCAATTAAATCTATCGGTTATGATGTAAATTGATAATTTGATTGAGCGTTGCCGCCGTGTGATGCTTCTCGCACAGCTGGAGGAGTTTCGAATAGTGCTAACAACAGTCTCACATTCCGACCTTGTTGCCTGTTCCGCAGGCGAGGTCAGGGCGGCAATCCGCAGCGGGTCTTACGACCAGCACACAGCGGGTCTCGCTGCTGGCAAACTGCAATGCAATCTTGCAATCTTGCCCGAGAAATTCGCCTTGGATTTCTTGCGCTTTTGTCAGCGGAACCCAAAGCCCTGCCCAATCGTAGGCGTGAGCGACAATGGTGATCCGTTTTTACCGACACTTGGTCAGGACATCGATATTCGTAGCGATGTTTCAAAGTACCGTGTGTTTCGGGATGGCACGCTTCATGACGAGGTCACCAACATTGCTGATATCTGGGCTGACGACTTGGTTACGGTGGCTTTGGGGTGTTCGTTTACGTTTGAAAATGCACTGCTACGCAACGGCATTCCGGTCCGGCATATCGAAAGGGGCCTAAACGTTCCGATGTATCGAACCAATATTGGGCTCGTGCCGGCGGGGCGGTTTGGTGGCCGGATGGTCGTTACGATGCGCCCAATCCCCGAAGCACAGGTCGACAAAGCCCGCGAGATCAGCCGTCGATATCCGCAGGCACATGGGGCGCCGATTGCAGTGGGCGATCCTGCCGAGATCGGCATCAAAGATCTGGCCCACCCAGATTGGGGAGACGCTGTCGAGATAAAACCCGGAGAAGTACCTGTCTACTGGGCCTGCGGTGTGACGCCGCAAAACGTTCTTTTGGATGCGGGTCTTCCGATCTGCATCACGCATTCGCCGGGTCACATGCTGATCACCGATGTGGCGGAGGACGCAGAGACAACGATCTTAAGAAAAAACTAAAGCAATCCAACAAGGAGATAAAAAATGAAACAGACACTTGCTATTTTGGCTGCAACCACGGCCCTCGCCGCACCTGCCTTCGCAGAAGACTTATCCGTCGTGGGCAGCTGGTCCAGCTTGCCGCTGCACAAGAGCTATGAAGCGCCGTTCTGGGGTGCAACTTTGCCCGCAGCGGGTGATTTCAATGTGGAACTGACCACACACAACCAGATGAGCCTTGGTTTGGGCGATATTTATCCGTTGCTGGGCCAAGGTGTCTATGATGTGGCAATGACTGTTGCTGACTATGCTGTGTCTGACGCGCCAGAACTGGAAGGCCTTGATGTGCCACTGATTGCACTCAGTGCAGATGAAGCCCGTGCAATGGTTGACGCGGCGCGCCCCATGGTCTCAGAGATCTACCGCGACCGCTTCAACAGCCATGTTCTCGCGATTGCACCCTATCCGCCACAGGTCGTTTTCTGTAACGCTGAGATTTCTAGCCTAGCAGATCTTACAGGTCTCAAGGTCCGCGCCTCAGGCCGGATGACGGCCAAGCTACTCGAAGCTTTGGGTGCAGAAGGCGTGAATGTGTCCTTCTCAGAAGTGCCAGGTGCTTTGCAAAAAGGTGTGGTCGATTGCGCTGTGACAGGTGCCGGCTCGGGCTATTCAGCCGGTTGGTGGGAAGTATCCTCTCACTTGCTGCCGATCCCATTGGGGGGCTGGGACCCTGTTGTAACGGCAATCAACCTCGACAAGTGGAATGGCATGTCAGCCGAGAACCAAGCGCTTCTCACTGACCAGATCAAGACTGGCTTTGAAGATCTTGCATGGGCCAGCGCACAAGACGCGCTTGTCAATGACATCGCTTGCCTCACAGGGAACGGGGAATGCCCGTCTGGTGATGCACGTTCGATGACGCTTGTGGACGTCAGCGACGAAGATTTCACACGGGCCCGTGATATCCTCACATCCGAGGTTTTGCCCGAGTGGGCAGAGCGTGCAGGCGGTGACTGGGCAACACGTTGGAACGACAGTGTTGGCAAAGTTGTCGGTGTCGAAATCAAGTAACCTGTTTCAAGGGGCGGACCGAACATGGAACTCAAGGTGATAGCAATCCTGCGCAGGCTGAACAAAGGGGTTGCCCTTTTTGTCGGCGCAGGGCTGCTGGTTTGCGCGACCTTCGTGTTAACAGATATCATCATGCGCCGGTTCGGTACGTCCCTTGGCGGTACCGAGGAGATTGCGGGCTACGCTATGGCGCTCGCGACCTCTTGGGGCATGGCATACACATTGTTAGAAATGGGCCATGTCCGCATAGACATCCTGCGCAGCCGCGCAGACAGTTTCAAACGCGCGCTGTTTGATGTCTTTTCAATGATCGTAATGTCGGGTGTTATCATCACTATCGCGCTCAAGGCATGGCCAGTATTGGAACGGTCGATCAAGAACGGCTCAACTGCCAATACACCACTTGAGACGCCGCTTGTCTGGGTTCACCTACCTTGGTTTGCGGGTTGGGTTTGGTTTGCCCTAATGGCGACCACCATCACCCTCTGCGCGCTCAGCTTGCTGATCAAGCGCCGCCACGGCGACACCGAGCAATTCATCGGCGCATTTGCCGAGCAGGAGACATTGCAATGATCGGGTATGTTTCCATCGGCCTTTTAGGCCTACTGGCCCTCTCGATCCCTGTGGGTATCGTGCTGTTCCTATTGGGCTTCGGTATTGATGCCTTTTTCTCCAATTTTCCGCTCACCAAAGGGCTTGGAAATATGGTCTGGTCCGCGTCCAATTCAGCGACGCTCATTGCGATTCCATTTTTTGTGCTTCTGGGCGAAATTCTTGTGCGCAGTGGTGTTGCCACGCGCACCTACGCAGCCCTTGACCGCTGGGTAAGCTGGCTGCCGGGCGGGTTGGTCCACGCCAACATCGCGACTGCAACGATGTTTTCTGCCACCTCCGGCTCGTCCGTTGCCACAGCGGCTACTGTCGCCACTGTGGCGATGCCACAGGCCGAAAAACTTGGGTACGACCCCAAGTTGTTCTCGGGTGCTATTGCCGCTGGAGGGACGCTTGGGATCATGATCCCGCCATCTATCAATCTCATCGTCTATGGCTTCCTCACCCAATCCTCGATTCCACAGCTCTTTTTAGCGGGCCTCATCCCCGGCCTTGGCCTTGCGCTAATGTTCATGCTGATCACGGTTATCATTTGCCTGATCCGACCTGATTTGGGGGGGCTACGCCGCACGTTCCCGTTTCCGCAAATGCTGCGCGCGTTGATTGATCTGGTGCCGATCTTGATGCTTTTTGGGATGATCGTTGGCTCTATCTACGCGGGGTGGGCGACCCCAACCGAAGCGGCGGCTGTCGGCGTTGCTGGTGCCTTTCTTATAGCGCTCGCGTTTGGAGGTGTCTCATGGGACATGCTGATTCAAAGCCTGACGGGGACAGTTAAAATCACCTCTATGATTATGTTGATTGTGATCGGCGCATCGTTCCTGAATTTCACGCTGGCCTCGGCCGGTTTGGGCCGCGAATTGACCACGTTCATGGATGGTCTCGGGCTATCCCCGCTTGGCTTTATCCTTGTGGTTGTCGTGCTCTACATCGTTCTGGGCTTCTTTATTGAAACGCTATCGCTGATGGTTGTCACCATCCCTATCATCGTGCCGATGGTGCTGGTTCAAGGCTATGACGTGATCTGGTTTGGCATCCTGATGATCGTTCTGATCGAGATGGCATTGATCACGCCGCCTGTTGGGCTCAACCTGTATGTGGTTCAGGGCGCTCGCAAATCAGGCAACCTCAATGAGGTTATGTTGGGAGCGCTGCCCTATTGCCTGACGATGCTGGCGATGGCTTTTCTTTTGATCGCTTTCCCAAGCATCGCGCTCTTCTTACCAAATGCGCTTCAGTAGGCGGCTGAACTGATGACGTTAGACCTCAACTCTGACCTTGGCGAAGGGTTCGGCTCGTGGACCTTGGGCAATGAAGTTCAAATCTCCAGTTTTGTGAAGGCATAATCGCGCCCATGAAAGCTCAATTCAGTGCTATTGCGGATCACGCTTTATTGGTGACCTTTGCACAAGAACTCTCAGACGCTGCACACGCGCACGTCATTGCGCTCGATATGGCATTGGGTACTAATGTACCCGTTGGAGTGATTGAAACGGTCCCCGCTCTTGTGAATCTGTTGGTGTCTTTTGACCCCATGGCGACAGACCACTTGACCGTTCAAAAGCATGTAGGCGCATGTCTCGAAGAATTGAAGCTACAGGAGATTGCGGGAGGCCGTCGTTGTGTCCAAGTGTGTTACGAGCCGCCGTTTGCACCCGATTTGGACGCCGTCGCCTCTGCCACTGGCCTCTCACGAGAGGCAGTGATCAATGCGCATTTGGAAGGCGACTATCGCGCGCTTATGTATGGCTTTGCTCCTGGCTATGCCTATCTTGCTGGGGTTCCCAATCAGATACAGGTACCTCGCAAAACAACGCCTGTCCGTGATGTCCCCGCAGGCAGTGTCATTATTGCGGGCCCACAATGCCTTGTCACAACCCTAACCATGCCAACAGGCTGGTCAAACATTGGGCGTTCGCCCACACCGATCTTCACAGGCGATCCTGAGCACCCTTTCTTGTTCGATGTCGGCGATAATGTAACGTTTGAGCGCATAGATTGCCCAACGTATCAACGTCTGAGCCAAGGAGGGAATAATGTCTGAAGCCTCCTTTTCCGTTTCTTTCGCTGGTCCATTGGTGACGTTCCAAGATGCGGGACGTCCCAGAAATATGCGGTATGGTGTGGCAGCCTCAGGACCAATGGATAGGCTGGCGTTTGATGCCGCTCATGCAGCGCTAGGCAATGATCAGGGTATGAACGCGATTGAAATATCGCTTGGCGGGTTGGTCTTGGAGTGCACAGATGGTTCTGTTTCTGTTGCCATTACGGGCGGAGACTTCGTACTGCAACATGGCGATCAGAAGTCCTCATCATGGACGATCTTGACGATCCGTGAGGGCGAGCGGTTGTCGATCAGCGCAGGTAAGGCAGGGAGTTGGGCATATCTTGCATTTGCGGGAGAGGTCGATGCCGTGGATTGGCTTGGCAGCCAAGCGACCCATTCGACATCGGGTTTCGGGGGGGGCTTTGTGCGTACAGGTGGTCAGATAAAGGTTTCTCGTGCATCCATCCGCGATGACCGAGTGGGTGGAATTGTGCGCCCAGACTTTATCTCCCAAGGCCCGATACGTGTCGTTGCAGGGCCCCAAGATCACTGTTTTATACAAGAGGCTTTGGAGCATTTTGGGACTGGAGTGTTTAGTGTCACAGAGGCCTATGATAGGATGGGGATGCGGTTGAGCGGACCGAAGCTAGAACTTGATAGCGCCTTGTCTATTCCCTCTGAGCCCATTGTGCGCGGATCTATTCAGGTGTCAGGTGACGGCGTTCCAACGGTTCTGCTCGCCGATCATCAAACCACTGGCGGGTACCCTAAAATTGCAACGGTAATCTCTTGCGATACAGACAAATTGGTACAATGTCGTGCAGGCGAAAAACTACGCTTTCTTGTTATATCTAGTGAGCAAGCAACAGATCATGCCCGTGGGTATTTTGCGCAGAAAGCCAAATATCTTGACCAAATCTCTGTGGCGCGCGGATCGTTGACGACTCGACTTATGCGAGAGAACCTGAACCATGGTTGGATGTCTGACTAACGATAGACTCTGACCCGATAATTAAGCGTCGTGTGACGCTAAGGTATAACTTCTCGCGGCTTTGTCCTCTCGACAAAAATGGCTGCCAAGCAACACAAAGAACGCGATAGTTTGGGCGCGGGCCCGAAACTCTGCAAATACTGGTTTGCGATGCACCCACAGCCCACACCGTATGCAACATAGCGAATCCGCCCAACAGGTGATCAGCGATACGGCAAAAAAAGCGTGGTTAAGCTGTGTTTGTGAATTCGCCACTCTAGGCGCGTAATATACCTAAATAAGCCATCTATTCTTCTGATAAAAATGGTGCCCAGGGGCGGAATCGAACCACCGACACGAGGATTTTCAATGGCGACAGTGTAAATTGTATGTTTAAAATCAGTAATTTACGTGGCGAAATTTTTGGTGTGTGCGCAAGTGTGTTTTTGGTGTCATTTTGAGGGCAGGGCGGAAACGCTATGTTGAACACGGTAATCTTAAGAGTTTGATTCTAACACACTGTTCAACATTCAAAAAGACGCAAGACTGGACACAGACTAAATGAAGTGGACGTTCACTCGGACTATTGTTTATGGCCGAAGTGCAGGACAAAACTGACCTGCGCAGGTGCAGCTATTGCTGACGCAGAGAACGTTGTATTTATAGCGTCACTCATTTGACAGTGCAAGACATTTCACCGAACCGGCCGTTCGAACGCGCCGATCCAGGTGAGGCTCAAACTGATCGTTCGCTGCGGCCGGTTTCAACAATCGAGACACGGGACTTTCCGGCCAATCAGATCAGGCTTTTAAGCGACTGCTTTTTGGCTTGATAAACTGTCATAGAGAACGTCTAAAGAAATCAGCTTCTTCTACTGAGTGAGTGTTTCATCGCATGTTGCACTCGATCGCCGGATTTTGGGTGCAGGTGATCTCAAAGGTTTGACACAACCTTTGGCCTATGCGTCAAGGTTCGCGGAAGCCGCCGCTATATGTTCTCTGGCACGCGCAGCATCGCCCAGATCATGAACCAGAAGCAGTGCCAGCTTGGCGAGAAGAAGTTCACGTTTTTCGGCCTTGGTGGCGTCGAGCGTCGTGGCGAGGTCTTCGTATACAATTTCCAGATCGGCGGGCTTCATGAAATCGCTTCCTTTGGCATCTCGACTGCAGCTTGAAGGGCAATAAGAACATCAGCCGCTTGCGCAGATTTCCACCGACTTGCAACATGGCCATCGGGGCGCACAAGATAGGCCGTCTCGGCCGTGGCCCCCAGGATTTGAGCAGCCTCTGAAGCGGGTGGCAGGCGGCAGACTGTCAGATCGGCCTGAGCGCACTGATCGGCAAGTGCCCCGTCAAAACAGATCAGGCTGAACCCCGGCCCGAGAAGATCATGAAGGAATCCGTCTCCGACCAAGGCATCCGGCAGGACCGCGCCGGCGACCGGCCCGGTTTCAAAAAGCGGATCATCTGCCTGCACGACAGGGCTTTGAGTATATGTGTAAGGGGTCATCTGACGGGGATTGGCAAGCTTGCCGGCAAAGGGATGGCTGAGTGCAAGGTTCAGCGCCGCATCTCGCATCAATTGCCAGCCTGCGCTAGGCGGGGTCATGAAACGGGCGGACTTCGAGGCATTGGCAAAAACGTCCAGCGTCGCGCCGCGGCGTTCGGGGGTATAGCTGTCAAGCAGGGCCTCATCAGCCTTGCCGTTCAGCACCCAACCCAGTTTCCACCCGATATTCTCCGCATCTGCCAGGCCATTGTTCAACCCGCGCACCCCGAAAATTGGCACAATATGGGCGCTGTCACCGACAAAGAACACCCGCCCGTCCCGGTAGTCGGCAAGGGCAAGCGTGTTGGCCGAGTAAATGCTCCACCACTCAAGATCCCAGTCGCCGGAATAGCCGATTTCGTCCAGAACCGACGCAACCGAGGCGCGCACGGTCTCCTCGCGGATCGCTTCTGCTTCGTCTTCGCCGTCGCGCAATTGATAGTCGATGCGCCAGATGTTGTCGGGTTGTTTATGCACAAGGATCGTCCCGCCACGGCGGCAATCTGGATCAAACAGGGCGCGTCGGATGGTCGGGTAGCCATGCGCCATCTGAACATCGGCAATCACATACCGCCCTTCGAAATTGTCTCCTTCGAGCCGCATGTCACGCAACTTGCGGATTGTGCTGCGCGCACCGTCTGCGGCCAGAACCCAGTCCGCGTTGAATTCGTAGTCGTCCTCGGGATCGCGCACATTCAGCCGGACGCCGTCATCAGTATCCGACAATCCCGTCACTTCGCTTTGCCACCGGGTCTCGATCAACTCGCTTTTGACGACAGCATCCCAGAGGAACTGTTCGATATATTGCTGCTGTAGATTGTACATCGGGCGGTATTTTTCCGACGGACTGTCAGGCATCTCGAATTCGAGGATCTGCTTGCCGCGATAGAACGATCGCCCGGTCGTCCAGCCCAGGGATTTGTCCAGGAAGGGCGCAACCGCTCCGATCCGCTCCAGAATCTGGAAACTGGACCGAGCAACACAAATGGCCCGGCTGCCATCGTTGAAGGTGTCCTTGTTGTCAAACAGCACCGAACGGATGCCTTGCTTGGCCAGAGTAAGTGCCGCGGTCATGCCAATCGGACCGGCACCGACGATGGCGACTGACGCAGAGGTGACCATTTGTGCACGCGCATCACCTTTGGGCGGCTCAAAATGTGGGTACGTAAAATAGAGCGAGTCAGTTTCGGCGCGTCCTGCAGGTCTCATGGCGGCTTTCTGTTCTGTTTCGATCGTAAACAAGACATATACCTGCGATGGTCTTATGTCTGTCCTCTTTTGCAGGGGACATCTTAGCCTAACCGCTATGCCCGGCCTTGCTCAACATATCGGAACGGGCTCTTTGTCAATCTATACCAAAGCGGGCCCGATACTGCCTTGTATGATCCTGACATCGTTTGTATGCCCGGGCGTCTGGTTCTGATGCATTTCGACCGACCAACCCAGTCAGATACCTCCCCGCCGCTTGCCACGCTCAGCGCGCGCGAACGGGAAGTTTGTCTTGGCATCCTGTCCGGCAAAAAGGCATAGGTCATTGCAGGCGACATGGATATTACGACGCCCACGGTCATTACCTACCGCAAACGCGCCTATCAGAAACTCGGCGTTTACACCCGTGTCGGCCTTTTTGCAGTTTGTCGCCCATAGATTGAAGCTTCAGGCCTGTTTAACCCATGGTCACTTGGAAAGCGCACGCGCAACGCCGCGAAACTCTGCCACGAGCCCGCCCGCCTCTGTGGACAGGCTCACGTCATAGATCGAAGTGCGGCCGACGGTTGTTCGCAAAGACACGGAGGCGACAACAACCTCTCCGAGATGCGCCGGGCGCAGATAGGTGATGGAACAATGTTGCGACACGGCTTCTCGGCCAGCGCAATTCGCCGAGATCCCGAAAGCGGCGTCAGCCAATGTAAAAAGGGCCCCGCCCTGACAGGTTCCATGTTTCTGCACCATGCGTTCTGTCACCATCATCTCCAGCTCTACACAGCCTTCGACCTGTCGGATGATGCTAGCGCCTAGGAGCTGCATCATCTGATCCTGATCGAAAAGGTCTTTGGCAAGTGTCATGTGGTGATTCTTTTCATGTCGTCGTGGTGTAAGCTCATGAGCAAGCCTTTTGTCGCGCAAAACCGGTCATTTGTCCTCCGCCTTTTCAATCACAGGGGCGAGCCATCCTAAAGGTGGATGTTCACTCCAACCCGGCGATTTGCATCAAGGTGTTTGGCATGGTTTGGCTCTCAACCCCCTGAACTAGAAGGTAACAAACCTGCCGGTCGCAGCCGCCGCTTGAACAATACCCAATCGAAGTTCTGCTCAGGCCGGATTTCTGGGCTTGCCAGGACTGAGTGTCTTGAACCGCGCCAAAGACGATGGCGTCGACCCAAAGGAAAACGTCTAGCGCATCCCCATGACATCTGCTGCGCGTTGTGCGGGCAGAAATTTCACATCATAGGCGGGCGCAGTCGCGACCACTTCATCCGGGCGCGACATGTTGTGGAGCTTGCGGAACAAGTCGACCAGCTTGCCGGTTGGCGTGACCCAGAACAGGCAGGTCACATCATGACCGGTGTTGTTAAAAATTCCATGCGGAATGCCGCGTGGCATGCACACCAGATCGCCTTCGCTTGCGTGGATATGCTTGCCGTTCAAAACCAGATCCAGTTCACCGGATTGCAGCAGGATGTATTCGTCCTGCGTGGTGTGAATATGCGGGGGAACAAACGATTCAGCGGGCAAAAGCGCGGCCCAACTGAAACACTCTTCGGTGATCGATTTCGGCGAGTATACCTGCCCGAGAATGTTCCAATGCACATCGTCGATGCCTTCGCCACGGCGCATTATTCCGGCTGATAGGCTCATGTTTTGTCCTCCGATACATCGCGGCGCAATAACTTGTTCAGGGTCGGGGCGACCAGGGGGTTTGCATTGGCCAGCCGCGGGCCCCATTCATTGCGGATCGCCTCTTCCAACTCGGCTTCATCCCAATATCCGATCAGGATACCGGCCTCGCCAATGCGATCCTGAATGTTGGTGCCTTCGATTGCCCCATCCGCCACGGTGGCGCGCTGGCGCGGCTTTCTGGCCCATTCAAACAACGCCTCGTGCAGGCGCGCCCGCACTTCGGCCAATGCGGGATCGGCCCCAAGATCGTTCAGTTCGTTAGGGTCGTCGTCAAGATCGTAGAGCATCGGGCGGAAGCGTTCGGCGTGAATGTATTTGTAGCGACCGTCGAATATCATCCGCAGCCAGCAATCGCGCGCCGGCATGTCCAGAGCGATGCGCGGTTCAACAAAGGAATAATCGTATTCCGAAATCACATAGCGGCGTGGATCGGACGTGCGCGTGCCGGTCAGAGTGTCGATCAGGGAATGGCCATCCATGACGTGGGGAACGGGCGCGCCGCCATACATTTCCAGAAAGCTCGGCGCGAGGTCGATGGATTCGATCAGATCCGTGTTCACCTTGCCGCGGGTCGGGTCGGCCTCGGGCGAGGGATCGTAAATGATCAGCGGCACGCGCAGGGATTCGTCGTGAAACAGCTCTTTCTCGCCCAGCCAGTGATCGCCGAGGTAATCGCCATGATCCGAGGTGAACACGATCATGGTCTGATCGGCGATGCCACGGTCTTCGAGATGCTGAAACAGCCGCCCCATCTGATCGTCGATCTGCTTGATCAGGCCCATATAGGCCGGGATCACCTTGGCCCGCACGTCGTCGCGGCTGAAATTCCGGCTCACGCGGCGGTTCATGAATTGTGCAAATACCGGGTGCGCATTTTCGCGCTCGGCATCGCTGCGATTGGCGGGCGGCACATTGTCGGGCCCGAACATGCTGGCATAGGGTTCCGGCACGATATAGGGCCAATGCGGCTTGATATAGCTGACATGGGCGACCCAGGGCTGATCGGGATCGGTGTCCAGGGCATCGTCGATGAAATCCATCGCGCGCCCGGTGATATAGGGCGTTTCCGACAACGGATCGGGAACCCGCGCCGGGCGATCCGCATTTTTGAGGAACCAGCCCGACAGCAGATCACCGTCCTCGTCCTCGCCGGCATTGGCGTATTCTTCCCAGGGGTTTTCTGCCTCAAGCCCCTTTTCGCGCAGCACATCGTTGTAGCGCGGATTGGGCTCGTGTCCGGAATAGGGGTGAATGCCATCGTCCCGCTCGAACGGATCGAACCCGCATTCCGCGATGCGCACGCCGATCCGGCTCTTGGGATCGATGCCGAGCCGCGCCATGCCCGGCGCGTCGGCCTTCATGTGGGTCTTGCCGATCAGGACAGAGCGGACCCCCAGGGGGCGCAGATGATCACCGATCGTCATCTCTCCGGCCTTGATCGGCACGAAATTCCAGCTGGCGCCATGGGCATGCACGTAGCGCCCAGTATAGGTCGACATGCGCGATGCGCCGCACACGGGCGACTGGACATAGGCCCGGTCATAGCGAACGCCGCGCCCGGCCAGCGCATCGATATGCGGCGTATGCAGGGTCTTGTGGCCATAACAGCTCAGGTAATCCCACCGCAGCTGGTCGCACATGATGAACAGAACGTTCTTGGCAGGCATCATTCCTCCTTTTCACATCACAACCGGCCAGGGTGCGCATGCGCACTGGCCGAAAGGGCTATCGCAACAGCGTCACAAGGCCCACGGCAATTACCGGGAAGGCAATGATCAAAACCAGGGCCACCACATCGGCAATCACGAACGCCGTCACGCCCTTGAAGATATCGCCAAGCTTGATGTCCGGCATGACCGCCCGCACGGTGAAGGCGTTCATCCCGATCGGCGGCGTGATCAGGCCCATTTCCACGACAACGACCATGACGATACCAAACCAGATCATGTCGACGCCCATCAATTGCAGGGTCGGCAGGAACACCGGCACAATCAGCAAGAGCAACCCGACAGCCTCGAAGATCATGCCCAGAACAATGCAGATCAGGCAGACGAACAGAACCACGCCAAGCGGCCCCATGTTCATCGCCTCCACCATGTCCAGAAGATCATAAGGCAGGCCGGACAGGTTGACGAAGTTGGCAAAAACCAGCGCGCCAAAGATAACGGCAAACAGGATGGCAGAGGTTTTCACGCTGTCGATCAGAATATCCAGCAGCACCGGAAGGCTGCGGACATGGCCCTTGACGAAGGCGAAGAGCGCGGCACCGAAAGCACCGATGCCCGACGCCTCCGTCGGGGTGAACGCCCCGATATAGATGCCGCCCAGCACCAGTATGAACAGCGCCAGAACCGGCCAGACCCGACCATAGGCCGCAAACCGCTCCGCCCGTTCAAGCTTTTTTCCTGGTTGGCCAAGCGAGGGCTTGCGCCAGACCGAAACGCGCACGGCGGCAAGGAAAAGCAGGACCAGAAGCAGGCCGGGGATCGTGCCGGCGATGAACAGCTTGCCGATATCTTCTTCGGCCACCAGCCCGTAGATGATCAGCGGCACGGAGGGCGGGATCATGATCCCCAGAGTGCCGCCCGCGGCGACCACCCCGGCGCTGAGTGAATCCGCATAGCCATATTTGCGCATATGCGGCATGGCGACCTTGGTCATCGTTGCGGCGGTGGCCAGGGAGGAGCCAGAGACGGCGGAAAAACCCGCGCAGGCCAGAACGGTCGCCTGGGCAAGGCCGCCTTTCCGGTAGCCGATAAAGGCATAGGCGGCGCGAAACAGATCCTCGGATATGTTGGACCGGTGGATGAAACTGCCCATCAGGATGAACAGGGGAATGACCGAGAGGCCATAGTTGGCGCCGGTTTCCATGACCTGCTGGCCCAACATGGTCATGGCCCCTTCCCAGTTCCAGTCACGGGTATAGGCAAAACCGATGAACCCGACGAAAAGCGTCGAGAAAGAAAGCGGAAAGCCGATGAAACTCAAGAAGAGCAGACAGGCAAAACCGAAGAGGGCGAGTTCCATGGCTCAAAGCTCCAGGTGTTCGGATTTCTCGGGATCGGCCTCAAAGTGTTGCAGCCGCCCAAGCCGCCCGGGCCAGCCTCTGGTCAGCAGAAGCGCAAACACGAACAAAGCGACACCGACAACGGAAAACAGCGCCGCGGCGCCCGGCATCAGCCACTGGGGTCCATCCAGAACCGCCGTGCGCTTCCCGCTTCCAAAGCTGTCCAGCGCATGGTGGATCAATTCCCAGGTTACAAAGGCATACACAAAGAGCGAGAACAGGTGCACGCACCAACGTTGCAGGTTGGGCACCTTTCGTTTGATCCACGGTTCAAAAATCTCAACCTTGATATGTTGATCACCCGCTGTGACAAACGCAATTCCGGCGAAGATGACACAGACCATCAGGTATTCGATGATCTCTGCAGTGCCAAATATCGACTTGTTGAAACCGTAGCGCCCGATGACATCGACGAACGTCAACACCATCATAATGAACAGGGCGATCCCGGCCAGCACGGCCATGATCCACTCAAGACTTCGGAAGACGCGTTCCATCGGGCGCTACCTTTTTCAGGTTAATTGGACAGGGCAGCTTCGCCTTCGGCGATGCGCGCAAGGTAGAAATCAATGATCTCTTGCCCATCGACACCCATCTCGTCAGCTTTGGCAATCCAGGCGTCGATCATCGGCTGGCCGAGCGCGCGCAGTTCATTCTCCAGTTCCTTAGAGCCTGGGTGCACGGCCACACCCGCCTCCATCATGTTCGCGCGTGCTTGCGTATTGACCTTGTCCTGAAACGCACCAGCCCATTTTGCGTAATCGGCACCCATGACGGTCATGATTGCGACCTGATCTTCTGCCGAAATTTTGTCCCACTTTGCATTCGAGACAACAAATGAGAATGTCGGCTGGAACAGTTTGCGCTCCAATTCAGTGGCCGATTTTGTGTAGTCACCCAGTTTGAACGCCTGAACTGAGCCCCAGGGGACGCCAGCATAGCCATCGACAACGCCTTTCGAGATAATCTCAAGCATCTGAACCGCTGGCCCCGCGACCACGGAAGAGCCGGTTCCCTTCAATGTGTTCGCAACAACGCCGGGCAGGCCCCACATTTTGCGACTTCCAATGTCGGTTGCCGTCATGATAGGCTCATCTGTCAGCGAATAGAGTTCATTACCGCTTGAGGCGTAGACCGAAATCAACTTGGCCTCACCATACTCGTTCTTGTCAGCAAAAAACTTCTGGTAGGTTTCCCAAAGGGCCGGACCGGCGACTTCGGAATGGGTCGAGCCGACGAAGGGCAAAAGGCTGAATTGGATGCCCGGAACCTGGTTGGCGATAAAGGCGTTGAATTGCAAAGCACCGTCCATAACGCCGCCGACAACGCCGTCATACTGATCAGGCGGGGCCGACAGGGATTTCGGCGGGGTGTTGACTTTGACACGCCCTTCCGTCGCGGTTTCAATCCGGTTCTTCAGCTCTGGCATGAACTCAGTGCACACATAGTGCTTGGGTGGAAAGAAGCAGTTGAAAATGAGCCGCTCGGCAGCCTGTGCCGGCGTCGAAATGGCTGTTGAAAGCGCCAGCGCCAGTGCGCCTGCTGTGACTTTGAAGTTCATGAACGAAACCTCCCTTTCGTTTTGTTCGATACTTTGTTTTTTTCGCCGCAAGATCAATTCAACCGTCTTTGCCGCGCATTGGCGGCCCGAACCAGATGGTTGTAAAATTCTACCGCAGCCCTGGTTTATCTGGGGCATCCTATCGCATGATTGTGATAATTTGTTTCGCCCATTTTTTGATCGCGATTGTTTTTTCATATACCTGATCGTGCCGACAACTTCCTCCTCGTCATCAATTTCAATCGGTTGGGTCCGGGCGTGGTTTGCCGCGATAAAACTGGGTGAACGGCAGGGGAAGTTCGCTTTCATCATAGATCCCCAAAGTGATGCCGCGTGTTCGTGAGCGTTCGCGTTCAGCGATGATTTGTGCATCACTTCTTGTGGTGCGCTGCGACAAACGCCGCCCCCAGACCGCAAGCCGCTCATACATCAGCGTGATGATGCTCTGATGTTCGGGACTTTTCCACAGATCTTCATATTCAAAAGGGTCGCTTTGCATATCAAACAGCTGGCAGCGCATCCCTTCGGCATGGACGAATTTCCATCGTTCGTCTGCGATCATGAAAAGCCTTGCGGACGACGGATTTTCGGCCAGTTTCGCCACAGCAGGGTTGGTCCCATAGTCGTATTCGCTGACAACATAGTCGCGCCATTCCGGTGTTTGTCCGTGCAACCAGGGCATCAGGGAGCGCCCTTCAAGGATATGCGGCTTTGCCTCGCCACCCGAAACCTCAAGGAACGTCGGGGCAAGATCGATGCCTTCGACCAATGCCTCACACACGGTGCCCCGTGTCGCATCCGCCTGCGCGCCGGGGTCGCGGATGATCAGCGGGATTTTCACGGAAGGCTCATGAAACAAGTCTTTTTCGCCCATCCAGTGATCGCCCATATAGTCGCCATGATCCGAGGTCAGCACGATCATTGTGTCGTCCCACCGCCCAGTTTCCTTGAGCCAGGCAAAAAGCCGCCCCATCTGATCATCACACTGCTTGACCAGACCCATGTAGGCGGGGATCACGGCCTCGCGCACCTCGTCGCGGGAAAATGCCTTACCAATGCGCCCGTCCATGAAGGCCTTGTAAACAGGATGCGCCTCGTCCCTTTCACGGTTATGGCGCGCCACCGGGATCACGTGTTCCGGTCGATACATGTCGTTGTAAGGCGCCGGGGCGATATAGGGCCAATGAGGTTTGATGTAGCTCAGGTGCAGGCACCACGGATTGTTGCCCGACTGCTCCATGAACTCGATGGCGCGACTAGTCATATAGGGTGTTTCGGAATCGTCGTTCTCGACAACTGCCGCCTTGCGCGCGTTTTTCAGAAACCAGCCCGAGGCCATTTCTTCTGGATCTGCATCGTCGCGCCCGGAATTGGCAAAGTCATGCCAGGGGTTGGCAGAACGGTAGCCTTTTTCTCTCAGATACGCATTGTATCGCTCGGTCCCGTTTTCGTCATAAAGGCCATCCGGCCCCTCGGGCCGCATCCCGTCATCGCGCTCCCAGACGTCAAAGCCACATTGCTCCACCCGCATCCCGATCTCGCTTTCGCGGTCAATACCAAGAAGGGCCATACCTTCGTAGTCCGCTTTCATGTGGGTTTTGCCCACCAGCCAACAGTCCATGCCGGTGCTGCGCAGATGGTCACCCATGGTCCGTTCACCAACTTTCAGGGGCACTCGGTTCCAGGTCGCGCCATGCGAATGCACATAGCGGCCGGTATAAAACGACATGCGCGAAGCGCCGCACACCGGTGACTGGACATAGGCACGGGAGAACCGCACGCCTTCGGCTGCAAGCGCATCTATATGAGGCGTGTGCAAATGCGGATGCCCGGCGCAGCTCAGGTAATCCCAACGTAGCTGGTCGAACATGATGAACAGTATGTTCTTGGCTTTAATCACAGATCGAGCACTAGTTTCTTTGTTTTCGAGCGCGAACAGCAGACGGTGATCCGCGCGTTCGAAGCTTTCTCCAGATCGGTCTGCACCAGATCCCGGTGGTCTGGCATTCCCTCAACGACACGCGTCAGGCAGGTGCCGCAAACTCCGGATTGGCAAGAGACCTGAACGGAGATGCCGTTTTCTTCCAGTTTTTGCGCGATCGTTTCGCCCGGCTGAACTTCAAAGATTTTGCCGGATTTTTGCGCTACCACAGTGAACGGCGCGCCATCGGTGTTCACCTCGGCACCGAACCGTTCAAGATGCACGCAGGCGCTGTTCCAGGCGTTTTTTTCGGCCGCCTGCACGATGAAATCCATGAAACCGTTGGGCCCGCAGACGTATAAGTGCCGATCCGCGGCGGGGTTTTCCAACACCGCGTTCACATCCAGCATCTGCGCCTTGGGGCCGCTATCAATATGCAACTGGACCTTGTCGCCAAAGCGTTTCAACTCGTCCTTGAAGGCCAGCCTGTCGGCGGTGCGCCCGCAATAGTGCAGTTCCCAGGACGCGCCTTGAGCTTCAAGCGCATAGGCCATGTTGAGCATGGGCGTGATGCCGATGCCGCCCGCAAAAAGCACGCTGTGCGCCACACCGGTTTGCATGGGGAAGTTATTGCGCGGCTTACCAACGCGAATGTCCTGACCTTGTTTGAACTGGGTGTGGATTGCCGCAGACCCCCCACGCGACTTCGGATCAAGCAGGATGCCAAGGCGATATTTCGACACATCCGCAGGATCGCCGGTCAACGAATACTGACGGATCATACCTGACCTGATGTAGACGTCGACATGCGCGCCCGCCTCATAGGCCGGAAGCGGCGTGCCGTTAGCACTTTCAAGCGAAAGCCCTATGATATCGGTCGCAACGTTCTCTCTGCTGGCGACTTTTACGTTGAGCCAAGGGTCTTCGATCTCTGCACGCGTGGCTTCTGTCAGCACATCATCGGCCAAATGGACGCGAACCGGCAGCGTGGCGTAGCCTCTGACCGAATTGTTCAAAGCAACCGTTGGTTCATCAAGCAGTTCAAACCGCTCAACCCGCCTGCGCAGGGCGCGGACCAGGATTTGCATTTCCAAGCGGGCCAAATGCATCCCCATGCACATATGAACGCCCTGTCCAAAGCCCATGTGGTCGTGAACATCGCGGGCCACATCAAAACGCGCCGGGTCCTCGTATTTCGCAGGATCGCGGTTGGCCGAGGCAAACATCACCAGAACGCGGCTACCTTCGGGCAGCGGCTGACCCGCAAGTTTGGTGTCTTGCGAGACATAGCGCGTCCAGCCTCGCACAGGGGCACCAACGCGGACCGCTTCTTCGATAGCATTCGGAATCAGCTCCGGGTTTTCACGGATTTTCTTCCATTGATCCGGGTTATTTGCGAACAGTTCGATCAACTGGCCCGACACAGAAATTGTCGTATCAAGGGATGGGTTGATATAGTCCCGCATCAACTGGGCGCAGGTGTCAAACGAGATGCCACGTTCCGGACCGACTTCGAAAATGCGTTTGGCCCATCCCCCGTCTTTAAGCTTTTCAGGGCGCCCATACTCGACCAGGAAATCGCGCAGGTCCTTGAGGTCGTCAAAGGCCGCTTTTGTGCGGTCGTTCTCTGTTCCAAACAGATTGAACGTCGCACTGGCCCATTTGAGCATCTGCTTGCTATCGACGGCGGGCGGCAGGCCGACCAGTTCGGCGACAATTGTGACCGGCAGAAACCGGGCGAAATCGGTTACGGCATCAAATTCGCCGCGCTGGCACAGCGTATCAACAAGGCCTTCGGCCGCGTCCTGAATCTGTGCCTCAACCGCCTTCAACGCCCCGGGATACAGCGGCTCGGCTGTGATGGACCGGGTGCGGTCATGCGCCGGTGGGTCTGAATTCAAGGTCGAGCCGACAAGGATGTCGTTGACTTTCTGCAGGGGCGACACGCCCCGGGCGCTGGAGTAGAGTAGCGGCTGGCGCAGGACTTCGCTGACTTCACGATAGTTTGGCAGCGCGTAGAGATCGTGCTTTTCAAGATAAACCACCGGGCCAAGCGCCCTGAGGTCTTCGTACATGGGGTAAGGATTTCGGATCGCTTCATCGGAATAGAAATCAACGCTGGAAACCGGAATGCCGGACGGGATTGGCGCGCGCGCATTCATGTTGAAACCTCCTTGGGTAAACATAAGCTTTTCAGATCAAGTAGGTCAGATTGGTTAAACGCGCCCATACCGCCATCAATTGCGATATCCTCGCCTTTCAGCCAATTGCTGGCAGGCGACAAGACAAAAGCTGCGATCTCGGCGATTTCCTCGGCGGTTCCCGTGCGCCCTGCACGGGCGACGTTCTTGGCCATCTTGTCACCGAAGGCGCGTTGAAAATCACCAATGATGCCTGTCAATACGCCACCCGGGCTCAGCGAATTCACCCGGATATCACGCGCGACCATCGTCTCGGTTTCGGCAATTGTCCAAAGGATGATCGCCTCCTTCGACAGGTTATAGCACTGGGTCGCAGTGATCGCTTCTGTGCGAACAAAATCTTCGAGTTGGTCGCGCCGTGTGAGCTGTGCCAGTCGCTTGACCTGATCAATCCCATCGCGCCAGCCGTGCCCTGCGCGGCTGGCCATATTTAGGATCGACGCAGCGGGCAACAAATGGTCCCTTAGGCGTTGGGTAAAGGCACGGGTGCCAAGGAAGTTCACCTGCAAGATGGTGACCTCAAGCCCGTCGCGCGGCGGCAGACCCGCATTGTTGCACAGCCCATTCAACGGTTCATCTAACTGGCGAGTGGCAGCCGCGATGCTCTCCATGTCGTCCAGATCAAGAGGGATGAACCTGTCAACGTTGACGTGGGTCTCATGCAGATCAAACCCGATGACCCGGTGGCCTTGGGTTTTCAGAACACGGGCCAGTTCAGCACCGATACCACTTGCCACTCCGGTTACGGCATAGGTGAGTTTAGACATTCGCAGATCCTCTCTCAATTCGTATTGAAGAGTGATGCCCGGCGCCAATTAATAAAAGGCTTGAAATATCGTCATCTATAAGATTTGATTATCACGATGAGGGTTCAGCACATTCAAATCCTGGTCGCGATCGCGGAACAAGGAAGCCTTCGAGGGGCTGCCAAAACGCTGGGCAAGTCCCAGCCGGCGCTCACGCAAGCGTTGCGTCAGGCCGAGGATGATCTAGGCGTTGCTGTCTTTACCCGCACCTCGCGTGGTGTTGAATTGACCAAGATTGGAGAGCGGATTTTGCGCCGCGCGCGCACGATCACGTCAGAAGTGTCGCGGCTCGAAGAAGAAGTTGCGCAGTTGCGGGGCGAACAGGTCGGTGCAGTGACTGTTGGCTTGTCGCCGCTCGCCGCCGTGCGTGTGATGCCAAGAGCATTGACCTTGTTTCGCAAAACCCACGCGAATATCGACGTGCGGTTGACAGGCGGGTTGTTCCCCGAAGCCTTGAAGCCTCTGCGCGAAGGGCGCGTTGATATCCTTGTCGGGCCGGCACCACCGACAGGCTTGGCGCGTGAAATCACGGTTGAGCCACTGCTTGAACTTCCGATAGATGTCGTAACCTCCGCCACCTCCAAGCATTTGGCAGCCAAATCGCTTGGCGAGTTGACAGATGCCGACTGGATCATGATTGGTGGCCCCGGCGGCCCTGGCGATATCTTTCGCAAACCCTTTATTGAAAATGGCCACACGCCCCCAAGGCCGATTGCAACGTCGGAATCGTATTTTGGGGCGCTGTCTCTGGTCGAAAATCTGGGCGCGGTTTGCACCTTTCCCCGACACTTGCTGGAAGAGCTCGGACAGGCCCGGAAGATTGCTTCCATACCGGTGCGCGAGACGATTGAACCTTTGCAACTGGCGCTGATGACCCGCGCTGGCCATCCGCTGACACCTGCGGCTGATGCGCTGGCCATGTGCATTCGCCGGAGGGTCAGCTCAATGTAGTCGATAGTTTTTTCTTTTCGCGATAGCAAAAACAGGACTGATTATTATCGCGCTGCCGTTCTACGCTGGTCGCAATTTCATTCCTGAAAGGGCGGGACCATGGGCGCAGCAACTGAAACCAGACTCTTCATCGACGGTGAGCCATGTTCTGCCTCTGATGGCGGAAACTACGAGATTTTCAATCCGGCCCGCCCGTCCGAACTGGTTGGGCGTGCAGCGGCGGGAACACCTGATGACGTTGAACGCGCCATGCAAGCCGCGCATGCCGCCTTTCCGGCCTGGGCGGCGTTTAGTTACAGCGAACGCGCCGATATGTTACGCAAAGTCGCCGCAGCCATTACGCAAAACATGGAAGAGGTCGAGGCCCGGGCCAAAGTTTTCACGCGCGAGCACGGCAAGATCCTGTTCGAAACCCGCCTCGAAATCAGCCGCCTTGGCGAACGGTTCTTGCAGTGCGCCAACTATGGCGAGCGTCTGGCGCAGGATGAACTCATCAAGGCTGCGCCAAATGACACAATCATCACCCGCCAGCCGCGCGGGGTTGCCGCCTTGGTTGTGCCTTGGAACTGGCCTCTGGCCATTCTGGGCGCAAAGCTTCCACAAGCGTTGATGGCAGGCAATACGGTTGTCGTGAAACCATCGGCCAATTCAGCATTGGCTCCCGCGCTGACCTTGCAGAGAGTCGCAGAAATGCTGCCCCCGGGTGTCGTGAATATCGTCACCGGATCAGCCAGCCAGATCGGCGATGCAATTATTGGCCATCGACATGTCCGGTATGTAAACTTCACCGGCTCCGTCGACGTTGGCCGCCATGTCATGAAAGTAGCGGCCGAGAACATCACACCGGTAACTCTTGAACTCGGCGGCAACGATGCTGGTATCGTTTGCCACGATGCCGACCTGTCGGGCGACGCGTTTCAGCGGCTTTATCGTGCGGCGTTTATGTCGACCGGTCAGATTTGTTATGCCCTGAAGCGGCTTTATGTGCACAGATCCCGCTTTAATGAAGTTGCGGAAGGCCTTCGCGCTGCGCTTAATGCGCAAGTCATAGGTGACGGATTGCTGCCGGAAACCACCATGGGCCCGATGAACAACACCAAACAACTGAAAGTGGTCACCGACATGATCGCCGAGGCGCGCGCCAAGGGACAAGATGTGCATGAGCTTGGCCAAATTTCGGATCAGGAGTTGTTTGAGACCGGATATTTCCAACGCCCCACATTGGTCTTCAATGCTGATCCGTCTCTGTCGGTGGTCAAGCACGAGCAATTTGGCCCGATTTTGCCAATCCTGCCGTTCGAGACGGAAGATGAGGCGATTGCCATGGCCAATGACGATCAATTCGGCCTCGCCTCATCCATCTGGTCCGAAGATACAGATCGCGCGGTCGCTCTCGCCCGTCGCATCGAAGCAGGTTACAGCTTTATCAATGCGCATGGGCCTTCGGCGATGGATAACAATGGCCCGTTCGGCGGTTTCAAGAAATCTGGCATCGGGCGGAATTTTGGCTATGAGGGCGTTCTTCAGTTTCAAGGCTATCACTCAATTGCTGGATCGCCCGGAAGCCTCCTCTAGTTCAGAATCCCAGAACCAAGGGACCGGAAGTGCCAGCCCGACCAATCAGAGAGGTGGTATGGAAAGTCCCGCAGGAGAGTGTCCGATCTTCGGTCTAACTGCGCTTTGATCCATGCTTCTTGAGAGGAGCAAGGACGATGACGATTTCCAAGGAATTACTGGACGAACGGCTGAAGGGCTGCGAGCGGCCTGAAGATCTGCTTGGCGACGCCGGGTTGATGAAAGAGCTGCAGATCAAGCTGATGGAACGCATGTTAGGCGCGGAGCTGACGGCCCATCTGGGCCAGGAGGACGGCAAGGACGCGCCACCGAGTCAGCCCAACCGGCGCAACGGCACGTCAGCCAAGCGCCTGAAGGGCCGGGACGGCGAGTTGCCTTTCCCGGTGCCGCGGTCCAGACTGCATCGTGCATCTGGACGCCATTCTCTGAACTTCTACGCATGGAAAGACCGCCAGGTTGTAGCCGCCGATCTACGCCTGATTTACGGGGCCGCCACAGCCGATCTGGCGGCTGCGGAACTGGATGCCTTCGAGGAAAAATGGGCCGGAAAATATGCCAGAATCGCTCCGGCATGGCGGCGAGCGTGGCAGGAGGTGATCCCGTTCTTCGCCTTCGATCCGGCGATCCGGCGATCCGCAAGATCATCTACACGACCAATGCTATCGAGAGCCTGAACCGTGTGATCCGCAAATCCATCAAGACCCGCGGCTCATTCTCAACCGAAAAAGCCGCGACAAAGCTGATCTACCTGGCCATCCGCAACTTCGCGAGAGGAGGCCGCAATGTCCGAGAATGGTTTGCCGCCCGCAATCATTTCGCTATCATGTTCGAGGATCGCTTCAGCGCGTGACAATATCTGAAACCCGCATGGGTCGGCCAGATACACAAAATTCATGACACTCCCTCCCGCAGTGTGTGAATTCAGGACTTCAGAATCGCTGCCTAATGCCCGAATGACCGCATCCACCTCTGCGATGCGGCGACGATTTTGCGGCGGCGCAGCAGGTTCTCGTGCTGCATGCGCACGCAGCAAGATTTTGGCACTTCTGCTGTGGGCTCTTTCTCGCCGTTCGCTGCGTCTTGGACCAACGACCGCTTTGCAAAAGTTTAAGAAGTCACCTTCTAAGGCATACCTCTCTGCCAGACCTTCAACCAAAAATTACAAGTCTTCATGAACTCAATATATGTTTGTTTCCATCCAAAAAGCAGCGTAGCGCAGTAACCCTAGTTGCTCGCTACACTGAGCGCAGACCTAACGTAGTCACCGCTTACAGCCCGCGCACAGACGCTGTGTGACACCCACAATGTTCAGCTGCCAGATATTGGTCCCTGCGCCCCTTGCGGCTTTAGCCTGTCGTAGTCAGCCTGTGATGTTGCAGTTGATAGGGCTGAGGGCATGCCGCCACCTGCAGCGTCTGGCGCAGCCTGTTGTGGCTTGGGCCCATTGGGCTTGGGAATTTGCGGTGGTGCAATGGCCTTGCCAATACGTGATTTGGGTTTGCTCTTTGCCTTTACTGCGCCACCCTTGAGGCGTGTCTCCAGCTTGTTTGCTAAGAAGCTTGTGGTGTTGGCAAAAGTCTTAATGTCCTCAATGGCTTGATCCAGCTGAACACTAGCTGAAGCCTTCTCAATCACATCTATCAGTCGGCGTAGTTCCTCGCGGTCAGTCATATGCGCCTCCAGTTGAGGGGAGTGGGGTTAGTAAAAGACCACCCAGACTTGATAAGTACTTCCCTAGAAAAATCCGCAGCGCAGATTTTTGCGGCTGCAGGGGGAATTTCGGATGAGATACGTCATAAGTGACGTTGCAATGATTAAATCGCATTATACCGCCATCCGTTCTGGCGCACGCCACACTGCCTCTGACTGCTCAGCTATGGCCCTGTCACAAAGTGCCTTAAGGTTTGCCAAACGCTCACTCCACGCTTGATGATTTTGCTGATCACTTGCCGCCAATCGCGCTGCATAATACCCAAGCTTGCTTGCACAAATGCTCAGGGTTTCTACACTGGGTTCCGTGTTGTGGTAGCGCAGCACGCGGATATAGCCCTCACTGCGTCCCAGCCAACTGTGGCAGAACTCCGGTGTGTTCTGCACAATGCCCGTTGCTATCAACTCATCGCGCATGTGTTCCAATAGTCTTATGCTCATCCAATCCTCCAATGCATTGTTTGCATTGTATTTATCTCATCGCTGCTGAGCCGGCGTATTTATCCATCAGGCTTTCCATCCAATCTTCACACTGCCGTTTCTGCCCTGTTTTCCTTCTTCGTTGATAAATACATGCGGAGAACCACATGGGATTTGAGCAGCGCAAACAAGAACGACAGGCATTGGTGCAGTATCTGCTGGCGCAAGACTGGAATGTGTTTGGCACGCTCAAGTTCGTGAACGGCAGAACCATTGGCAGAGCGAGCGCCAACAAACTCCTGCGCAGCTACTGGAACAAAGTGGATCGCGTGATCTATGGCAAAGCCGCTGAGCGTCAGAACATGCGCGTGCCACGCTGGTGCTTTGCACATGAGGGCGCGGATTATGAGAACTTCCATGTTCACTTCGTAATGCCAAGCCCACTGCAGGACACAGAACACATGTGCTGTTTGCTCAATGCAATCTGGGCGCAGCATCACACACAAACAGCGCCACTCGTTAAAAACTGGATCATGCCCGTAAAAGACCGTGCAGCTGTGACAAGCTATGTCACGCACGAATACTGGCGCATGGGCAGTGACACAATCTCAGACAACCTCAGTTGGAATGCAGAGCATTCAAATCCGCAGCCACAGCACGCATTGAATGAGCACTACACCCAACAACAAGCACATCGCATTTCAAGGGCAGCCAGCCCACTCTGGCTACAGCAGGCACAACAGGCATTAAACACACAACAGGCACAATATGAGGCAAGCGGTGATTTGCAGATGATGGAGCGTGGCTAAGCCCCTTCGCACAGCAAACACCTGAGCAGTTTGAACACGACAGATGCCAATGGCGCAGGTCTTGGCACATCCTTGTTCACGAGCTGTTGTTCAAACTAACAAAGGTTCAAAAGAACACAGAACATCAAGACTAGCTCAAACGAAGATGATCAAACAGACAGAGACTTAACAGAAAGACAGCGTCAGCGGAGCAAACCGTTAGACGCTTTTTTTGTGGGCGCGGGGTCGGTGTGTGAGCGCTGCTTTTTTATACGCCAATCATTAAGCGCGAACACATGTGACCAATGCTGCACTTATCTGTGCATTACCCCATAGTCTAATATTATCTCATAAATTCAGATACTTGACTTTCTTTTCGGTCGTCCAATGTTTCATTTGAACATACGCTTTAGCTGTAACCAAACAGCAAGGAGCGCACATGACACATCTCGCAAAGCTTACATTCAAAACAGTTGATCGCAGCACCAAACGCGATCCCATCATCAGTAGACGTGACAAACTCGTAGCAGGGCTTAAGGAACAAAAGCTGGTGCATGCGGCAGTACTCAAGAAGCAAGATCATCGGGTTGAACGACACAAATGGATCAAGGATGAGTTTGGAGAAGCACAGCTGATCAAAACGCATCGCCGTGTTCGCCCATGGTTCTTTGAGCAAGACAGTGGCTGGTATGTTCAGTGTCGTTATGGAGCACGTGTGATTGCAGCCGATGGCACCAACAATGCGGTGTTTGTGAAGTCATTGGATGAGGTGGCAGCTGTTCTTGATGCCTTCCTCAATGCAGCTGCGGAAGGGGATTTGGATGGGGCCATCACCAAAGTTGCAGAACGGCAACCACGCATCAAACCCGGGGCAGCCAAGGCAGCAGCAAATGCCAATGCCTGACGCAAACACAGCAATTATAGCTGCACTTAACGATCGGGCGCGGCGGCGTCTTGATCATTGTCGCTGGATACTCACTCAAGGCGTGTTGGCCTGTGACCCTATCACAGTTACAGAACTGCTGATTGCCGTAGAGGACTTCGATGCATTCACGCTAGACAACGACCCATATGCGGAGCATGACTTTGGGGCCATCAAGCTAAACGGCAACACGTTCTTTTGGAAGTTTGACTATTACGATCTAGACCTGCAGATGCACTCGCCTGATCCAAGCGATCCTGCTGTGACTGCACGGGTGCTCACCGTCATGCTGGCAGAGGAGTATTGAAGAGCCACCCATAGACTGGTTGACGCTGGCAATCACGCCCATGTGTTGATACCCGGTCGGCATGTCAGCAATAGACCTCGGCCCATTTGTTCTCAGCATTGAACGCTTTGCAGCACTGCTCGGCGTGGTCGTATTTGTTGTCGTCGCAGAGATCTTCGCACGTGTAACCAAAAATCGCGCATTAAGCAGCTGGTCCAGTACAACCGTCTTGTGGGCCTTCATTGGGGCCCGGCTTAGTCATGTGATCGCCTTTTGGCCCAGTTTTGCGGAAGAACCTTGGCGCATTATTGCCATCTGGCAAGGTGGGTTCTCAGTAGCAGGTGCAGCAATTGGAGTTGTACTCGTTACAGCTTGGTCATTGTGGCGGTCATTGCCCTTTGTACCTGCTGCTTCGGCGCTTTGGGCAGGCGTGATCGTGTGGCAAGTGGTGCTCTTCGATGTTGCGCCCCGCGCGCCTGTAGCATTGCCTGTAGAACCTTTGGTAACAATCGAGGGTGAGAGACTAGTTCTGACGTCACTCGTCGCTTCAGACAAGCCGATCATCATCAACCTCTGGGCCACATGGTGTCCGCCTTGTCGCCGCGAATTGCCTATGCTCGTAACAATTGCCGAGCAGCGTGATGATGTCATTTTCCTTTTGGCATCCCAAGGTGAAACTGCCGCCCATGTTAACCGATACCTAGCCGGTAAGGGTATTAGCCCAGAACACATGCTGATCGATACCAGTAGGATGCTCTCACAGCATTATAGCACAGTGGGACTGCCTGTAACGCTGTTCATCGGCCCTGACGGCGTGCTTGCGCACACACATGTGGGCGAGATTTCACGCGAGGTGTTGTTGAGCCGGATTGAACGGTTGCAGTAGCGCGATTTACAGCGAGCAGAACGCTGTCGCACAAAACCTCATAGAAGTTACATAGTATGAGATTATTGCGTAAGTCATTGTAAAATATAGACTTCATCTAAGGCGTCTTTCCAGTAGGAAGACCAATACCTCAGACTTTATACTCAAAGCACACAAAAGCTTAGGTTTTGAGGGGATCAGCACATGCGCCAAGCACAGACATTGAACGAGGCGCAACTGCGCAGGGTTATACAATACTGCCGCAGCCGTCGTCATCCAACACGTGATGAGACAATCATACTCACTAGCTTCTACGCAGGGTTAAGGGCCAAGGAGATTGCCGCTCTCACAGTCGGCAATGTGTTTGATGAGGCAGGCAACGTGCGTGAGCAGTTCATCCTCAGCGCAGCACAAAGCAAAGGCGGGCACACACGCACGGTGTATTTGAACCAGCGGCTTCGTAAGGCGCTTGGAGACTATGGTGCGATCAAATACTTGGGCAATCCACAGCGCCCACTGTTCGAGAGCCAAAAGGGCGGGCACTTCTCAGCAAACACAATGTGTCAGCTGTTCTTGGACATCTACAAGGCTGTGGGGCTCAAGGATGCTTCAAGCCATTCGGGAAGACGCACTTACATCACGAGGTTGGCCAACAAAGGGGTGGGTGTGCGCTTGCTGGCCGAGTTGGCGGGACATTCGCATATATCGACTACTCAGCGGTATATCGACGTGAATGCGGAGCAACTGAGTGAGGCGGTGGAGTTGCTGTAATCGCTTTCGGCCCATAGTGGGCCTTCATGTGCCGCGCAGCGATGAACAGCTTCGAGCCCCAACTTGGTCACTGTTATTTTGTGCTGCGTGCGCTTGCAGCGCGACAGATGCTTCAAGTGCGCGGCTCGCGGTTCCGCTATGCAACGCAAAAACCGGCCATTCATGTGATCTTCGGTGAACAACTGGGCGTCCCGAGCTGGAACGTGGGCCAAATGGTCGCTCTCGGCGATGGTACAAGTATCGACTATCATCCGTGCCGCATAGGCATTTTGCAACTGAGATTTGCCAAGCCTACCAATTTTTCTTCTCGAACGGGCGGCAAACTAAAGGCGGAGGAGGCTGTGCACGGGCATCGACTACGCGTTTCGCACACTGGATTCGCATGGCGTTTGCAACTCGATCTTTCCCTGATCTGCCAACCGAACAACGCCCCTAAATCGAGGTCAAAAGCTCGTATCCTGGCGCGGTGAAGGCTTTGACTAAGGTGATGGGCGCAGTCCCGATCCAAGTTGTTCGTTCAATCACAAGCAAGGCGCTGCCTTTCTCAATGCTGAGGTGTTGTGCCGTCTCCACATCGGCAGAAATTGCATAAAACCTGAGATCGCAGCGGGTGAATGGTTTGTTCCTAACTAGCCATTCATTGGCACTTTCGCGCGCCAAATCGACATTGAGGATTTCAGGCACTGTATCTGTGCACACCCAGCGATCCTCATATATGTGTGGCTTGTGATCAGCCAAATGTAACGCCCGCACTCGCATCATTTGTGTTGGCCCTGATAACTCGAATTTTCCGGCAACCTCTCGTGCAGTTTCAGAACGCTCTTGATCAATTAGATGATAGCCATAAATGCTCCCACGCCTTTCCACCTCGCGTCGCGTGATGGGAATATCAAGCGTGGCACGCGTTACAGGATCCAAGCGAACATGAGTGCCGCCTTTGCGCTTGCGCTCCACTAGCCCGGCGTCTGACAGATTGCGCATAGCGCGTTGCACTGTAGATCGTGCGCACCCTAACTGATCTGCAATATCCGCATCGCGTGGCAGTTTGTCGCCAGGCGAAAAAGTACGATTGAGAATTCCTGCGCGGATCTGATCTCTGACTTCTTGCCAAGATAAGCGCGACACTTGTGTCAAATATTCTGCTCCAGTTCTGCCATTGTTGCGGTGAACTTCTTTGTTATACGTTCACGCTCAATATGGCGACCCTCTTTGACAACGTGGCGTCCGGCGCTCCAAACATCGCTGATGCAACGCTGCCCATTACCACCGAATATAAGAGTATCTAGTGCCATATCGCCTGACCGGTTAACGCCCCATTCGTTGTCCAGATCAACCGCCAAAATATCCGCCAGCTTGCCCACTGCAAGGGTGCCGCTGTCACGGCCACCAGCCTGAGCGCCGCCCCTTGCCGCCGCCTCAAACAAGACACGCCCTGTCGAGCGATCCGCCTTGGCAAGGGCCGCGCGGCTTTTGTCGCGCAGGCGTTGCGAGTATTCGAGCGATTTCAGCTCCTCAAACAGGGAGATATGCACGGTTGAATCAGAGCCAAACCCGATATTGCCACCGTGGCCCAGATAGTGCGTGCCGTTGAAGATCCCGTCGCCCAGATTGGCCTCTGTGATAGGGCATAGGCCAGCGACAGCACCTGTGGCCGCCAGCGCCTGTGTTTCCAGCGGCGTCATCTGCGTACAATGGATCAGACACCAGCGCGGATCGACATCATAGTTGCTTAGCAACCATTCGGTTGGGCGTGCGTTGAGGGCCGCTTGCACTTCTTCAACCTCGGCTACCTGTTCGGCCAAATGCATGTGAACCGGCCCATTGCCAGCAAGCGATAGAGCATCGCTCAGCCCCAATGTGTCGACGGCGCGCAACGAATGCGGCGCAACGCCGATGTTAAAGTCCTCGGGGCCTGTTGCCACGGCCTTTGCCGCGCCTTCGTGCAGCCGAGCGAATTGCATGGGGTCGTTTCCAAAGCGTCGCTGGCCACCTGCCAAGGGGCGCTTATCAAGTCCGCCGAACTGATAGAGAACGGGGAGCAGTGTCAGGCCGATGCCAACGTCTTTTGCAGCCTCCACGATCTGTTCGGACAGCTCTGCCAAGTTAGCGTAAGGCACACCACCTGCGTTATGATGTAGGTAATGGAATTCGGCGACGCTTGAGTAACCCGCCTCCAACATTTCCAGAAAGACCTGTGCGGCAATAGCCTGAATTTGGTCTGGTGTCAGCTGATCGAGAAACTTGTACATCAGTCGCCGCCATGTCCAGAAGCTGTCGCTTGGGTCGGGCCCGCGCGCTTCTGTTAGCCCCGACATCGCGCGCTGGAATGAATGACTGTGCAAGTTTAGCGGCGCAGCAAGAGCCAGCCCGACTGTTGGCGTGGCTCCGTGGGGGGCGGGCCTAATGTGCGCGATTCTCCTGTCTTTGATGCCAATCTCGACATTCGCTTCCCATCCGTTCGATGTAAGTGCCTGTTTGGTGACAATTTTTTACACAGCAAGAATTCCTTGACTTAATTAAGTAGCTACATATTAATTAAAGGCACCTACTTATTCAAGGTGTTTCCATGAGCGACTCAGTCCTACTCACTCACCTCAAGGCAGCGACGATGGTCGATACCGCATCCGGCTACGGGCTGATCAAAGACGCTGGCATTGCGCTCGAGCAGGGTCAGATCCGTTGGGTTGGACAGATACACGACTGCCCTGCTGAAATTGCAAAACTGCCGACGCATGACTGTGGTGGTCGCCTCGTCACACCGGCCCTGATTGACTGCCACACGCATATCGTCCATGGCGGAAACCGCGCGCAGGAATTCGAAATGCGCCTTGAAGGCGCGAGCTACGAAGAAGTTGCTCGCGCGGGAGGCGGTATCGTTTCCACCGTAAAGGCAACGCGTGAGACCAGCGAGGAAGACCTTCTTGAAGCCACCTTGCGTCGAGCAGACGCGCTGATTTCCGAAGGTGTTGCCACCATCGAGATCAAGTCCGGTTACGGGCTGGATCATGACACCGAGCTAAAAATGCTACGTGTTGCACGCGCTGTCGCGAGCGCCCGTCCGATCAATGTTAGCACCAGTTTTTTGGGTGCTCATGCGGTGCCCGCAGGTGCTGATGCCGACAGCTATATTGATGACATTTGCATTCCGACCCTCAAAACGGCTCACGCCGAGGGATTGGTTGATGTGGTAGACGGGTTCTGTGAAGGCATCGCCTTTGACACCGCCCAAATGCGCCGTGTTTTTGAAGCGGCGCGCGCGCTCGGCTTGCCTGTAAAGCTGCATGCCGAACAGTTGAGCAATATTGGCGGCACCGCCCTTGCGGCGGAGTTTGACGCCTTGTCGGCAGACCATGTCGAATATGCCAGCGACGCCGACGCGGAAGCATTGGCGCGCTCCGGCAGTGTTGCGGTGATCCTGCCCGGGGCTTTCTATGCGATCCGCGAAGAGCAAGCGCCACCGATCGCAGCCTTTCGAAAGCACGGCGTGCACATGGCCGTCGCAACCGACTGGAACCCAGGTTCATCGCCGCTTGGCTCTGTCCTCCTAGCGATGAACATGGCATGCACGCTGTTTCGCCTGACACCCGCTGAAGCCTTGGCAGGAACAACCCGCAGCGCCGCCCGCGCGCTTGGGTTTTCTGACCGTGGAACACTTGCTGCCGGCCAACGGGCTGACTTAGCGATCTGGGATGTAACGTCACCTGCCGAGCTGTCCTATGGAATTGGCATCAACCCGCTGCACAAACGTATGTTTGGGGGGCAATTTGATGCAGATTGAGACCTCTCGCGGCACAAGCCCGCTGGTTCTGGGCTTGCCCCATACGGGCACAAACATTCCCACCGATTGCCTTGCGCGGATGAACGAAACAGGCCGTGCTATGGCCGATACGGACTGGCACATTCACAACCTTTATGACGGGTTGTTAGAGGGTGTTACAACC
Source organism: Lentibacter algarum (assembly GCF_040580765.1). Taxonomy (GTDB): domain Bacteria; phylum Pseudomonadota; class Alphaproteobacteria; order Rhodobacterales; family Rhodobacteraceae; genus Lentibacter; species Lentibacter algarum. Next base: position 2,309,021 of record NZ_CP158687.1, on the reverse strand, counting down.
GTACGCACCCCGATCCATCGTTATGTGATCGACGTCAACCGCGACCCGAGTGGCGCAAGCCTTTACCCTGGCCAGAACACAACTGGCCTCTGTCCGCTGACAGATTTTGACGGGCAGAGCATTTACCTTGAAGGACAAGAACCGGACGCGGTCGAAATCGAGCGCCGCCGAGTGGCCTTCCACGCGCCCTATCACGCCGCCTTGGAGGCTGAACTGGACCGCATTAAAGCCATTCACGGCTTTGCAATCCTTTACGACTGCCACTCCATCCGCTCACAGATCGCGTACCTTTTCGACGGCACGCTGCCGGACTTCAACATCGGCACAAACCTTGGGACGACCTGCGCTCCCGCACTAGAAGAGGCCGTCACCTCTATCTGCTTCAAGGCAGCCGAATACACGCTAATTAACAATGGCCGCTTCAAAGGCGGCTGGACAACGCGCCATTACGGCAAGCCATCTGAGGGCTTTCACGCCATTCAGATGGAGCTGGCTCAATCGACATACATGATCGAGAGCGCCCCTTGGGCTTATGTCGACGAACGCGCGGAGAATCTCCGCGTTACCCTCAAATCGATCTTAGAAACACTGTCCGTCTGGAGACCCACATGAGCGACCCACGTAAGAACATCCGTGATATCTACCCACCCACCGGACCAAACCTGAACGCAAAAAGTTGGATGACCGAAGCGCCCCTGCGGATGCTGATGAATAACCTGCACCCGGATGTGGCCGAGAACCCGCACGAGCTAGTCGTTTATGGCGGCATCGGCCGTGCCGCGCGTACTTGGCAAGATTTCGATACCATCGTTGCGAGCCTCAAAGACCTTGAAGATGACGAGACATTGGTCGTGCAATCGGGCAAACCTATTGCCATCGTCAAAACCCACACGGACGCCCCGCGCGTTCTTATTGCCAACTCCAACCTTGTACCCCATTGGGCCACTTGGGATCACTTTAACGAACTCGATAAAAAAGGTCTTGCGATGTACGGTCAGATGACCGCTGGGTCATGGATCTACATCGGCTCGCAAGGTATCGTTCAAGGCACATATGAGACCTTCGTCGAAGCAGGGCGCCAGCACTATGATGGTGATCTAAAAGGAAAATGGATTCTCACTGGAGGCCTCGGCGGCATGGGCGGCGCGCAGCCACTTGCGGCCGTGATGGCCGGTGCGTGTTGCCTCGCGGTGGAGTGTAATCCAGAGAGCATAGATTTTCGCCTGCGCACAAAATACGTTGATGAACGTGCCGATACGTTGGACGAAGCGCTCGCCATGATCGAAAAATGGACAGCGGCAGGCGAAGCGAAATCGGTCGGATTGCTCGGCAATGCTGCCGATGTCTTCCCCGAACTCTACAAGCGCGGCATTCGCCCTGACATGGTGACTGACCAGACCAGCGCACACGATCCGCTGCATGGCTACCTGCCGCAGGGCTGGAGCATGGCGGAGTGGAAAGACAAACAGGAAAGTGATCCCAAAGCGGTCGAAAATGCGGCCCGCGCCTCAATGAAGACCCATGTGGCGGCGATGGTTGATTTCTGGAACGCTGGTGTGCCGACACTGGATTACGGAAACAACATTCGACAAGTCGCACTGGAAGAAGGGCTAGAGAATGCCTTTGCCTTCCCCGGTTTTGTGCCTGCCTATATCCGTCCGTTGTTCTGCCGTGGCATCGGCCCGTTCCGCTGGGCAGCGCTGTCGGGAGACCCTGAAGACATTTACAAGACTGATGCGAAGATGAAAGAACTCTTCCCAGAGAACACCCATCTGCACAACTGGCTCGACATGGCCCAGGAACGCATCGCCTTTCAAGGGCTGCCTGCGCGTATCTGCTGGATCGGGCTCGGCGATCGTCACAGGGCGGGCCTTGCCTTCAACGAAATGGTCGCCAGTGGCGAGTTAAAGGCTCCTGTTGTCATTGGCCGTGACCATCTCGACAGTGGTTCTGTTGCTTCGCCCAACCGCGAGACCGAAGCCATGAAAGACGGCTCGGATGCTGTAAGTGACTGGCCGCTGCTAAACGCGCTGGTCAACACGGCCAGCGGCGCAACATGGGTTTCAATCCATCACGGCGGTGGCGTTGGTATGGGATTTAGCCAGCATTCTGGCGTTGTGATCTGTGCGGATGGAACACCAGAGGCCGCCAAACGGATCGAGCGCGTTCTGTGGAATGACCCCGCTTCAGGCGTCTGGCGTCATGCGGATGCCGGGTATGAAGAGGCGATCGAATGCGCAAAGGCCAATGGCCTGCGCCTGCCGCGCATCTTGGGGAACTGACCCATGCACTACGCGCCCGCATCGGAAGATTGCCCGCTGCCCTTCTCGCCGTTCAAGGCCTGCACGGTACCGCGGCCGATCGGCTGGCTTTCCACTGTCAGTAAGGAAGGCGTGCACAATCTGGCTCCCTACAGCCAGTGGCAAAACCTGACGTTTGATCCACCGATGGTGATGTTTGCAGCCAACCAATACCCTGATGGGCGCCGCAAGGATACGGTTTTGAACGCCGAAGAGACCGGCTGGTTCGTTTGGAATATGGCGACTTATGATCTCCGTGATGCGGTAAACATCTCGGCTATGGCGCTTGACCCAGACGAAGACGAGTTTGAGCATGCAGGCATTACCAAGGCTTCATGTGTTGATGCCCCCGGCGCTCGAGTGGCCGAAAGCCCCTGTCACTTTGAGTGCAAATATATTTCGACCCATCGTTTACCGGGCAACAGTCCTGTTGGAACGATTGATGTGATCTACGGCCAAGTCATGCGGATTCATGTCGCAGATGATGTTATTTTGCCCACTGGCAAGATCGATATCCCTAAGATTCAGCCCATCGCCCGCATGGGCTACTACGACTACGCTCGCATCAGCGAGACGTTCGAAATGCGCATTCCAAGCGCATCAGGGACCGCGGAAGACGGTCTTGAAGGAAAACCAACTCTAACAAACAACAACTAGGAGAACAAAAATGGACAGACGTAAATTTCTAGCATCGGTGGGTGTCGGCACAGCCGCCGCTGCTTTGGCCTCACCTGCGATTGCCCAAGACAAGCGCCAGTGGAAAATGGTGACTGCATGGCCGAAAAACCTGCCTGGGCCTGGTGTGGCTGCACAAACGCTGGCTGATCGCATCACCACGCTGTCTGGTGGCCGTATCGAAGTAAAGCTTTTCCCCGCAGGTGAGCTTGTCCCGGGACGCGGCGTATTTGACGCCGTCAGCGAAGGCACGGCCGAGCTTTACCATGCCGTTCCCGCTTACTGGGGTAGCAAGTCTAAAGGTATTTTGCTTTTTGGTTCACAGCCTTTTGGCCTGCGCGCAGACGAGCAGTTCGGCTGGCTCTATCACGGTGGTGGCCAAGCCCTATATGACGAAATGTATGGCCGCTTCGGCATCAAACCCTTCCTGTGCGGCAACTCTGGCCCACAGTGGGGCGGCTGGTTCCGCAATGACATCAACTCAGCCGAAGACCTCAAAGGTCTGAAGTTCCGCACCACGGGGCTTGCCTCGGAAATGGCGGCGAAACTGGGGATGGCCGCAGAGGCCATGTCAGGGCCGGCGATGTTCCAAGCTCTTCAAACCGGTGCGCTGGATGCGGGTGAGTTCATTGGCCCATGGACAGATAGCGCGCTTGGCTATCATCAAGTCGCCAAGAACTACTACTGGCCTGGTGTCGGCGAGCCTTCGTCAGCCGAGGAATGTGGCGTCAACGCAGAAGCTTATGCAGAGCTTCCAGATGATCTGAAACAGGTTGTCAGCCTAGCTTGCGAGAGCCTCTACAACCCTGTTTGGACGGAATACACGACCAAACACGCGTTGGCGTTGAAGAAGCTCGTTGCCGACGAAGGCGTTCAAGTGAAAATGTTCCCTGAGGACGTGATTACCGCCATGGGCAAAGCCGCCGCCGAAGTTATCGACGAGTTACGTCAAGACGACGACGAGCTGGTTAAGCGTATCGCGGAAAGCTTTGTGGCCTACCGCGACTCTGTGGGCAGCTACATGGTCTATGCCGACAACGGCCAGATGAACGCGCGCGCCGCTGTCATGGGCTACTGAAACGAGCGGCCTGCGCGGAGCATTTTCGCGCAGGCATCACTTCGCTTCGGGAGGGGCAGATGGAAAAGCTGGCAAACGGGATTGACGCGTTCAACATAAGAGTAGCAGGGCTTGTGCGTTGGTTCGCCCTCTTCATGGTGCTGATGCAATTCGCTATCGTCGTCGGGCGTTATGCGTTTGGTTTGAACTCGATAGCCCTTCAGGAAAGCGTGCTTTATATGCATGCGACCCTCTTCATGCTGGGTGCAGGCTATACTTTGCTGGTCGACCAGCATGTGCGTGTTGATGTGTTTTTCGCCAAGGCCAGCCCAGAGACCCAGAGACGCATTGATACTTTCGGTCATCTCTTCTTTCTTTTACCATCTATGAGTGCGCTGCTTTACTGGTCGTGGCCTTCGGTTCGCAACTCCTGGAAAATCCTCGAAGGCCCGTTGTCAGTTGGCGGCATTGAAGCCGTGTTCTTGATGAAATCGCTGATCCCGACCTTCTGCATCCTCGTGATGCTTCAGTCTGTGTCGCTGTTGATACGGCTCATATTGCATAGGCCAAAGCCATGACCGAATATCTGGATATCATCATGTTTGCGGCCCTGATGGGTGCGATACTTTTGGGCTTTCCGGTGTCATTTTCTATCGCCGGTGTTGGTATAATTTTCGCTTATATCGGTTGGTATACCGGCCATATGGACGTCACCCTACTAGGCGCTATGGGCCAGCGTGTGTTCGGGCTCCTGTCTAATAACGTGCTGATTGCCATTCCGCTGTTTGTGCTTATGGGAGCCATCCTTGAGAAAAGTCGCATCGCGGAAGAATTGCTTGACACGATGGGCCGGCTTTTTGGCCAGCTTCGCGGCGGGCTCGGAATTTCTGTCGTGTTAGTGGGCGCGCTTCTGGCCGCTTCAACAGGCATCGTCGGAGCCACAGTCGTTGCGATGGGTATGATCGCTCTCCCAACCATGTTGCGCGCTGGATATGACCCGCGCGTCGCCTCAGGTATCGTTTGCACTGCGGGCACCTTGGGGCAGATCATTCCACCCTCGACATTATTGATTATTTTGGCTGACGTTATGTCAAATTCTTTCCAGCAGGCCCAATATGAGCAAGGCAAATTCTCAGTCGAAGCCTTGTCTGTTGGTCAGTTTTTTGCCGCAGCTATTATTCCCGGCTTTTTGCTGGTCAGCCTCTATCTGATATACATATTATTGCGTGGCTGGATCAGACCACAGGACATGCCACCAGCACCGACAGACTTGGCAAAGCCCGATCGCGCCGAAGTTATTCGCGCTGTGGTGCCGCCTGTTTTGCTGATCTTTGCAGTCTTGGGGGCCATTCTGGGCGGTATAGCCACCCCGACAGAAGCCGCCTCTGTTGGTGCCGTCGGTGCGCTATTGATGACTGGCCACAAGATGGGCATAAACCCGAAGCTTATCCTTCTGGGCACGGCGGCTCTCATCACGCTCGGCATCCTTGCGGGCGCCTTCCCTGTTCGGTTTCAACGTGACGATCTGAGCAACGGCACCTTTGCCTTGGGCCTTGTTTACGCGGGGTTGGCCATTGCTGGCACGCTTGCGGTGATTTTTGCTCTGCGCGCGGCCGTCAAAGAAAAGGTTGTGCATGACGCGATCAGCTCAACTCTCACCATGACATCGATGATCTTCGCGACAATCCTTGCCGCGGGGGTTTTTAGTCTCGTCTTCATCGGCCTTGGCGGGGAAGAGCGCGTCGCTGGCATCCTCAGCAACATGCCGGGCGGCGCAACAGGCGCGCTTGTCTTTTGCATGATCTTCATCTTCTTTCTGGGGTTCTTTCTGGATTTCGTGGAAATCTCGGTCATCGTTCTGCCTCTGGTTACGCCGACACTCATTCTGCTCGGTCATGATCCGATCTGGCTCGGTGTGTTGATCGCGATCAACCTGCAAACCAGTTTCCTCACGCCTCCCTTTGGGTTCTCCTTGTTCTACCTGCGCGGGGCCGCGCCTAAAGAGGTTACGACAGGCCACATATACGCAGGCGTTGTGCCGTTTATCGGCATACAGGCTGTTGGTGTGATCCTGATCTGGATGCTTCCAGCGTTGGCGACGTGGTTGCCGTCAGTGCTGTTCTAAGCCTGATTTGGCTCATTTTTGACAAACAAAAGTTAGAGATCTAAGTAGCAAATTCCGAAAATTGCTCTGTTAAAAAGGCGGCAAAGGTTCGCAAATTCTAACGTCTTTGTTGCGGGAGCTAAACTTAACGAAAAAGCGGTCTCCCTCCCGCCGTTTACGTTGATCCTCATTAGTATTCCTCACTCTGCCCTTCAAACTCATCCCGCGATAACTCGTACCGCTTGCCCGTGAGCATGTCCTTTTTGAGCCTTGGCGTGAGGTGACTGTAATGCCGCTCAATCATGCCAATGCTTGTGCCCATCTGCACAGCGAGGGCATGTATATCCATTCCATCGTTGAGTAGGGCGAATGTCGCGTAGGTGTGACGTAGACTATACAGCGTTCTGTTCTGCCCTGTGCGTGGACATGTGATTAGTCCTGTGTCTGTTAGGAACTTGCGGAACGTCTGGTGGATGTTCTTGCTCACTGTTCCATCAGGCAATCTGAACACCGGCAGATCGATACGCTGCTTGAGCAGGTCTTCAAACGGGATATGCCGTATGTCTTCAGATCTCTCGTGTATTCGCTTGAGGTAATTGATTGTGCCTGATCGGCAGATGATGTCACGCCGCCCAGTTTTGCCTGTGACGCTCATCTCCAAATACTGCAGATCCTTTTCTTCAAACAGCGTCACATGCTTCCAGCGTAGGTTCAGCGCCTCTGTGCCATGGCGCATGCCTGTATTGGCCATGATCAACACGTAGTCCCGCATAAGGTGCCGCATGTCTGTGGGTTTGCCTGCTTTGCCAGTATCAATCCAGCTGGGCAGCTTGCGGATAAGTGTAGCGTACTCCTCACGGGTAAAGTCAGGACGGCGTTCGCTCTTCTCACCACGGTTGACCAGCAGTGGCACATTCTTGTGCGCGATAAAGCCCCGCGCCACTGCTTCTTCAAACACACGGTTCATGGCTGAGTTATGTGTGTTTAGCGTTGAGGCCTTTGGCTCACGGCCCATCTTTGCCCGCCGCCACTCGTAGAACTGCTGCACCTTCTCGTAATCAATGGTGGTCACATACTGTGCACCGAAGAACGGGATGAGGTAACGCTCAATACACACGATGTAGTCTGCAAACACTTTGCGCCCTAAGCCCGCATCCAGCTGCTTGCGCATATCCGCAATGGCCAGCGTGGCAACATCAGAGAACTTCTTGGTGACTACAGGCAGGTCGTTCTTGTGGCGGAACTTGTATTCAAGAAAAGTCTCGCGGGCATACTCCTTGGCCTCAGCAAGATCGTGCTTTCCGGTACTGATGCGGATGGTGTGCCCGTCAATCACAAAGGCTGCCTGCCAGCGCTTGCTGCGCTCACGTCGATACACACGCACCTCGCCGTCCAGTATCAGATGTGTATCATCACGCAGCTGCCGCATGTCATGCTCCTCACAGCGACACTACGGTAGGGCGTACCAACAAGTCTACTGAAGTGTGTGTTTGGGCGTTAAAAGACTACAGCCGAAGTAAGATCGGGCGGAAAGCGGTAGTTCGCTGCGGTTTGGATAGAGGTCCGCTGTGCGGGACTTTGCGGCCGTTCGGTCAAGCAATACCAAGGTCTGGTTTCACCTGATCAGAGCGGACTTCACTCCGAAATCGAAGAATTGGCTTCCAGGCCCTGCGACGCCATTGGGTACCCGGCAGCTTGCGGTCCGGTGGGGCAGTGAGGTGATTTTGAATTGAACCCACATTGTTGCCAGTCAAGAATACTGCGCCCGTATGCAACACTGTGCGCGATAGTGTGTCATTTAAAACAACCGCCGCCCCTGTTACTGGCTCATAATATTTCAGTATCGCATGGTTCTGCAGTCAAAATGACAGAAATATTTGAGATTTGACAATTTGGAATAAAACTTTCAATGTACGGCGAATCCCTAAGCCGTTTCGGAGTTCACAATTGCCCCTGCCAATAGAGACCCTTCTCTCCAATTCCATGAGGAATGGCAGTAAAGCGGACAAGGCGATTGCCAGCTACATGAGTGGCTCCCTGACGGAACTTCCTTTTGAAACGGCCGCAAGTATCGCAGCGAAAGTGAAGGTGAGCGAAGCCACCGTAGGTCGCTTTTGCCGATCGATCGGCTACGAGAGCTTCAGGAACCTTAAGGAACATTTGAAAGGTCACATCGGGGACCATCCTTGGCTCATGAGTGAACGTCTGAACGAGCTTCGCAAAAACTCGGAAAACAATGAGTCCCATCTTGCGCGCGGGATGGAGATGGAAATTGCTGCTTTGGTGTCTGTCTACGAATTGGCGACAACAAAGAACTGGCAGCGTGTGGTAAAACGTCTGGCCAAGACGGAACGGATTTTTATCACCGGGTTTCAAACCGAACGGGGCATCGCCCAATATTTCGCAAACCAACTGCAATATCTGCGCGATAGCGTGACGTTGATGGACCTTGCCGGAGGGAATTTTTCTGAATTGCTGGCGTCGGACACCGCCGCTTGCCTGGTCATCTTCGAGGCCCGCAGATATTCGCGGCAGGCCAAGGTGCTGGCGCAAGAAGCACATGGCGCGGGCATACCTGTCACGCTGATCACTGACGTCTATTGTGACTGGGGAAATGGGGTCGCCGATGAGGTGTTTGCCGTGCCGACGCAAGTTAACCAGTTCTGGGATTCCACCGCCCTTATGGCGAGTCTGGGCAACCTTCTGATCAACGGCGTATTCATGGAGCTTGGCCCCGATACAGGGGACCGGCTGAACCAAATCGCTGAATTGTTCGGGCGCATCACAGGCCATGTGGGCGACCCTGTCACCCAAATAATGAAGTAACGAAAACCAAACTCAACGGGAGAAGACCAAAATGAAAACCAAACTGACGACAATGATCGCGACGGCGGCCCTCACGGCAGCCTTTGCAGTGCAAGCCACCGCAGAAACTGTGACAATCGGAACCGAGGGCGCGTACCCTCCGTTCAATTACATCGAATCTGATGGGACAATCGCCGGTTTCGACATCGATATTGCCTTGGAATTGTGCAAACGCATGGATGTAGAATGTGATGTTGTAGCCCAAGACTGGGACGGTATCATCCCCGGCCTGCTGGCAAACAAATATGATGTGATCGTTGCGTCGATGTTCATCACCGAAGAACGCAAACAGCAGGTTGATTTCACTGACCCTTACTATCTTGCTGCGATGACGCATGTTGTCCCAATGGGCAGCGATATCATCGAATTCACCAATGAATCTCTTTCGGGCCTGATCATTGGCGCGCAGTCGGGAACAACGCAGGCCGACTTTGCCGAGGCAACCTATCCTGACGCCGAAGTCCGCCTTTATCCTACGCAGGACGAAGTAAATTTGGACATGGCAAGCGGTCGTATTGATCTGCAAGTCGGTGACATGCTGCCGATGCTGGATTGGACCACAAAATCCGAAGACGGCGCATGCTGTGAGTTGGGAGGCGAACCGATCACCGATCCTGCCTTTGTCGGCGACGGCGTTGGCATGGCCGTGCGTCAGGAAGATGACGAATTGCGCGAGAACCTGAACAATGCGCTTGCAGAAATGCGTGCTGATGGAACCTATCTTGAAATCAACAACAAGTATTTCGAAATCGACGTCTATACGATGAAATGATGCAATTTGTCCCCCCAACCACAAGGCCACGCCATGTATGAGCTCTTTGCATACGGCGATGCCGGCTGGGGGGATGAAATTCTGCGCGGGCTGGCGATTACGGCGCAACTTGCCATCGTAACGCTGCCCGTCGGGCTCGCCCTTGGATTTCTTGCGGCGTTTTGTTCGCTGTCGCAGTTGCGAACTCTGCGCTTTTTCGGGTTCGGCTACACAACCGTCATGCGCGGGTTGCCGGAAATCCTAACCCTGTTTGTGGTCTATAACGGCGTTGGTTTGCTTTTGAATTCGGCGCTACGCTGGTGGAACCCTGACGGCGGCGGCACTAATTTCAGCCCCTTTGCAGCCGGTGTTATCGCGCTTGGCATGGTGTTCGGTGCCTTCGCGGGCGAAGTGATCCGAGGCGCGTTCAACTCGCTTGATAGAGGACAGGCCGAGGCTGGCCGCGCAATCGGTATGAGCCAGCGAAAGATATTCTTTCGGATCCAGTTGCCGCAATTGTGGCGCTTTGCGCTGCCCGGCTTAGGCAATCTCTGGATCAACATGCTTAAAGATACAGCGCTTGTCTCGGTGATCGCCTTGGATGATCTGATGCGCATGACCAAAGTGGCCGTTGGGGTCACGAAACAACCCTTCACCTTCTATCTTGTGGCTTGCCTGATTTATTGGGTGCTTTGCCTGCTGTCGGAAGTGGTTCTGGCGCGGATGGAAAAACGTGCCAATCGTGGCGTAAGGAGGGCATGAAATGAACCCGATCGACGTCCTCATCCAATACTGGCCGCGCCTTCTTGATGGCACACTCATGACGATCAAACTGACGCTTCTTGGCGCCTTAATTGCAGCGTTTTTCTCTCCGGCGTTCGCCTTGATCCGCGTGCAGGCACCGACAATGGTCCAAGCCCCGCTGAGGCTTTACATCTCGTTTATGCGCGGCACGCCGATCCTCGCGCAGCTGTTCCTGATCTACTATGGTTCGGGCCAATTTCGTCCGTTCTTAACAGAATGGGGCCTCTGGAATTTCTTTCGGGATCCGTTCAATTGCGCCCTCCTGACCTTTGCGCTGAACTCGACCGCCTATCAAACTGAAATCCTGCGCGGTGGTATCATGGGCGTGAACCGTGGCGAAATCGAGGCTGCCAAAGCCATCGGCATGAGCCGCCTCACAACTTTGCGCCGTGTGGTCTACCCGCATGCGTATCGCATCGCGTGGCCCGCTTTGGGCAATGAAGTCATTTTGCTGATGAAGGCCAGCGCGCTGGCAAGCGTGGTGACGGTTTTTGATATCATGGGCCGCACGCGGCAGGTATTTTCCAAGACATTCGATTTTTCGGTCTACCTCTGGGCGGCTGTAATCTACCTCTGCATCACTGCAATCTTTGTGCTGATCTGGCGACAAGCAGAACGACGTCTAAGCCGCCATATCGAAGCCCATAACAAACCACGTGGCACCACGGTGCCAGTGAAGGAAGCCCAAGGATGACCCAAGCGGAAACCGTTCTAAAAGCCGAAGATATCCATAAATCCTTTGGACACCTCGAAGTTCTCAAGGGCATTTCACTTGAAGCGAACAAACATGACGTGATCTCGATCCTCGGCTCCTCGGGTTCTGGAAAATCCACCTTCCTGCGCTGTCTCAATTTCCTCGAAACGCCAACCTCTGGCAAGGTGACGGTTCAGGGCGAAGAAGTCATTGTACGCAACGGTAAACCGCAGAATGCGCGCCATATCGAGAGCATCCGCAGCCGTCTGGGCATGGTGTTTCAACAGTTTAACCTCTGGACACACCGCACGGTTCAGGAAAATGTGATGGAAGGACCGATACAGGTCAAACGCGTCGCGAAGGCAGAGGCCCGCGACAAGGCCGAGGCACTGCTCAAGCGCGTTGGGCTTGAGGATCGGATGCAGATGTACCCCTCGCAGCTCTCGGGTGGGCAGCAGCAACGAGTCGCCATCGCGCGCGCCTTGGCAATGGAACCCGATGCAATCCTGTTTGACGAACCAAC